>JBARSI010000230.1:0-2069 GCA_049644665.1 Anaerolineales bacterium
AAAAGCACCAGAAACAATATAAAAATGCGACGCTTGGTTACAACTTTACGTGATTCAATCACCATTTCTTTTGCCGCCTAACGGTTTTGAGCTCAGCGGCCCGCTTTCAACTTCGATAATACATCAAGTCATGCGTAAAATCGCACGATTCCCGGGTCCGCTGCAGCGAATGGTTAGGGGGTTCATCCTTC
The DNA here is from genome assembly GCA_049644665.1 of Anaerolineales bacterium. Lineage (GTDB taxonomy): Bacteria > Chloroflexota > Anaerolineae > Anaerolineales > E44-bin32 > E44-bin32. The sequence goes on from JBARSI010000230.1 coordinate 192, forward strand.
AGTCAGCAGTCTGCCATACCAGCTTCTGAGCAAATTCGGTCGATCCCTTGCTGCTATTACTGGTCCCTACTGAGGAGTCCGGAACTTACCTCGATCTTAATAGGGCAAGCGGCTTTCATTGAATGGGCTGATCCTTGATCCCCGCCAGCCTCCTCGCAAACTGCAATCTCCCCTCTAGGTCGGCCAGCCGCGCTAGCATGATCCTCTGTGCCTGAGGCGATCCGGCTCCGTGCAGGGACTCCACGAGATAGGCCGACGCTCCCGGTCCTAACGTGAGATTCTCCATCAACCGAAGCATCCGGCAGCGCTCCTCTGTCGTATACGGGTCTGCACCGCGTAGGTACTTCTCCAGGTACGGCCCTGTCTCGGGGTTGGCAAAATCCTTCTCCGATGGCAGCGTAACGAGCAAGCCTCCCGCAATGTCTTGAGCAAGTCGCGCTATCTCATAAGGGAAGCGTGTCACGTTGAGTTTGCACACATTCGCTAACATCGGGTCGATGAGGTATGTGCCTGAGGCAGTCTTTTTACCTTCCGTAGAGCACGCGATACCGCAGGCGTACATCGTCTCATTAAGGTGGATCATTTCGACGATCTTGTCCTTGATGTGCGATGACTTGTCTGTGCCTTGGTATCGCGCCAGCGACAGCGCCGCCCCGATCACCACATCACCTACACCTGTCTTGCAACCGCCATAACTTTGCCGGTGATAGCCAGCAAAACGCTCAACGAGTATCCCGCTGTAGGCGTACTCACCTGCCATAAAAACTCTTTCCCATGGGACGAACACATCGTCCAGGATGATTACGGCCTCATGTCCACTGAACTTTCGGTTACCCAAATCGAGCTGACCGTCTTCTAGCTTGCGAGTGTCCGACGGCTGACGTCCGTAGACCATGAGAACACCTTCGGTGTCTGCTGGGATTGCAAATGCGACGGCATAATCCTGATCCGCTTCCGATAGTGTACGAGTTGGCATGACGATGATCTCATGGGAGTTCAGAGCACCGGTTTGGTGGAGTTTGGCACCGCGCACTACAACACCATCGGGCTTCCTATCAACGATGTGGACGAACAGATCGGGGTCATCCTGCTGCGAAGGGCTCAGTCGCCGGTCGCCTTTCGGATCCGTCATCGCGCCATCCGCTACGAGGTCGTGCTCCTGCACGTGCTCTAGGTACTGACGAAATCTGACGTGATACTGGGTATCCAGTGCTCGATCCATCTCGAAGGTCACTGAATCTAGCGCATTCAATGCGTCCATCCCAACGCAACGCTGGAAACAGCATCCCGTCATTTGACCAAGGAGGCGAAGCATCTTCACTTTAGAAACAAGATCTGCGTTATTTTGGTGCAGGTGCGTAAAACGGTTGATCTTCTGACCTGTTAGCTTAGAGGTGGCCAGCATTAGGTCGGCGTAAGCGGGCTTTGCAGCCAACTCGTATGTCATAGCGCAAGCATTGAGCGACGGGCGAACCAGTGGGTGGTCGACCAGGCTCTCGACCTCTTGGCCCATGATGAACACCCGCTTCTTCATCCTGCTCAAGCTTGCGATATAGGCATCTCTTGCCATCAGTGCCATCGCTTTCCTCCACGGTAGCGCTCGTTCTTATCGAATCACGTTGCTTCGGATGTTCCGTATGGAGCCGCCCAGCGGCCTCGAGCTAGCATGCAGGGATTCGCCCTAATACCTGCAATCCCAGCATCCCCTTCATACAATTTAGTAAGCAATTCGCTGCACACCCCTGGTCCGCTGCAGCGAATGGTTATTAGTATGTAGTTGGGGCGCGGCCGGTGCTATCCTTATCTAGACTAGAGACGGGAACGCACCGGGGGTACGGAGCGTCAGGGCGGACCGAAGCTGCCTACCCGCACCTGTGG
>JBARSI010000231.1:0-2643 GCA_049644665.1 Anaerolineales bacterium
ATAAGAGCATACCGGTTACCCTCTCAAACAGAAATATTAATTACATCCTTGTTGTTAACATCCCCCGCACAGCCCGCCGGGCGATCTCAACCGCGAAATTCGTGCCCCGATCCCAGGGATAAACCTGGCTCATGCTGGCGAACCACAATCCTGGAAGCGGGGTTTGGATATCCGGGATGGCCGCAGAATGATTTAATGGCGGAACCGGCTGGGCATAGCGGGAGCGGAAGAGCCACGTCTCACGTATCCAATCTGCGCTGAAGTCGGGGTTCATGCGGGCGAGGGAGGGCAGGAAACGCTCCAACAGTTGATCCTTCGTGAGCTGGAAATACTCATGGTCCACATCGAGATAATCGCCGACATACACAATATGTTCACCACCGAAGAACTCGGGGCTGATGAAATTCGTGTGCTCGACAAGTGAGAGGAAGGGAAAACCCGCCTCCTTCGACATATTATGCCAATAGATCCCCGCTTCAGATAGCCGGTGCTTCAACGCCAAGATCATCACCACGGCACCCATCGATTTCAACTCAAGCAATTGTTCTAAATAATCTTTGGGTAATGCCGGTGCCATCTCGGCCAGCTGGCCGGGGGACGTGGTCACCAAACAGCGATCTACTTCCAATATCTCTGCCTTGCTTCGCACATTCAAACCGCCCGCTGGGGAAGGCTCAACACGCTCAACCGGCGTCTGCAAGCGAATATCAACCCCCATCTCGCGCAATCGATCCGCGAATGCATCCATGAACGCCTGAAACCCGCCCTCATAGGTCCCCAAGCTCGGCGTGCGAGCTTTCACTCTTGCCCAGAACCAGGCCATGTTAACTTCTTTGTAGTAATTGCCAAACTTGCCTATCAGAAGCGGCTCCCACAAGATGTGGTAGGCACGCTTGCCTACCCAGCGCTGAAGCCATTCATGTGCGGTGTATTTCTCCAACGACTCCCAGCTGGCAACAAAGCGCAGGTATGCGATGCCCATTCCAAGGCGCAGGCGATCAATGAAGGGGAGCCCTCTAAAGCGGAGTACCGCTAGCGCTGAATCTAAAGGGTAGAACGACTCATCGAAATATACTGCAGTGAGCGGTCGGGGAAAGAGCACTTTATCACTCCACCCCAACTCATCGATCAACCCCAGCATGTGCGCATCGGATGCGAACCAGTGATGGTAAAAACGCTCTACGGTCCACTCCCAGCGCGGATCCTTAAATCCAGATGATAGCCCACCGACGTAGTCCACTGCCTCCAGGATGGTGACCTCCACGCCTTTACGTGCCAGATCGTACGCGGCGACCAGGCCGCCTATGCCAGCACCGACGATTGCTGCTTTCATGACGAATCCTCCGCCATCTCAGTTTGAACCTGCGACCAAGATAGACTTTCGCGCGCCATGTAATAGGCGCCGAGCAATGTAATCGGCAGCCACAACGCGGCGTGAAGCACAAGTGTATACCCCGCCGCCATTGCATTGGGGATGCTATAGGCCTCCAGCACGGCAATACCCGGCGCGTCAAATGTCCCTATGTAGCCTGGCGCAGAGGGAATCGTCGTCGCCAGATTCACGATGCCGTTCATGAGCATGAGCGCGAAGAAACTGACCTCAAATTGAAAAGCATGCATCACAAACCAATATTTCCCGGTCTCAAAGAGCCAGATCACAACCGAGGTTAAGAAGACCATGGCCACATCTCTAGGCGAGCGAAGCGCTGCCAGGCCCTCCAGAAAGCGAGCGCTAATGGCGTCCACTCCATCACGAAAGCGCTCGGGCACTAATCGGTCGGTGAACCATGAAATCACGCGCTTCGACGGCTCCGTGAAAGCCGCCATGACCAGGAACACGAGCACTGCGCCCATAAAGACAGCCGCGCCAATGAGCGCGAGCGCCCGGATGCTCCCTGCGAACCCGGAATCGGCAGTCAGACTGGTGAGTTCTGGCAGGTTAATGAACACAAAAGAGAGCATCACGATTCCGTCGAATGCACGTTCGACGATGATCGTTGCCAGCGAGGCTGAGATCGGCACCTGCTCCTTGCGGCGTAGAACGTACGCACGCAACAGCTCGCCCGCGCGCGCAGGGTAGATGTTGTTCCCCATATACCCGATCGCCACAATGGGAAACATCGTCCTGGTCGGAATGGACTTCAAAGGTCGCAGCAAGTAATGCCAGCGCCAGGCGCGCGCCCAAACACCGAGGAAATACACCCCTACACCAGGAAGCAGCCACCAGTAATTCGCATCACGCAAAACTTCCCAGAACGCACCAAGGTTCAGCCCACGCAGTGCAAACCAGAGAAAAACAATGCTAATTGCAATACCCAACCAGAATTGCCAGCGTTTCAAAGGACCTCCAGTGCGCATGGATTAATGTCCTGGGTGAAATGCATTAGCGCCAACATCCTTTCTGCCCGGAGAGGCTATTTCTCATGCTCACCACTCGGCTACTTTCTCCTGTCATTCATGAGAATCGCGGGGCTTAATTGACCCCGCGACGCCTCCGCGCTCAATATCCTACCCGAAATCGGGATAGGGGGGAGCCTCACAGCTCCTCCCCTCCCACACCACCGGACATGCGGGTCCGCATCCGGCGGTTCGTCAAACACATCGCAGAGCTCGGTATCGTTCCCGTAGGCTGATGAGGCCAAG
>JBARSI010000232.1:0-4360 GCA_049644665.1 Anaerolineales bacterium
TGCATAGCGCCGCGCGTGATCAGCATCTCTGCGCCATGGGCCCGTGCATCTGCCAGCAAATATTCCAGCTTGCGGGTCTTGTTGCCGCCGAATGCCAGCCCCGTCTGGTCATCCCGTTTAATCCAGAGTTGTGGACCCTTGAGGGCAGCGCTGAGGCGCGGCAAGGGCTCAATAGCCGTTGGCAGGTGTGCGATTTGAACGCGGGGGAGTTGAACTTTCACAAGAGTGCCCTCCTACTTATTGATCGTTAGACAATCAGCTCAGCGATCCACTTGCGCGCGCGTGCGTGCCCGCCCGAGTAGGCGCATCGCCGATAGCACACGCGGCATCAAATTTTTGTAGAGTCGGTATTTGAGTGATTTGATCGGAAAATCCCAGGCACCGACTGTTTGTACGAATTGTGCCCCGAAACCTTCTTTGAACCGGTACACACCATACATGGGGTCGCCGGGATCGACGCGATCCGGTGCGCCCCAGAGGTCGTAGACCAGGCAGCCCGCTTCTTTCGCCCAGCGGATCGCCTCCCACTGGAGCAGGTGATTGGGCATCTTATCGCGGTGGAGAGCGCGAGACATACCGTACAGGTAGTACGCGGTCTTCCCGAAGCGATAAATGATGATTGCCGCCACCGGATCGTTTTCCACCTCGGCGATAAGTGGTTGGGCCACGCCGCCCTGGATGAACGATCCCCAGGCATCACGATAGTATGCAGGATCGCGAATGACGAAACCGTCACGTATCGAGGTTTCGGCGTACATCTGGTACAGCAGATCGAGATCTTCCAGCCCTCCCCGGCGGATGGCAACCCCTCTGCGGGCTGACAATCGGATGTTGTAGCGGGTTTTCTGTTTCATTTTCGCCAGCAGCGTCTCCTCATCCGCTTCCAAGTGGAGGATGAAGGTGTTGCGGAACTGGATTTGCTCCTCTGACTCATGCCAGCCAAGATGCTGCCAGGATTCGAGCAGGGAATTCGTTGTATTCTCGCCCGGCAATTCAAGGTCATTATCTATGGGTATTTCGGGGTCCATCTTGATAAAAATTGCGCCATGCTGAGACGCGTGATCCACAAGATCGCTCAGGACCTGTCTGAAGAGATCGGGGTTTTCCCAATTGAGGATCGGACCCCGCGGGCAGTAGGCGATGGTGAGGCTGCCTGTGGTGGTCCTGAAGAGCAGCTGTGCGGCGGCGATGGGGGTTTGTGTGCCATCACGCCAGAGGATACGCAGAGGTTTCCAGCCGTATTGGCTCTTCAGTTCACCCCATTGCCAGCTCTGAAGCAGGTGGCCGCTGGCGAGTGTGTCTAGGGCATTGTTCCACGTCTCTTGATTGTCAACAATCGTGGGAGAGGGCATAAACCTTATCCGTGAAAGCGCAGGCGAAGCGCAAGTTGATATAACTGGAAGAGCATGGGGTTATATGCCAGGTCCCAGGCGCCCATGCTGCGGATGATATCCCCGCCGAAGCCGCGCTTGAAGCGGTAGACTCCCCATAAACCGTCACTGCGGCTGGTGAACTGATCTTCCAGAGTCTTCTCATCGGCATCCGGAATCCCCCAGAGATCATACGATAAACAGCCGTGCACTTTTGACCAGCGCATCGCCTCCCATTGGAGCAGGTAAGTCGGCATCTTCTCGCGGTGGATCGATAGAGATGCGCCGTAGAAATACCAGGCTCGTTGACCGCGTGCGAAGACCATCATGGCCGCAACCGGTTCACCCTCGATCTCGGCGACGAGAAGTTCGCACTCTCCAGATGGGTGGAAGAGGTCGTAGGCGTCTTGGAAGTATGCCTGGTTGTGAGCGCCGAATTGATCGCGCTCGGCGGTCTCAAGCGTCATCGCTGCGAACGCCCGGATATTATTCCATGGCTGCACCGTTACACCTTTGCGCTCGGCGAGGCGGATGTTGTAGCGCGTCTTTTGTTTCATGCGCCCCAGGATCTCGTCCTCATCCGCGGTGAGATCCACGGTGATCGTACGCTGCGGTTGGATCGTTTGGGTAGAAAGCCTGAAGCCGTGGGTTTGAAGTTGGTCGGCGAGGCCGCTGACCCAGGCCGCATCCGGTTCGATCTTGAGCATGAAGGCACGCTCTTCTTTACAAACTTGGATTAAGGCCGGGAGCAACTCTGGCAACCAATCCCCGATAGGTCCCTTGGGGATATATGCCAATGTGAAACCGAGCGGGAGCTTCCGGAACAGGATTTGCGCGCCGGAGTTGTTCATACGAATATAACGGGTCTTCCAACCGAAAGAGGACTTTAAAGTACCCCACGCTGAGGTCTGGAGTATGTGAGCATCGATGTTCTCTTCGATGAAGGAGGTCCAATCCAGTCTTGTTATTTGGGTTTCCACAGAAGCATTATAGTTGAAAGAAGGTCGGCGGATCGGCAGAACTTACCTGGTGTTAAGTATATTGTGGCTGGGATTGAATAAGCTAGAAGATTGCATACGACGCCCAGGAAAAGAGTTAGGGGAGCTGGTCTCGGATTAGAACGTCATACAAGTACCCTTTTGGAAACTTTGTGGTTTGATCGGTTTCTGGTTTTTTTAATTCATAAGTCGCCCCGTCAAGCTCCACGCTTTCTAGTCTCCGAACAATTCGACTGTTATCAGTTTCAAGGATTACTGCATCCTTCCAGGGCACGACGACATATTCCCATTTGTAATCAACGGCTTTGATTTCAAGCGAATTGAAGAGGACTCTATCTCTCCAGTCTGGCAGTAAGCGGTGGACAGGGAGAGGAGATTGCCAACTATTTGGGAACTCAAATATGTATTGCATTATTAAAGGTAGGTTCCACGTATTTGCATCAATAAAGACTGTATCATCTAGTCCTTCAGGATCGACCAGTATCACTGTCCCCTCAGTTAGGTCGGGGACGAAATCCACTACCCCGGACCAGAAGTCCTGCTGCAAGCGCCAGGCTTTCTGGTAATCCCATTGAATGACTAAACCAAAAGCCAAGAGCAGAGAAAATATTGCCGCGAAAGTGAATGCTACTATCTTTTTCTTTCTGTATCGTTCAGCAAATGACAATACCAAGTACAAAACACTTGCCCATACTATCGCCGCTCCAATAGCAGCCCCGAAATGAACTCGGGTATCCCGCCCGCTGAGAGCGAATGCACGGATTGTGAAAGTAAAAGGATAGGCCAGGATCAACATACCTATGCCTATGAGAGCGAGCCTAACAGAGAAGGCATCCTCTTCTTTTTCCATCAATTTGGCGAAAGTTCGTCGCAGGATGTTATCTGTTTCTTTCTGGTCATGGGTAGCATTAATGTCACTTGGGGATGATGGACTTCCATTGTTTGAGAATTTTAGCTTCAAGAGGACCCAAGAAAAAACGGGGAATGCGACCGCTAGGAGGAGAATCATCTCGGTGTTTAGATTCTGGATAGCCTGGATCGGACGATAGATATAAGTCCCCAATGCCACAATTGGTCCTTGAATCATGTGAGACAGGGGAACCGTTATCAAATCAGGGAAGGTTAGAGCTGCAACTCTCCCTTCACCCGTCATAAGTCGGAGCCCAATGATTGCCAAGAATATTGAAAGGAGGATAAGTGTGTGGAAGAGTACTTCGCGAAGCTTATTCTTTGTAAACCTTCTTTCTAAAAGTGGCACAAGGATGAACGCAAGGTAAGGTGTCTCGTAGCTGAGCAGGGTCCCAAGAATTAGAAGGTAAGAGATGGCCCTCTTTCCGGATAAATAAGCGAAACTTGCTAGAATGAAGAATGTCAGTGACTGTTGTAGTCCAAGAGCGTGGTAAACAAATGCCTGTGTCGTATCCGCTGAGAAGAGTGAGTAGGCCAATACACCGATGATTGCGTAACTTCGATTGAATATTTTTTTAAGAAGGAGATAGAACAAGACACAGTTAATAGTTACGATGATGTAGCTAAGCCATTGTGCTGCCATGATTCCGCCAAACTTTCCAGTAGCATGAGCGAGAATGGCTATCAAGCTATGTTGGAGTGGTCGACCTTGACCTCCAAATTGAGTTAATAATCCGTATACAAACTCCCAGACTTCATACCAGGGTGATTTCATTGCCCAGACCACTAAAGTGAAGTCGTCCTCGTAAAAACCGAACCCCGAATGGTGAATGTGTCTGGCAGCCCAGAACACAATAGCAATAAGCAGAAAGTCTGCTGCTATTCTTAACCTGCTTGGTGGTTGGATTTCTGGTTCCTGAACCGTCAATGCGCTCTCCATCCGAAAGAAGATTTCAGCATGCCCTATGCCGATGTTTGCAGTAAATGGGCTTGAGGAAATCCCTCTAGATAGTCGGTCCACAACGTGGAGTCCATCTGCAAGTACATGCCTGGATTATATACCAAGCCAGGTAGCTGTATTCC
>JBARSI010000233.1:0-7610 GCA_049644665.1 Anaerolineales bacterium
GATATCGATTTGGCCATGATGCGCCACAGCCCTTGAAATCGCGTCTACGACCGATTCTGCGGAGGTCATATCAACCCGGTCAACCAGGAGATGTTTATCTAACTCCGAAATTGCAGGGAAGGATTCCTGAAGCCGTCCATCTTTTCGATCCAGGAGGACCAATCTTGCCCCATGGCCCTCAAATGCATGAACCACGGCGCTTCCTAAATTTCCGGCCGCTCCGGTAATTACAACTACCTTATCAGAAAAATCATACATAATGCACCATTCTTCTCGAAGAATACTGAACCTCGAGAATATCTCCTTCCATGTTCAGACAGGGTTCATTTCGTGATTCTTACGGGGGAAATCATTGAATCTCGTTGAGAAAGTCATTATATCAGAGCCATTCTAAATCCCGCGATTGGTAAATATCACCCCAATATTACACATCCTTTTGTAGCACTCCAATAGCAAAGAAAGGCGGCGATCATCTCTCCCTGTATTATTTCGAACTCCTCATGCGAATTCCAACATCGATGTGCCGATCTGTGATATCTTGTGTTACACCGCACGTTTCTAATTGAATTGAGACTAAACAATGCGGTAAAACTAAGCCTGCAGCCAACTTAATGTACCGCCTTTCAGAGATGTGTGTATGCGATTGAAATCTATCGAACTCCCAAAACCCAGCTTCCAGGGATCAATCTCGCTAGAGCAGGCGCTGGCGGATCGAGTATCCGTGCGCAGTTTTATAAAACAAACCCTCTCGCTGGAGCAAGTTGGACAACTTCTCTGGGCCGGCCAGGGATATCGCGATGCTCTCGGTTTGCGCACAGCTCCCTCCGCTGGTGCACTTTACCCGCTCGAACTTTACCTGATTACAAACGAAGGTGTATACAATTACATCCCAAAAGATCATCGGATGGAGCCGCGAGTTGAGGGTGATAAGCGCCCCTCACTGAGCAACGCTGCGCTGGGTCAGGAATGTATCTCTCAAGCCCCGGCAACGTTCCTCCTGGCGGCGGTATTTAGCAGGATCGAAACGAAATATGGACAAGAGCGCTCGCCTCAGTATATCTATCTTGAAGCCGGACATGCAGCCCAGAACATCTTGTTACAGGCAACTGCCCTCGGACTAGCCGGGGTCCCTGTTGGCGCTTTCGATGAAGGGCAAGTGAGCGAATTCTTACAGCTCCCACGCGAGCATTATCCGGTATATTTAATCTCTATTGGATATGCAAAATAGATCCGAAGTTTGCTTGCCGCATTGTAGGTTGCGATCAATTGCGGTGAGTGCATTTTACTGCTGACCTAGAGGAGTTCCTTCCCTAGCAAGTTAAGGAATATCAATTTATAACTATACTGACACAAATTACCATTTCCCCATCGCGTCATCGAAACAGATGCAGGAAGCGAGAAAATGTCAGAAAAAGAATTCGAAAACGTAATTAAACGAAGCGGCGCCATCGTTCCCTTCAATAAGGAACGAATCTACAACGCAATCTATCGCGCCGCGGTTTCAGTCGGCGGGCGCGATCGTGAGCGCGCTAAAAGGCTTGCTGATAAAGTTGTCGAGTATCTTCACCTAAAACTGCCCGAGGGACACACCCCGCATATCGAAGAAATCCAGGACGCAGTTGAAAAAACGTTAATTGAGAATGGCCATGCTCAAGTCTCCAAGGCATACATCCTGTATCGTGAAGACCGAAATCGAGCTCGACGGGAGGCTGGAAAACGGGCTTCGACTCACGGGGATAACATACCCTGGCGCAAGATCTGGTATGTCCTTGATTGGGCGGTAAAACTCAACCTTCACACAGTATCCGCATTAAATATGCGGATTCTTGGAGATGAGTTCCCTCAAATCGTTCATGAGTCTGAATCCGCGTACGCTGATAATCTCACGACTGCAGTCCAGTTGATCACCGAGCGTAAGGATGGGGTGAGGCTGGTAATCGTTAGCGGTCCATCATCATCCGGAAAAACCACAACAACAATTAAGATCGAACAGCGGTTGAAGAAACAGGGGCTGCAATTTCGCGCCTTGAACATGGATAATTATTTCTTCGATCTTGAAGAGCATCCGCAGGATGAATTCGGCGATTATGACTTTGAAACACCGCAGGCGCTCGACCTGCAATTGATAAACGATCACTTGCAAGCATTAATTCGCGGCGATGAAGTGCTGATCCCGTATTACGACTTCAAAGCTGGCCGTCGAATACTAAATCAAACTCCGATGAAGTTGGCGGAGAATGAAATTCTTCTGTTGGACAGCCTTCATGGGCTATATCCTCCCATGACTGAAGGCATCTCAAGTTCACAGAAATTCGCGATCTATCTCGAACCGCTGCTTCAGATGCGGGGGGCCGACGACGAATACGTGCGCTGGGCTGATCTACGCCTTATCCGCAGGATGTTGAGAGATGCTGACCATCGCGCCTATGATCCAGAGCGGACACTTCAGCATTGGCACTATGTCCGGGCAAGCGAACTGCGCAATATCATCCCGTATATTGGCAGCGTCGACGTGATCATCAATAGCGCAATGCCGTATGAGTTAGCGATTTATCGACACCGCCTATTAGACAAATTCGAGGAGTGGGAGGCAAAATACCGCGATGATCCTCTTCGCGAGGACGCGTATAAGCGAACCTCCAGAATTCTGCGCCTGCTAAATGAGGTTGAGCCAGTGAAAGATGAGTCATCGATCCCTCATGACTCAGTCTTGCGCGAGTTTATCGGCGGGAGCAGCCTGTCCTACTAACCCCTTACAAACAAAATAGGGCAGGTAACGCGAAGCCTGGTGATATCTCCCTTGAACGATCCAGTGTCTGTCTCAAACGTTTCTCCACTATGTGGAGTCAGGAAGCTCTGCTTCCGGTCGCAGGCGCAGCCTGCAGTTTGATGGCGACGGGCCGACCCATTTGTCGGTCCCTACGATCGAACAATGGGTTGGAGTTGGGTAGCGTAAATCCGCTTGGTCGCCCACACAATTTGGAGGAGAATAAAATTAAAGGAAAAGGGTGGAAGCAAACACTTCCACCCTTCTCGTTGAAACCAATACAAAATCATCTAAACCGTTCTACTTACGCATCTCTACTCCACCGCCCTGCCCAAAAAGGACGACCGCTCTCCTCTCGAACCATGGTATATAGCTGCGTAGTTAAGTCCTCGAACCCACCAACCTCGAACTCGCCATCTTCATCAAAACTGTACAGTTTTAATTCATGACCGATGTCGGTTGTAAACCCCAAATCCTGGGCATAGGTCCATGCCCTACATTCGATGACCATTTCCTGGCCGTCTTGAAGCTGGAGTATCAGCTCTTCTTCATTCACGGATACAACTGTCCCGACGACTTCCAGCCATTCATCAACGGATGCTAATCCCTCGCCTCCCCTGATGGGATCCTCCGGCTGACTGCCGGTGGCCACTTCACTAAATCGCCCTTGACCTCCGCCCCTCGTTCCCCTTTCCGGGCTGCCGGTTTCAGCATAGTCGACACGATTTCCCTGACCTTGCTGACCCTGGTTTTGCTGCCATAACTCTCGAGCTTCTTCTCGAGCGAGTGAACCAGCGTTTCCTTCGGCCCCATTTTCAACCTGTTCGTTCTTGGCATCGGTGCGATTAATCGCACCGACAATCAATACACCCGATAAAGCGACTACAAGTACCCCGACAATTATTTTCTGTAACATTATTTACGCTCCTTTGCGCTTTTTTTATATTCTAGAAACTTAGATTCTCATCCCGTCTTATGCGCCTTGACGCACGATGGGTTGTTTTCGCCTGGCTTGAAATTGAAAAAACAGACAAGTAACTTTCTTTATCCACTTCCAATGGATGAGGAAATGGAAACCAGCGGCAATGATCAAGGCCACACCAGACCATGTATGAATGAGATCCCAGGTTGTCCGGCTGAAAAGAAATCCGATATCCCAATTCGCATTCGCACCTCCCTGATAACCTCCCGTTGGACCGAAGAGGAAATACACTCCCGATATCGCGGTAAGCAGGAAACTCATCGCAATAATCAGGTTGATTGCCAAATTAATCTTTGCGCCACGGGACATATTCGACTTCCCTGATCGTATTTGATTCCAGATCTTCTTGGTCATCATCACAACCCAATTCCAGTGATAGAGGAGATGGATCACAACGATCAGGATCATCGCAACCCCACCCCACAAATGAAGGTCATCCCATGTGCTGCGACTGAACAGGACGGTAACGTCATACAAGGGATTCTTCCCTCCTTGGTAGCCGCCTACTGGAACATACAAGAAATATATGCCGGAGAAGCCTGCCACCAATGCAGAGAAAAATACACCTGCATCCAATAACCAATTTAAGCGCGTTGTTTGTGATAATTTCATTATTCCACCTCAAGATTTATTCGAGTATTTACGTGAATGTTAGAAGGTCGATGCGAAGAAGTTATGAAGAACTTCAATGAAGCTTATGAAGAATTAGATGCGGTGGAGTATCGCCATTCAATCGTCTTTATACGGGAAGCAAAGGGTGTTCGGCAACGGATCCTCTGAGCAGGTGCTCCTGCTCCTCCTAACCTCCGCTTCGCCCAAATTAAATAGAAACGCCGGTCTCAAATGGTGCGAGACCGGCGTTCACGGCCAGGGCTCCAGGCGGTGCAAACCACATTGCCCTGACTTTGCGGCGTTTATTGTATTGAAAAATTGACGGGTGTCAAATCGAAAAATAGTACCCAAAACGCATCCGCAAGTGAAAATAATAACTAATGCAATCTTCTACTCAAGACAAGGAGAAACACTCGTATACTACCCTGGAGATAATGTATCCTCATATTTATCGCCTCCTCTCCAACCGAGTGCAAAGGGAAAGGCAAGGCCTGGCTGCCCGATCTAAGCTTTGCGAATAATCTGTTGGCTAACCTATGAAAAACGCTATTAACTCGGCGGTTTGGTCGGAATAAGCGTTAGTGCCTGAACCCTCATCCGATTAAAGAGGAGCGCCGGGGCATCCGCCTGTGCTTTCGGGAACAGGATGGATTGAACCCTGGCATCGTACAGCGGAGTAAAGAGGCTGTCCCCCTCAAATATCAGCGTACTGAATTCAAACCTGCCAACACTGTGGATCTTTCCATAAAGTTCGAAACCTTCTATAAGAACTCGCACCGAATGAGGGAATGGTTTCGTGTACCCGGCCCGCACCACGTTGGACGGACCCAGCCCAGCACGATTCCCAACCAGTATTGCGACGATCTCTCGTTTGACCAGCCACATCCTGCCGAAGCGTTCCGCCGATTGCGAGCGCTTGAAGAGAGTGCTCAACTCACCCGATTCTATCTCAATCGACGATTCCGTCGGCATGTTCATTTGGCTGAACAAGCCCCGTACCCCCGGGAAAATCATCCCAGTGATCCAATGTGAAGAAGTGATAACATCCACTTCAATGGATGTCCTCGTTGTCATCGCTTACTCCAAACCTAGTATGCATCAAGCCGACGACCTGGTGGGAATGATAGAATATCCCACCCCCATTCTAGGTTAGTTATGCGCCTTATTCAACTATTTGTATCGTTGTAATTTGAAATTGAAAAGTGGACTCTTTTCAGCTGCTCCTAACAATGCTACCGCACGAACAATAATGGGGTTATGATTCTCGAGAGAGGCTCATGAATTTTACGAATAGGCGGGGAAAAGCGATTGTACGCTTTGGATTACTCGGTGGGGCAGCTTTGCTTTTTCTCGCAGCTATCCTGTTTTTCCCCAAGCTGCAGGCCGGTAAACAAGCTGGTGGCCCCGAACGGACTCCTTCTCAAGAAGCGCCACATATTGGCCTTGTGGAAGCCTATAAAACCTGGTCTGGCGGGTCAGCGTTTTTCCTCGACCTTCGCCCCAATTCTGCCTTCGCTAGGACGCATATCCCTGGTGCGATCTCGATCCCCGTAGAGGAGCTAGAAAGCCGTTACCTAAACATCCCCAACAACCGGGCGATCATCGTCTACGGCGATTACTCATTAGAAGAGCCCAGCGCACAAGCAGCCCTTTTCCTAATTACGCATGGTTTCCCAAATACGACGTCATTGCGCGGCGGCATAGAGAGCTGGATTCAATCCGGGTATCCTATTGAGCCATGAAGAGTGAGTACTTCATTGGCGTGGTACCTCCAGGGATTCTCAGAAGGATATCGTCACATCCTCGTCGGGATGACTTACCTCTCGCTCAACGAGCAACTTTTAGTAACAAGTAAGACAGTGCTTGAAGCATGTGAACAATCATGTTACCCTGACATATCAAACCGAGTATCTTGAAAATATTCAGTCAAATCCATGGGAAATAATTTGAACACGGTCGAAGTGAGAGAATTAAGACGAATCTACAAAACAACCATCGGCGTTGTCCGCAGGAAGATAAAAGAAGTTGTCGCCGTCGACGGCATCTCCTTTGACGTTAATCGGGGTGAGCTCTTTGGTTTACTCGGTCCTAATGGTGCCGGTAAAACTACGACGATTAAGATGCTTACAACTCTACTCATCCCAACTGGCGGCACGGCGAACATTCTTGGTTACGATGTTGTTGATCAAGCGAACGCGCTTCGATCAAGGATTGGTTTCATCTTCGGCGGGGAGAGAGGCCTTTACTGGCGGCTTTCCGGGATCGACAATCTACGCTATTTTGCCAGTCTCTATCATGTTGATCCGGAAGTCACCATGAGGCGGATCCCGGAATTGCTCGAGCTTGTAGGTCTTACGGGCCGGGGGGAAGAAAAAGTCGAGGGCTATTCGCGCGGGATGAAGCAGCGGCTTCATATTGCCCGCACACTGCTGCACGATCCGGAAATCCTCTTCCTGGACGAGCCGACAATGGGGTTAGACCCTGTCGGAGGGCGGGAAATTCGCCAGGTGATACGTAACCTGCAGTCCGAGAAGAAGACCATCCTCCTGACGACTCACTACATGTTTGAAGCCGATGCGCTATGCGAGCGTGTCGCAGTCATCGACCAAGGCCGCATTGTCGCCCTCGACACACCTGAAGCATTAAAACAGGTTGTGAGTGATCTCTCAGTGATCGAAATCGAAGTCTTCGGGGTTCCAGAGGAGATCCTGAACCATATTCGAAGCCTGCCTTTCGTTGACACTTTGTCTGTTGAAAACCTGGACCAAAAGCAGGCGCTTCATGTTCACTCAGAAATTGGATCAGAAGCCATCCCCTCACTTCTTTCTTCACTGGAAAGTGTGAGGGTCGGGAAAGTAACGGTGCGTGAACCAACGCTCGAAGATGCGTATGTCAGACTTGTGAGTAGCAAAGCCCAATAACACGACATATCTTGCGGCGGCTTCCAGACCACGCCGGTCCAAACGGTGACAGCTGATTCGTGTACAGACCAGGAGCATATTAATTTTCTGATGGCACCCGGTATATTTAAGACCTACTTACATGTGGTTAAACTTGCTTTTATCTTCACTTTAAAGCAGGCCATGACGGACGCCTTCGTCATCTTCGGCATCTTCGTCCAACCTTTGCTCATCGCCATCATGGCACTCTTTATCCTGGGTGAACAGGGAGATGAGATCGCTATTTTCATTGTAGTGGGAAGTGGTCTCACAGGCCTTTGGGATGCCGTCCTCTTCCAAAGTGGGAGCA
>JBARSI010000234.1:0-5711 GCA_049644665.1 Anaerolineales bacterium
CAATGGGGACACATGAAGATTTCCGAACCGTAATGACCCTCTTATTCGAGGGTTCGCTGAAGTCAGTGATCGACCGCCAATATCCGCTGAAGGAAACCCCTGAAGCGCAGAAGCGCCTTGAAACCGGGGAGCAATTGGGAAAAATCGTCCTTGACATCGAAGAATAGACCCCGGTCCGTAACCTGGCTCGCCGCAGGAGTGTTAACCTTCTCAGTGATGCAGTTTGCCGGCCTCGTGGCATGGTTTACGCTTCCCGACCTCCCTGCCAACGTTCCAAAGGGCTATCTTCTCTTGAAGAATGGCTTGTGGGGAAGTGCCAGCCTGGTCGCGGCGATGGCGCTTTTCTTCCGCCGCAACTGGGCGCCGAAGCTCATGTGCACCGGTGCAATCGTCTATGGAGCATGGCTGTGGATTGATCGCTTGCTGCTTCAGCGATCCGACTACGCTAGAAGCTCCTTCCCTTTTACTTTTGGAGCTATGACATTATGCTTTCTGATCGTGATCTGGATACTCTCTCGATCATCAGTACGTCAATATTATGAGGAGCAAAACGAATGAGTGATTCCTCCAAAGCCGATTTCCTTCAAAGCCAACGTAAAAAGGCCCTGCTTGGCGGTGGCCCCGAGCGGGTCAAAGCGCAGCATGACCGCGGTCGCTTAACTGCTCGAGAGCGGCTCGACCTGCTTCTTGACAAAGGATCCTTCCGCGAGACCGACATGTTCGTCACACATAGGACGCATGATTTCGATCTAGAAAAGAAGAAGTTCCTTGCAGACAGCGTCGTAACCGGGTGGGGAACAATCGACGGCCGGCTTGTTTACGTTTTCTCGCAAGACTTCACCGTCTTCGGCGGCAGCCTCGGTGAAGTTCATGCTGAGAAGATCTGTAAAATCATGGATATGGCCATGAAGAACGGCGCTCCTGTCATCGGTTTGAACGACTCCGGTGGAGCCCGCATCCAGGAGGGCGTCGTCTCTCTCGGCGCCTACGCTGACATCTTCCTCAAGAATACACTCAGTTCAGGTGTGATCCCGCAAATCAGCGCCATCATGGGGCCTTGTGCAGGCGGCGCAGTCTACTCCCCAGCACTTACCGACTTCATCTTCATGGTTCGCAACTCCTCTTATATGTTTGTAACAGGCCCAGAAGTAGTAAAGACCGTCACCCACGAAGAAGTTACCTTCGAGGAATTAGGCGGTGCGGATAAACACGCCAGCACATCCGGTGTTTGTCACTACGTCGCCGAGAGTGAGGGCGATTGTCTCTATATGATCCGCCTCCTGCTCTCCTATATCCCGCAGAATAATATGGAGGACCCTCCTTTCGTCCCGACATCTGATGACCGGCTGCGCGTGGAGGAAGAGCTGGACCAGATCGTTCCCGATGATCCCAGCAAACCGTACGACATGCGCAATGTGATCAAGCTAGTCGTTGACGACGGTGTCTTCTTCGAAATCCATGAGAACTACGGGCAGAATATCCTGACGTGCTTCGGCCGATTTGGCGGGCACAGCGTCGGAATTATCGCCAACCAACCGGCCCATTTAGCGGGTGTTCTGGACATTAATTCCTCAGATAAGGCCGCTCGTTTCGTGCGATTCTGCGATGCGTTTAACCTCCCGATCATCACCTTCGTCGATGTGCCTGGTTTCCTCCCCGGAACCGGCCAGGAGCACGGCGGCATCATCCGCCATGGAGCGAAGCTGCTCTATGCATATTGTGAAGCAACCGTGCCGAAGATCACGCTGATCACACGCAAGGCGTACGGCGGCGCTTATGATGTTATGTCATCCAAACACATTCGCGGTGACCTAAACCTGGCCTGGACCGGCGCCGAACTTGCCGTAATGGGTCCTGAAGGGGCGGTAAATATCATCTTCCGCAAGGAGCTTGCGGATGCGAAAGACCCGGAAAAACGCAGAGCCGAACTGGTCGCGGATTACCGCGAGAAATTCGCAAATCCCTATATTGCAGCCGCGCGAGGCTACATTGACGACATTATCGAGCCGCGCTTCACCCGACCTCGCATTATCAATGGTCTGGAGATGCTTTCGAATAAACGTGATACCAATCCGGCGAAAAAACATGGCAATATCCCACTCTGAGCAACCTGACGGTAAGGGTTTCTACGAGGTCAACGGGCACAAGTTGTATTGGGAGCAATATGGGGCCGACGATGCACCAGCCTTAATGCTCCTCCATCATGGTTTGGGATCGATCCGTTCCTGGCGACGGCAGGTAGGAGCTTTCACCAATGCCGGATGGCGGGTGATCGTATATGATCGCTGGGGTTACGGTCGGTCGGATTTTCGCCAGCGCTTTGATGAATTCTTTCTCCTAAATGATGCCGAGGAGGCTTATGCTCTTCTGAACCATCTGGGCATTCATCGCCTCTCTCTATTGGGTCATAGCGACGGCGGCTCCATTGCCCTGCTCATGGCCTCCGAAAGGCCCGATCTGGTAGAGAGTATAGTCGTCGTCGCGGCCCATATTTACTTTGAGCCAAAAATGCTCCCAAGATTGGAAATGATCTCCGAAGCATCTAAGAAACCACCCTACTCCAAAGTATTGGACCGGGAGCATGGGAAAAGGGCGCGGCATCTGGCCGATACTTGGGTCCAACATTGGCTGGAAACCGATCCACAGAAGCTGGACATGCGCGAACGTTTGCCAAAGATCACCTGCCCAACACTTGTAATTCAAGGTGAACTCGATGAACATGCGACTCCCCAACGTGCAGTCGACATCTCTGAAGGAGTCCAGAAGGGGCAATTATGGTTGATACCCGATGTTCACCATATGCCTCCACACGAGATCCCAGAGGAATTCAACCAAGCAGTTCTGCGTTTCCTGGAAACCTGGAAGCAATCGGCTGCCCCTGTCTTAGATTAGAGGGAAGGAATGTTTGAAAAAGTACTCATCGCAAATCGTGGAGAAATCGCAGTTCGCATCATTCGAGCCTGTCGCGAGCTAGGTCTGCGTACGATCGCGGTCTACTCCGAAGCTGACCGCGCAGCATTACATGTACGACAGGCGGATGAGGCATACCTGCTGGGTCCTGCAGCCGCGCGCGAATCCTACTTGCGCGGCGACAAGATCATCGAGATCGCAAAAAAGAGCGGTGCCGGAGCCATCCACCCGGGATACGGTTTCCTGGCGGAGCGTGATGACTTCGCCCAGGCAGTACTTGACGCCGGTCTAGTTTTCATCGGCCCGAGACCGTCGGCAATAGCCGCGATGGGGGATAAAGCCATCGCCCGTTCTACTGTCACCGCCGCGGGAATTCAAGTCGTCCCCGGAACTGAAGGCGAAGGGGATCTGCGCGATGATGACTTGCTGGCAATCGCCCCGAAGATCGGCTTCCCCTTGCTGGTTAAAGCCACAGCAGGCGGCGGCGGTAAGGGCATGCGTGAGGTTCAATCCGCCGAGGAAATGCCCGGTCTGCTTCAAGCTGCGCGCAGAGAGGCGGAGGCTTCTTTTGGCGACGGCAATGTTTATCTCGAAAAATTAATCCTCAACGCCCGGCACATCGAGTTCCAGATCCTGGCTGACAATCATGGCAATGTCATCCATTTGGGTGAACGCGAGTGTTCCCTGCAAAGGCGTCACCAGAAACTACTTGAGGAATCCCCCTCTCCATTTATCAATGATGAGTTGCGCACGCAAATGGGAGAAGTAGCCTGCACTGCAGCCCGTGCCGTGGATTACCTGAACGCTGGCACCATCGAGTTCCTGGTTGATAAGGACCATAAATTCTTCTTCCTCGAGATGAACACTCGTCTTCAGGTCGAGCATCCAATAACGGAGCTTGTGACGGGGATTGACATCGTTAAGGAGCAATTGCGGATCGCGCGCGATCGCAAACTGCGCTATTCGCAAGAGGATATCCATCTTAACGGATGGGCACTCGAATGCCGCATAAATGCCGAAGACCCTTACAACAACTTCCTCCCATCTACCGGGACCCTGAATTCGGTTATCGCACCGAGCGGTCCCGGCGTCCGCGTCGATACAGGGGTCTACGCAGGGTTCGAGATCTCCCCCTACTATGACGCACTCATCTCAAAATTGATCTGCTGGGGGGAGACACGCGGGGAGGCGATCCTGCGGATGCGACGTGCCCTGGAGGAATACCGCATCCTGGGTGTGAAAACCAATATTCCCTTCCATCAGCATATTATGGATTCCCACCGATTCATCGCCGGATCTTTTGATACCCGCTTTGTTGAGGAGCGTTTCTCCATGGATGAGCTTGAAGAGGAGAAAGAGCATCTGACAAGGATCGCGGCGGTGATGGCAACACTTGTCACGCATCGGGAAAGCCAGAGAGCAGCTCAGATTGTTCGTCGCAGTAAGCGGGATACAAGCAACTGGAAATGGGTCGGAAGGTGGGAGAGAATGAATCGATAGACTTGATCAGTTGATGTTATTCTGACCAACGACCAGGTGTACACCTTTTATGCCCCAAGTTCTTGATCTTGGAGGGTTCATGAAATACTTCGCCACCATCGGTGACAAACAATTCGAAGTGGACATCAAGGGAGATCAGCAGATTGACGTAGACAATGAGCCATTAATAGCCGATTTTCAGTCCGTTGGCGACCAACCGGTTTACTCTCTTATCCTCGACGGTGATTCCTTCGAGGCTTCGATCTATACTACAGAATCGGGTATTCAAGTCCTTCTTCAAGGCCAGCTCTTTGAAGTCCATGTGGAGGACGAACGCCAGCAGCGATTGCGCCAGAGTTCCGGTGCCCCGCAAATCCGCAGCGGTGATATTCACATCAATGCCCCCATGCCTGGGATCGTCATAGATATCCCTGTTGAAGAAGGTCAGGAAGTAGCACTGGGGGACAATGTCATCATCCTGGAATCGATGAAAATGCAAAACGAAATCAAGGCGCCGCGTGATGGCACTGTGAATCGTCTGCGTGTGAAAGCCGGAGAGAGTGTTGACCAGAATCAAATATTGCTGATACTCTCCTGAAGAAGGCTTTCATGGAAATCGAAGTGAAATTCTGCCTGTGCCACTTAGAAGACATCCGCGAGCGGCTCATCTCCCTTAACGGACGTCTAATAAATGACCGTCTTCTGGAGCGCAACCTGCGTTTCGATACCCCTGGCCGGGAGCTCGCAGGCAAGAATCAGGTCCTCCGTCTGCGGCAGGACAGTCGAGCGACGATGACTTTCAAACGCCATCATGGACAAGTGGAAACCCGCGAGGAATTTGAGATTGAAATCGATGATTTTGAGACTGGACGTAAGCTCCTTGACGCTCTTGGCTACACCATTACCGCCGTTTACGAGAAATACCGTGAAACCTATCAGATTGACCCCAACCTGGTGATGCTGGACGAACTCCCCTTCGGCTGCTTCGTTGAAATCGAAGGCCCCTCGATCGAATCTATCCGCCAGATGTCGGAACGGTTGGAGTTACCCTGGGAGCGGCGCGTGCAGGCGAGCTATCTCGCACTAATTGAACGAATCCGTTACCCCCTTAATATAGAGGTTGAAGAAGTTACTTTTGAGAAGTTTAAAGGACTTGCCCCCGTTGACCCCGAGCTGCTGGGGGTCATGCAGGTCGACTGAAATATCTAATTGCGGACAGGATTTATGATCAAACATCTGAGGGATGCATTCAAGAAATGGGAAGCTAGTATTCTGGCAAAGTCGCTCGCGCAAATGCCGGAGCGAAAGGACCACTTCGAAAC
>JBARSI010000235.1:0-26937 GCA_049644665.1 Anaerolineales bacterium
GGCGTGCATCTCAGGTTCCGCACCGCTGATGAGGGAGACGCAGGCCACAGTTGAAGAACTGACGGGGGGGAGGCTAGTGGAAGGCTTTGGTCTTTCCGAAGCCCCAACCGCGACGCATTGCAACCCGGTTTTCGGCATGAGGAAAGAAGGCTCCATCGGCATCCCCTTACCTGATGTTGATGCTCGCATCATCTCTCTGGATGATGAGGTTACTGTGCTTGAAACAGGGGAGGTTGGGGAGCTTATTATCAAGGGTCCGTTAGTAATGAAGGGCTATTTGAATATGCCCACAGAGACGAAGAACACATTACGAGACGGCTGGCTCTATACCGGCGATATCGCCTACATGGACGAGGATGGCTATTTCTTCATTGTGGACCGGAAGAAAGAGCTCATCAAGCCGAGTGGTTACCAGGTTTGGCCAAGGGAAGTGGAGGAAGTCATCGCCGAGAATCCCAAGGTCCTTGAGGTCGGTGTCGCTGGAATCCCCGATGCTTATCGTGGAGAGACCGTGAAAGCGTGGGTGGTTCTCAAGCCGGGCGAAACGCTGACCGTTGACGAGGTCAAGGCATGGTGCAAGGAGCATATGGCTGCCTTCAAAGTCCCCACGCACGTTGAATTCCGGGATGAACTGCCCAAGACAACCGTCGGAAAAGTTTTGCGGCGGGAGCTCGTGCGCCAGGATCGCGAGAAGCAAGGGGGAGAAGGGTAAACTACCGTTTTCAACGGGAGGAGAAAACCAGAATACGAAACGCCCGGGCTATCATGGCCCGGGCGTTGGTTATGGTCTCGATTTGTAAATTCATGCACCCGCGAGGAGAGGTGTCCCGCTATTTTTCTCCTTGACAGGTTGGCCGAAGATCTCCACGAAAGTTTCTCGATCGATGGTTTCCTCTTCGATGAGATATTGGGCGACGGAATCTAGCGAAGATCGATATTCGGCCAGGATCTTTTTAGCGCGGGCGTATGCATCACTGACCAAGCCACGAACCTCAGCATCTATCTTCTCAGCGACATTCTCAGAGTAGTCTCGCTGTTCTGAGATCTCTCGACCGAGGAAAACCAACTCTTCCTTTTGCCCATATACCATCGGTCCGAGTTCATCGCTCATCCCAAGCCGGGTGACCATTGAGCGTGCCATCTTCGTCACCCGCTCGAGATCGCTTGAAGCGCCAGAAGTGATATCGTTGAAGACCAATTCCTCCGCTGCACGACCACCGAGGGCATAGGCCATATCCGCAAGAAGTTTGTTGCGGGAAACCAGTGTCCGGTCCTCCTCAGGGAGGGCAAGCGTAAAGCCGCCCATCATTCCCCGAGCAATGATGCTCACTTTATGGACGGGATCTGATTCGGGGATAACGTGGCTTACGACGGCGTGACCCGCTTCGTGGTAGGCGACGATTAATTTCTCCTCCTGACTAATAAGACGGCTCTTTCGTTCGGGGCCAGCGATGACGCGCTCGATCGATTCTTCGAATTCCTCTTGCCCGATCGTCTTTTTATCTCGGCGAGCGGCTAAGATTGCGGCTTCGTTGACGAGATTCTCAAGATCGGCACCGACAAAACCAGGTGTTGCTTTGGCGATAGTCGAGAGCTCAACGGCCTCCTCGAGGGGTTTTCCTCTCGAATGGACTTTCAGGATCGCTTCACGGCCGCGCATATCCGGTTGGTCGAGGATAACTCGGCGGTCGAAGCGGCCGGGTCGAAGGAGAGCAGGATCGAGGATGTCTGGTCTATTCGTTGCGGCCATAATAATCACATTCGTATCCGTATCGAAACCATCCATCTCGACAAGCATCTGGTTGAGTGTTTGCTCTCGCTCATCATGGCTGCCGCCGAGTCCGGCGCCGCGCTGGCGGCCGACGGCGTCGATCTCATCGACAAAAACGATGCAGGGGGAGTGGCGTTTTGCTTGATCGAAAAGATCGCGCACCCGGCTGGCACCGACGCCGACGAACATTTCGACGAACTCGGAGCCCGAAATGGAGAAGAAGGGCACACCAGCTTCCCCAGACACTGCCTTCGCAAGCAGCGTTTTTCCCGTTCCCGGAGCACCGATGAGAAGTACACCTTTTGGAATGCGAGCGCCAAGTGAAATAAATTTCTCGGGTTCTTGCAGGAACTCGACAATCTCCTCAAGATCCTCTTTCGCCTCTTCGATCCCGGCCACGTCTTCAAATGTAACGGTGGGTTGGTCGCCTGTAAACATACGGGCGCGACTCTTGCCAAAGGAAAGTGCCTGGTTATTTGTACCTTGCGCCTGACGCATCATGAGCCAAATCAGGCCGACAACAAGCAGAGCGGGAAGGATATAAGTAATCAGGCTGATAATGGTGCCCAGATCGCTGGGTTCTTTGATTTCGAGCGTAAGAAACGGGGGTGTTAATGCCGACTCAGTGACTCCGAGGTCTTTTAACTGCTCAACCGTCGTCTTTGTAGGTTCCTTGCGAGAGAAGGCATTGGTACCATCCCGGTAGATCAATTCCAATTCGTTTTCATCGACCACAATACGGGTAATTTCCCCGGATTGGATCTTCGACGCGACCTCGTTAAAAGGCAGCCGTTCAGGTTGGGTCGCCTCGCTGCGGGAGTAGAAAAGAACAGCGACAATTGTGAGTAACAAAATAAATAGAACGATAGAGTTTCTACCTCTTGGTGAATTCACATTTACCTCGCAAAGCTAGAAGATAGCTTTAGTAATTTCAGCTAATTATTAGAGCGTTAGTCCGAATTATACCGCGGCCGATAGGGTGCGACCAGTATATTGGTTTAGCCGGGATTTATTGGGCAGGAAGGGTAAAGCAGGCATACCCAAAGCCAGAGAGGGATTAACCCCCCAATTGCCAGAAAAGCCAATAATCCGAGAGCCACCGCGATCCAATCCATCTCCGAAGCAATCGCTGATTTCTGAGCTGATGTGGGCAAGGCTTGTGTAAGCTCCGGTAAGTCCAAATCACCAGCCGAGGGTGAGTGTTCTCCTGGAATCGAATTTAGATTGAAGTTTGTGAGTATCCGCCCAAGCTGATCAGCGGTGCGATAGCGAGCGGATGGTTCCTTGGCGAGTACTTTTAAGACAATCTGCTGTAGGGATTCGGGGATATTGGACTCTATCGAGCGAGGGGGTGTTGGCTCGACGGTTAGGTGAAGCCGGGCAAGATCGGCTGCGTTATCCGCTGCGAAGGGAGGTTGGCCGGTAATCATTTCGTAAAGGATGACCCCGAGGGAATAAACATCACTGGCAGGTGAAGGTGCTCCTCCCGAGGCTTGTTCTGGAGAAAAGTACTGCGGGCTTCCCCACACAATATCTGATCGTTCATCGGGTTGGATCGTTGCGAGAGCACGGGAGACTCCGAAATCTGTAATCTTCACTTTATTGTCGGGCGTAACCAAGATATTTTGCGGCTTTAGATCACAGTGAACGAGACCGGCGCGGTGGGCATAGCCAACAGCATCGGCAATCTTTTTCATTAATTCAACAGCTTCGAGTGTGGCGAGCCGTTTCCTGCGGCGGATGAGCGTTTTTAAATCGGTCCCGGCGATGTATTCCATCACAATGTAAAGCGTTCCGTCGTCACGGCCGAAGTCAAAAATTGTGACAATGTTGGGATGGGAAAGATTCGCAGCTGCGCGGGCTTCATGCAGGAGGTTCTCTTGGAATGAATGATCCTTGGCAAGAGGATCGCGCAAGATTTTCACTGCAACCTCACGTTGCAGTTGCTGGTCTAATGCGCGGTATATATCTGCCATACCGCCCGAGCCGATTTTTTCAATTAGCTTGTATCGCTCACCCAATAGGTCTGCGGCCATAATGCTGACCTCTCCATGTGTCCCGTATTCTTGAATTGGAAGGGCAGATGTACTGACATATCTGGCATCCGGAAATCGACCCAAATCAAAGAGCACGACCAGTCGATTGTAATCCTTACGAGAATTCGCGGCAATGAGGGAGGGAATGCCAATCGGCGCTATAATGGACCGGGATAGCCTATGACGAATCGATGTGCCTGGCTGCTATATAACCCTGCTGCGGGTAGATTTCCCGCTGGTCCGCTTCTTGAGCGCACGGTACGTGTTCTCGCAGCTGCGGGATGGGATGCGCAAATTGTCAAAGCGGGGCCAGAGAAAGGGCTGACCGATATCGCGATGGAAGCCGTTGCGCAGCACTGTGATGCTGTATTTGTAGTCGGAGGTGATGGATCTGTCGGCCAGGCGACATCCGCACTGGCCGGGTCGGAAACAGCGCTAGGTGTTCTGCCAGCTGGAACTGCAAATGTTTGGGCGCAGGAAATCGGTCTTCCGCGCCTGGGTTGGATTAACGTCTTTGCGCTCGAGCAGGCGGCTGAGAGATTGGCCGCTGGAGATGTCCGTCTCGTGGATGTCGGAGAGTGCAACGGGCAGGCATTCCTGCTGTGGGCGGGCGTCGGGCTAGATGCAAATGTTGTCAACAGCATCGAACCGCGGGAGCGCTGGGAGAAGGTGTTTGCTACAGTCCATTACGCAACGCTGGCTTTATGGAATACCGTCGGGTGGGAAGGGGTGGACCTGAAGGTTTGGACAAAAGAGGAAGAATTTGAAGGACGCTACCTGGTTGCAGTTGCTTCCAATATTCCTGCATATGCCGGTGGCATGGTGGACTTAGCACCGGGCGCCAAGGTCGACGACGGCTTGCTGGATTTCTGGTTCATTGAGAGTGGAAAACTTCGCGATGTTCTTATCCGCGTAGCGCAGATTTTCATGGGTCGTCATGTGAATGCAGAAGGGGTATACAACTTTCAAGCTAGCGAAGCGGTCTTTGAAATGGAAAACGGCTTGCCAATGCAATTTGACGGTGAACCAATGATTCTGGATTCTCCTCTTGAGTTTAACATTCGAAGAAAAGCACTCAAAGTCCTCGTTCCAAGTGATGTAGACCCCGATCTCTTTGCTAGTAAATCCGATAAATGAGGGATGGATGCTGAATAAAGTTAGACCTATCCTCGAGAATCCTTTGAATTTGATGCTGCCACTTGCAGTGGTTGCGGTAATTTTAAACGCGATCGACGCCTCACCTGTATGGATTCTCATCACATCAGCGTTGGCGATGATCCCTGTTGCCGGGCTAATCGGGGAGGCGACAGAGTCTATCGCTGGGCATGCAGGACCGAGATTAGGTGGTTTGCTAAACGCGACCTTCGGTAATGCGGCTGAATTAATCATCACCATCGTCGCCATCCGCGAAGGGTTGTTGGAACTGGTAAAAGCTTCAATTACGGGATCGATTATTGGTAATCTCCTGCTCGTCCTCGGCCTCAGCATTCTCTTGGGAGGATTAAAGAACGGGAGACAAAAATTCAATCGCGATAAGGCAAGCAGCGATGGGCTCTTACTCCTGCTGGCTGTTACAGCACTGGCCATTCCCTCGTTGTTCTCTCAATCCGGGCAGGGCATTATTGATAAGTTTGATGTGGAGATTCTTAGTCTCGGCGTAGCTGGCCTGATGATTGTGCTTTATGCCCTTGGATTAATCTATGGCTTCCGATTGGAAGATGGCCCTTTTACGCACCCCCCGGCTGAATCGGTCGCACATCGTCGGCCCTGGTCGATTCGCACGGGGATCACGGTCCTGCTAGTTTCTACACTTGGGGTTGTCTGGTTAAGTGAGATACTCGTAAAACATGTGGAAGTGGCCATTACAAATTATGGGCTTTCCGAGTTCTTCATGGGGGTAATCATTGTTCCGATTATCGGCAATGTCGCAGAACACATGGTGGCTGTCAATGTTGCCTTGAAGGATCGCATTGGTCTCTCAGTGGAAATCGCCATCGGCTCGAGCCTGCAAATTGCTCTTTTCGTCGTACCCTTTTTGGTGTTTGTCAGTCTGGCGCTTGGGAACCCACTAACCCTGGTGTTTAACAAGTTTGAATTAATCGCGCTTATTGGAGGTGTATTAATCGCTGTGTTCGTGGCCGAAGACGGTGAGTCCAATTGGCTTGAAGGGGCAATCTTAGTAGCGCTTTATCTCATGCTCGCTCTAGCTTTCTTCTTACTCCATTAATGAAAATCAGATCTTCTCTCACTGGCACTGCGAAGTCAAACTGGTTATGGGCCGGATTTGGTGTCTTGTTGGGCGCAATCGCGTTGCTTGCGTTGATTTTGCTTGGATATTTCACTCGTCAAGCCCAGACAGTGACATCTCCGGCGACACCAATATTGGTTTTTATCACTGCGCCAACAGCTTCCGTAACTATCCCGCCGCCGACGCAAATAGTCGAACCTTCGTATACTCCTACGTCTACACTTCCCCCGGAAGCGGAAGGCTCGCTTTGGCAGGGAAGACTCGTTGAAGTCTATGGCACGGCGGGGGACGGTCTCAGGCTGCGTGAAAATTCCGGGTTGGATGCCAAAATAGTGTCCTTAGCGGTTGAGAGTGAAGTCTTTGAATTGCGAACCGGGCCTGTGGAGAAGGATGGCTATGATTGGTGGTTCCTGGTCAACCCCTACAACCTGGAAGAAACTGGGTGGGCTGTCAGCACGTATTTGCGAGCGATCGATTAGCGACCCAGTTGCCCTGATAATGTTCATGAGCTAATATTTGCCCGCTTAAGGATGGAACAAGTGAAAAGAAAGCCTATGCGCCTCTCAGCCTCCCGTAAAGAATCGGTATTGCGGATCGAATGGGAGGATGGTCACAAAAGCGAGTATCCCTTCGGCACACTTCGTGCAGCTTGTCCCTGTGCGGATTGCCGCGCGAATCTTGATCAGGGAGCCGAGAAAGAAGATATGCTGGAACTGACCTTTCGCAATGGGAACAAGACGGTCCTTGAAGCCATTGAACGAGTAGGCAATTACGCAGTTCAGCTGGCCTGGCGAGATGGTCACCACGCCGGAATATATACGTGGGAATACCTTTTTCAGCTTTGCCCATGCAGTGACCATAGTGACGGAAGGAGATCGGTGTGAAGGACCCTCTGGATGAGTTGATCGGCTTCGCAGAGAGAACTTACGTTCGCTTAGAGGCGGAGACGCTCATCATGGATTGTATTGAGCGTGGAGAACCGAAACCTTTTTTCAAGCTGCTTGAAGAGTTGATTCTTGCCGGCACATCATCTCTCAGCGTGCTGCGCGAGATTCTAGATGTCATACGAGTTCTTAAGGCTGGCTTGGGTAAAGAAGGGTTGGATGTACGCCAGGATCTCGTTGATGCCATGGCTGAATTCGGCGTCGCTTTACCAAAGCTCCTCTCTGCTGAAGATCCTGAAGCTTTTAGGCAGATCTGCGGCTATGAGATGAGATATAAAGTAAATGAGATCGCCTATCAGTTGGAGATTGAAGAAAGTGCCTTGCTCGAAGAAATCTGCATAGATGCTGGTAACAAAGTAACCGCGATTGCCGGAAGAATGGCGATCCTCACCCAGCTTGAGGAAAGTGTTCTAGACTGGATTGATGGGCTTACCTACGAGGTGGTACACAGTTACGATTTTCAGGGGTGGGTTCACCATCAAGCAACCAGTCATTAAATCAGCCAAACACAATTAAGTAGAAGGGCAAGTTTGAGCGGATCCTGCAGTCGTGTTCGGCATTTTTTACCCATTCAACATTTCAAAATTCAAAACATCACGGCAGTAATTCCAGATCAGGCGCTGGAAAAGCATTCACGCCTAGCGCATGTTTCTCTCCCCAACGTGTAAGTTGCCTATTGGCTAATCAAAGTTCTTCCCCAAACCCGGTGGTAAGTTGACCTCATCCAATCTATCCTCAACCATAGAAGATTATTGAGGCTGGATCTGGATCATTGCCCACCCATACCCGGCTGAATATGTATAGTTTCTTCATAAAAACGAAAAAGGGGGCTCAGGCGCACTTTGGCTGTGGAAGCTATGGCCTACTCATCAGAATGAACAGGGCGGCCTTAGGCTTGGTCGCCAAGTCAATAAGGATGATGTTCCCAGCTTTAAAATTGAGGTGGGGAGATGGATTAAAGATAATCTTTTAAATTATGCTCAACGGCATAGGCTGCAGCTTCCGCTCGGTTTCGAACATTGAGTTTGGAAAGGATGCTGCTTACGTAATTACGGACTGTCCCCTCTCCGAGGAAGAGCATCTCGGCGATTTGACGGTTTGTCCTCCCCTCGGAAACAAGCTGCAATACGTGCATCTCTTGCTGGGTGAGTTCTGCAAAAGCCGAGGCTTCCTCCTCGCGCGCTGCTTTCCGGACTTCCTGGAACACTCTCTGGGTTACGGCTGGGTCGAGTAAGGCTTCACCTCGACCAATTGCTTCGATCGCTCGAACAAGATCATCCCCGCCAATCTGCTTAAGGACATAACCAGCGGCACCTGCCCGAATGGCCGAGAAAAGCATCTCATCCTCGGCATAGGAGGTGAGCATGATGACTTTTGTGTTGGGGTGGTTTTCGGTGATGTCCTGGCAGGCTTCGATACCTGAGCCGCCTTTCAAGCGAATATCCATAACGACGACATCCGGCTTGTACGAGTTCGTTTTTTCAATTGCATCACGCGGACCAACCGCCTCAGCGACCACCTCGAAGCTTGGATGTTTCTCAAGCAGTGCTTTCAATCCTACGCGAACAACTTCGTGATCGTCTACAAGGAGTATGCGTTGACGAGTCAATTGCTTTCCTCTCAATATGGGTTAATTGCTATCAAGATAGTAATCGAGGTGACCTCGTTGGACAAGGAGCGAACTACTGCTCACACAGGCGAATGCCTGCGGATGAACCGCGAACCAATGGATACTCACATCGATTTTATGGATAACTTACACGACGGCTTTTTCAAAGCTTGATGGCGATGGGTGTATTAAGACCAACTTCGAAGCACTGCGGGAATAGGTGATTCAGGAGTTCGCACGATTAGCCAGGTCGCGCTTGTAATCGACAAATCGATAACCTACTCCACGATCGGTGATGATGTATTTAGGATGCGACGGATCATGCTCGAGCTTCTGACGTAAATAATTTATATACAGACGGAGGTAATGCGTTTCGTCACGATACTCATATCCCCAGACTCTGGCAAGGAGGTGCTCATGAGGGACAACCCATCCTGCATTCTTCACGAGATGGTATAGAAGCCGAAATTCGGTTGGTCGGAGTTTTACGAGTTCGTCGTCTACCCATATCTCACGCCGATCGAAGTCGATCTTGAGTCGACTATCTACCTGTATGATGTCGTGAACAGGTTGTCCGACCATTTCGGTGCGGCGCAAAACGGCGCGCACTCGACTTACCAACTCACGCGGGCTAAAAGGTTTGGTTATGTAGTCATCGGCGCCAAGCTCCAATCCTCGTACCCGATCCTCCTCCTCGCCCTTAGCGGTGAGCATAATTACAGGCACTGTGGAAATCTCCCGAATTAGCCGCAGTGTTTCGAAGCCATCAAGGTCCGGCATCATCACATCTAAAAGGATCAGGTCTGGCAAGAGATCGCGCATCTGACCCAGTGACTGAGACCCCGAAGATGCTTCGTAGACTTCGTAGCCATCGTGCTCAAGATTCAAACGGATGAAGTGGATCATCCGTGGTTCATCGTCGACAATTAGAATCTTTCGTCGGCGAGGTGAGGATTCGGTCATTCTATTCCCGGACGAAACCGATGAGGTCTTCGTCTTCTTTGGTGGGGAGGATCTCGAGGAAATAGATGCGATGCATTGGCCATATGACACTTGTGACCGTCTCGTGCAAGAAGGGCAAATCTTTATCATCCTTGCGTCGGGGATTATTCACCAAGACCAATGTATCTTGCGATTCGGGTAAATCTTCAATCTCACCAAGAACCGCTTCCTCACCAGATAAATGGAGCAGAATTGTATAAGACATAGCCTACCTTGACCTTTTTTTCCGCTGCGAGATGATCTGCAGCCTTAAACGACCCAACTGGATGATATCACCATGATGAATTGCCGTGGTCTTTTCGCCTTTGATGCGCTTGCCGTTAACGATTGTCCCATTCGCACTGTCTAGATCAAGCACGAATACTCCATCTTTCTCGACTCTCAGTTCAGCGTGCATTCTGGAGATGCCATGATCATAGGCGTCATATTTTGCCAAGTCGACATCTGGGATAACCGCCTGACCTTCAATCGATCGTCCTAGTGTGAAATTGTCCCGCCCTAGTAAGGAGATGACATCACCCGAGGAGACAACGCGTAATTCCAACAATGCCCCGGTTGAGAGGTCTGGACCCGGTGGAGGAGATGGTTTAGTCGCATTCGCTTCCTTGCTGATTTTATCGGGTGATATGGACATCGTTGGGATTGGGGAAGCGTGGACCAGTCGAGTGCCGCACTCGCTGCAGAAAAGCGTGCCGACGAATTCGCGGTGATTACACGATGGGCATTCGATCATGACTCGCTCGATGGTGGGAGTAATAATAAAGCTCGCGTACCGTATTTTAGCGTCTTTTCGCCTTCTGTCGAGAAGCGCCGTGAGCGGGAGAGTTGAACAGCCTCATTGAGCGCGGCTCTTGCGAGATCGCGCTCACCTGCAGCGAGCAGTTGTGTGGCGAGGTTCTCCAATCTTCTTGCGGCTTGTGCGGATTGACCGAGTTCAACCTCATGGCGCGCTTTTTCCTGAATTTTGTATAAAGCGAGCATATTCAATGCGGATGAAATCTCCTTAGGTGGTGGTTTAGAATCGGTCTCGCTTGAAACTGGTAAGTTGATATCTATAGGCAATGTCTTCGTCTCGGAATCTACACCGAGTAGATCCCCACTGACGTGGAGGTGAGCAAGCGCGATCTCTTCTGCGCCCGAAAGCGGATGAATAACAAGTTCTAGCAGAAGGCGGATTGAACCATGCCTCGGGAGATGGCCTAGGGTCATTGGAAAGTTGTCGCCGAGCGGCATGGGCTCAGGAAGGAGACGATAAGCAGAACGTAAATCAACCTGTTGACCTAACGCTCCATCGATCCGTAATTTGCTGGCAACGATTTGACTCAAGCTGTCGTAAATTGAGTGCAGCAAGTCCGCTACAGCCTGCGGGGTGTTTAGAAATGTTACATGCCCGCCTGTTCGACTCGCGATTTCGTCTAGCAGACGATCACTCCAATCGGAGCCAATTCCCACGCAGTTGATAGTAATGCCTGCCGCGGCGGCTTGATCTGCAAGCTCAAGACAGAGCTCTTCATCCCCATAGGTTCTCCCATCCGTGAGAAGGATCAGGTGGTTGACGCCCTCTTTTGAGAATGTTTGGTGGATCACATCCAGGCCCGTTGTCAAGCCCTGGGCTATCTCTGTGCCGCCTCCGGCCTGGAGGAGGCTTAACCGAGCTCGGGCGGTGGCTATGGCTTTGGCCTGATCGGGCGAAACAATAACTTCAGCGCGATCGCTGAAAGCGGTGATGGAAGTGTTGTCCTCTGGTTTTAAATCTTCAAGGATCGCTAATACCGCAGCTCTTACCTTATCCATTCGCTTGCCGCTCATCGACGTTGAACGGTCAATCACGATGCTCAGGTTAATGGAGGGCCGGATCTCCGGCAAATCTTCAGCCGGGAAGATATCAAGAAGGAGGTAGTGGACTTGCGGTTCATTGATCTTAAGCAGGTGATTTCGGCTGTTGAGGACGTTGCAGCGGAATGGCGAGGCCGCGGCGAAGGCAATGTCCGCGGCTGCCAATTCCTCATCATAGGCTGCGCGATGATCATCGTCGATAAGGGTTTCGTATGCCTTGCTAACTTCAAGGAAGAGTTCCGTTTCACCAAGCTGGACGTTTTTATCTGGGTGGAGTCGGTGGGCCGCTTCGCGAAAGGCGCGTCGGATTTGTTCCGATGACGCATTCCTTGGCACTTTGAGGAGGGTATAGTAGTCCTTCTCCACTGGCACTTATTTCCTCTAATCAGATGGAAATCGAACGATAACAACCGAGATGTTATCGGGACCACCGGCAAAGTTCGCGGCTTGGACAAGTTGCTCGCAGGCGATTTGTGGATGAGGCGCATCGTTCACGACATGCTTAATTTGGGGATCAGGAACCACGCCCCAAAGACCATCCGAGCAGAGAAGTAGATGTCCCCCTTTTGGTGTGGCAGTTGTGAAAACATCAATTTCAAGATTGGCCCCCTGGCCGATTGCGCGGTAGAGGACATTCCGTTGGGGGTGTGATTCGGCTTCCTCGGCGGTGAGTTGGCCGAGTTCCTTAAGACGCTCAACCAGCGAGTGATCCCTCGTCAGTATTTTGATTTGACCATTATTGATAATGTAAGCGCGGCTGTCGCCGACATGCCCGATCGTCAACTGTGAGCCGAGCAGCAATGCAGCAGTCATTGTCGTTCCGCCTCCAGGAACTTGTTTCACAACCGCGGAGTTCGCTTCTTCCAAGGCAGCGTGTAGGAGTTCTTGCAGTGGGAGCATCTCGGTAGAGTTATTAAAATCAAGTAGATGGAGGACAGTTTCTTCCATCAACTTATGAGCAACGGAACGGATAGTTACATTGCTGGCGACCTCCCCGGCTCGGTGCCCGCCCATCCCGTCAGCAACCATGAAAAAGCCGAATTCAGGAAGCGGTTCAG
The DNA here is from genome assembly GCA_049644665.1 of Anaerolineales bacterium. Classification (GTDB taxonomy): domain Bacteria; phylum Chloroflexota; class Anaerolineae; order Anaerolineales; family E44-bin32; genus E44-bin32. Next base: position 12,505 of record JBARSI010000235.1, read on the forward strand.
CCCCCGCAGAATCCCCTTTGATTACCAGCTGTGCATCCTCGTTATGACTTCGCTCGAGGCCAGCTGACTGGCTTGCACCGACGATGATTCGATTGTTGGAGGCGGAATTATAGACGCGACTCCCATCAGGCTCTCCACCGATCAACTCGGAGCCGGCACCAGTTTGAGATGTGGATGATCCAAAAAGCCGAGAAAATAAAGTTTTCAACTTAGTCATATGTTTTAGTGTCTCATGGGTATTTCAGTTAGTTTCCTAGGCGATCAGAGCGTAAATCTTGTGATCTGTCGAACCGATGTAAATGACGTTCTCGGAAATAAAGGGTGTGCCTGTGATTGGACCGTCTGAATGAAACCGCCAGCGTAGCCTGCCTGTTTTGTGGTCCAGGCAGTAAACGGAGCCGTCAACTGATCCGCAATAGATTGAACCGTCATGTGCAATTGGTGAGCCTGTTACCTGGTGATCTGTTTCGTAGCGCCAAACCTCACGGGAATGCTTTGCGTCAATGCAGTAAATATGATTATCTCCGCAACCGATGAAAAGCATGCCATCGAAGAAGCTGGGGGAAGAGATCGTTGCTCCCCGCATTCGAAAACGCCAAACCTGCCAGCCGTTTTCTGAATCAATAGCATACATGGTCCAGTCACGAGATCCATAGTAGGCAATTCCATCAACGATGATTGCAGAGGAGGTGATGCCTCTCTTCGCTTTCTTCCTCCACTTAAGCTCCCCTTTAAAGTTGTAGCAGTAGAAATCGCCGCTCTCGCAGCCGAAATAGACACGTTCGTCCTGTACAAATGGCGTGGACCAGATCGCATCGTTCGCTTCAACGCGCCAGGCACGACGGCCATTCACCTGGTTTACAACATGAAGCCGTTTGTCATCAGAGCCAATGAAAATATGCCCTTCAGATAGCGTGGGAGAAGAGCGGATTGGACCTTCAGCGTAATATGTCCAGACTAGAGCTCCCCGGTTTGCGGTTAGTGCGTAGAGACGACCATCCTCGGAGCCAATGAAGATAACTCCATCCTCGGCTGCGGGCTTTCCTGTAATGCCGCCCTCTGTGGCATATTTCCATTGGAATTCGCCAGTCTCTTTATCTAAGGCATAAAGGTTGTTGTCATAGCTGCCCAGATAGACCGTTCCTTCGTAGACTATTGGAGAGCCACGAATCTCATCCTCGCATGAAAACGACCATATCTCCTCAATTTTATCGCTATGAGCAATCACCGCAGCAACGCTAGGCGCGCTTAGCAAACCCGTTCGCTTTGCGGCTGAGATCAAAGCCTCTTTCATGATCATGGCGGATGGGTAACGATCCTTGGGATCATAGGAGAGAGAGGTAGAGATCACAGTCTCTATTTCAGGAGAGATAAGGGGGTTGATCGATCGAGCCGGTCTCTCGGCGAAAGAAAATGGTGCTTCGACCCGCGGATCTCGTTTTGTAAGAAGGTGGTGCAGTGTTGCTCCGAGCGCGTAAACGTCACCAGGTGGAGAGGCCTCTCCGCGGTATTGCTCTGGTGGTGAGTATCCCTCGGTACCGATCATCGTTCCTTTTTCGCCGGGTTGAAAATTACGGGCGATGCCGAAATCAATCAAGCGCACATGGCTGTGGTGATCTATCATTACGTTCGAAGGTTTAATATCGCGGAAGATGATCGGCTCGGGCTGGATATTGTGTAAATATGAAAGAACGTCGCAGAGTTCAATTGCCCAACCAACGACTCGTTCCTCTGGCAGGAAGTTGTTGGTTGCAGCAAGAATCCCTTCGAGATCATCACCGTCGATGAATTCCATCACCAGGTAGGACCGTTTCTTATGTGAGAAGTTATCGTATATCGCGGGAACTGCCGGGTGGGACAGAGTCGCGAGAAGATCCGCCTCGCGCTCGAAATTCTTCACCACCATTTCATGCATGGAGTGATCGGCGATGAGGTTAACCATCTCTTTTATGGCGACAAGCTTGGTTACATTGGGGAAATGAAGATCGCGCCCTTTGTACACAGAACTCATCCCGCCGGCGCCTAGCATGCCCAGGATAAGATATCGGTCTTCGAGCGTTGTGCCCGGCTGTAAACGGTCTAGGCCCTCGCCTTGGATATTTTCCCCGAGTTGACGTGTTGTTCTTGGCATAATATATTGTTTCGGATTATAGCATGAGAGAAATATGCCGCAATTGATCACAGGGCAAGTTTAGTGTAGTTGTCAGCCCAACGTAGGGTTTGCCTAACCTGGTAGGACTTATTTCTCCCGGCTCAGAAGCTTCTGCGTGAGGGTCGCCAGTTCCGATGCGGCAGGCTCGGTCGGTTCGCATAAAGTGAGCGCCTCTAAGGCTGAGTCTGTCCACCGCCGGGTCGCCTCCTCCGCGTACTCTCGCGCTTTGGCTCGATTGAGAGCGGTTATCATCCTCGTTACCCGATTATCGCCGATTTCATCTGAATTCCACAATTCATGGAAGTCATCCGAATGGTTGATCGCGAAGATGATCGGTAAGGTCTTTTTGCGGACGCGCAGGTCGTCGCCGCTGGGTTTCCCGGTGACATCAGGTGTCCCCCAAATCCCCAGCAAATCATCATATATCTGGAATGACATTCCCAAATTATGGCCGAACCTCCGATAAAGTGCGACTTTTGAAGGTTCAGCATGGGCAGCGAGTGCGCCAATTTCGCAACTCGCAGCAATCAGCGCGGCCGTCTTCCCCTCGATCATTTCCAGATATTCATCCTCTGTTACCCCGTCGGTCTCTTCGAATTTCAGATCGAGATGCTGACCGATTGTTAAATGCAAGCACGCCTTATCAAGTTGTTTCTGGATGGAGAGGATAGTTGCTGAATCGTGCCCATGCGTCTCTAGTTCGTAAGTTAAAATGTGGGCTAATGCGAATAACGCGTCTCCGGTATTTGTCGCTTGGGCGATACCCCAGCGTTTCCATACCGTTTCACGCCCTCTACGCGTTTCACTTCTGTCTTCGATATCGTCATGAATGAGGGAGAAGTTATGAATCCACTCAATTGCACCGGCAGCAGGGAGGGCGGATTGCCAATGACCACCAGCGGCATCGCAGCAAAGAAGCGCCATTAAGGGTCGAAGACGTTTACCTCGGCTTGCTTCAGGTCTAATCCAACCCAGATGATGGCGCACCATTCGAATGAGGAGAGCCGCACTGATATCTTCCAGGGTGGAGAGCGAGGCTTTAAGTTGGACTTCGATCTTGTCTTGCATCGTCTCGATGTACGTGCTTGGCTTGGAATTCATGGGCTCGGTTCCTTCCAAAGCCTGGTGGAGTGCAGAGCCGGAATCTCATGTGCCCCTGCAGCGAACATACATAATTGAATCTGAGCTACGATCTGTTCGATAAATGCAGCCACATCCTCAGCAGATTTTGTCGCTGCCTTGAGCAACGGCCCGGCCATGCCGCCGAGGTCAGCACCAAGCGCAAGGCACTTTGCGACATCAACCCCGCTTCTCAGTCCCCCCGAAGCAATTAAGGGAATATCTGGAAGGGCTTCACGAATCTCAATAAGTGCATCAGCTGTAGGAATTCCCCAGTCAATGAAGGCGGCTGCAATGGCAGCACTCTCGGGTGACTTTGCCCGATGCATCTCGACTTGTGACCACGAAGTTCCACCAGCCCCGGCGACATCGATGGCCGCGACGCCTGTTTCCACCAAACGTACTGCAGCCTCTCTTGAAATTCCCCACCCGACTTCTTTGACGATGACGGGCACTGGCAACTTACGACATATTTCGCTTATCTTTCCTAGAAGGCCAGCGAAACGAGTGTCTCCTTCTGGCTGCAGGGCTTCCTGCAGGGGATTTAGGTGCAATATGAGGGCGTCTGCCTCAAGCATCTCGACTGCTCGCTCACATTCAGCGATGCCATACCCGTAATTTAATTGAACTGCGCCGAGATTGGCAAAGAGCAGGATGTCTGGGGCGTATTGCCGTATGTTCATCCCTGCTGCGAGAGAGGGTTCTTCTATCACGGCGCGTTGGGAACCGGTCCCCATTGCTAATCCTTTTTCCTGCGCAGCCTCAGCCAGGGAAGCATTGATTTTATCTGCTTGCTTAGTCCCTCCGGTCATCGATGAAATCAACAAGGGGGCGTTTAAGCGCTTCCCCATGAATGTAGTTCGCAAATCGATTTCAGAAAAATCGATCTCAGGGATTGCGTTGTGGATAAAATGGTATCGCTCAAGACCAGTTCTTAGGCTGGATTGAACTTCCTCGTTGAGGTTGATAAGTATGTGGTCCGATTTTCTGCTTGAAGTGGGCGTAACTTTACTCATAGACTGGTGTTCCATGCATTGAGAATGCCATCATAGCAAGTGTAAGAGGCACATGTCAACTTGCAACTACCTCGGTGCCTCGATTACAATGAAACGGGCCGTAAAGGCACCAAAGGAGGCGAACTATGGCAGATACAATTGAGGACGTCAGGAATATCATTGTCGAGCTCTTGGGAGTGGATGCTGGAAAAGTCGTACCCGATGCGAAATTCCGTGAGGATCTCGAGGCCGACTCTCTGGATTTGGTTGAGTTAATCATGGCTTTCGAGGAAAAATTCGGTGGTGAAATCTCCGACGAAGATGCGCAGAAGATTACCACGGTAGGTGAGGCAGTCTCGTACATCGATGAGAAGATGAAGTAAGTCCAGATCATTTGCGAAGTTCTATGTGATCGGGCCGGAAAAGCCGGCCCGATTTGATTCCTTGGTTTATTGGATTACGGTTTTTTTCGGTTTTGGCTTCGACCGCTTTGGTTTAGCATCCTTCGATTGACCGGCTTTCGAATGTCTGGTAAGTAAGCTGTTAATCTCTTTTTCCTCATCATTTTGAGAAGAAAGATAGTCATCAATAAAATCAGATCTGCGCAGTCTCAGCGCCATCTGGGCGATTTTCTTTACATCGTCTGGTCCGGCTTCTTCCCGTCCATCTGCAACGGCGTGAGCTCGAGCCGCTTCAAAGAGTGTAATCTCGGCGCGAAGCGAATGGATTCCCATGTCTTCGATAAGATGAAGCCCGAAATCTTGTGCCTCTTTCGAAAGTTCAACCTTCGGAAGAGATGCTCTCGCAGATTGCAGCTCCTCGCAGATCTGCACTATGGCCTCTTCGTAATCAGCAATCACTTGACGGGGGTTGCTGCGATGAGCGATGGATCGGCGATATGCCTCTAAGCGTTCTTCGGGATCATCCAGGCCACGTACAACCAGGCGCAAGCCGAAGCGATCGAGGATCTGTGGACGCAGTCGACCTTCTTCCGGATTCATGGATCCGATTAAGACAAAACGAGCGCGATAAGTGGCGCTGAGCGTTCCGCGGTGGAGGGTGTAGGTTCCCTGTGCAGAAGCGTCGAGGACGGCGTTAACAAGGTCGTCATCAAGCAAATTAACTTCATCAACATACAAGATGTTTTTATCCGCTCGAGCGAGAATCCCCCGGTTTAGACGCAGGCGCTTCTGTACTGCAGCACGTTCATCGATTCCACCAACAACATCATCGAGGCGAGCGTTTAGAGGAAGTTCTATTAACCGCACACGATCCATATATGTGAGTGGATCACCCTCGGCGTATCGTCGAGCGCAGTCCGCGCATACCGCATCCATTCCGCCCGAGGTGACATCTTCTGGAAGACACCCGTAGGAGCAACGACTCCTTGAGACCTCGGGAAGTAAGTCTGACATGCTCCTGACCGCGGTTGTTTTACCAGTCCCTCGAGGACCAATAAGCAGAACGCCACCAATATTGGGATTAATTAGCGCCAGCAGCAATGCCAACTTCATCTCCTGCTGGGCAACGATCGCCATGAAGGGGAAGGGCAGGTGCTCCGCCAACCCCATATCTTCTGGTGGTGGAGTCTCGAGGAACCGTTTTGCTCCTGCTTGAATCAGAAGGTCAGTGAGGGTAGCAATCTTCCTTGTCACAGTCGCTGCTCCTCGGAAATCTTCCGTTGAGATAGCCGGTACTCCTGCCGCTTCTTACCCTCAGACATTCGCCTTTTTTCAGTTTCGGATTCGGCAATGAGTTCAGGGACCGGGATGGGACGCCCCTGTTCGTCCAGGGCGACGTAAACCAGATAGGCAGTGTTGGTATAGGTTCTCTCCCCGCTAATAGGATTTTCAGCAAGGACCTGAACTCTGGTTTCCATGGATGTGTGACCTACATAGGTCACCTCCGCATTCAGGATCACCAGGTCACCGATTCGAATTGGTTTATGAAATGCCATCTGATCAATGGCGATGGTGACAACACGGCATTGCGCGTGTCGCATGGCTGAGAGTGCACCGGCTTCATCAACGAGTTTCATAATCCAGCCGCCATGCACATCACCGCGAAGGTTGGCCTGACCCGGCAGCATCAATTGGCTTAGCGTTACCCGTGAAAATTGACCAGTTTTTGAGTCAAGAGGGGAATTCAACGTGTTGCTCAATCCAAATCGTCCTTGAATTCGCCGGTATCCGTTGTGTGAAGGCGTTCAGGCTCATCTTCGAGCACATCGATGATTTCAAAAGGGAGTTCGGCCATCATTGGGGGCAAGGGAACGGTAGCCGGTGGTCGGATCCGGCCGGGTCGAGGGGGGGCCTCCCGACGAAGGAGTTCTCCTTCCATTATGCGCCTTCTGAGAATTCGCGGCTCATCCGATAGCCAGCCGACGAAGACACCATCCACATCGAATACGTTGCGGTCAGGGGATACCCATCCAATCCACTCGCCAACAGAGCTGTATATGTGGGGGAATACAAGCAGTGCGGACCAGTCGCCCAGGGTCGTGTAAATTGGAATGGGTTTTCTTCTAGGATCACTCGCCATCTACTTCTCCAGTTTTGTTTGTGCACTTTTTATACCAACGGCATTGGATTTCGAAAATGGAATGTGCGACTGAAAATACCCTCAAAATCTAGCGGTCAAGGAACTATCTTCGCTATTTATTATACCCATCGGGAAATATCTTCCAATACTGTGGGCGCGAATGGGTCATTCAGCGTCAGAATATGTCCAGATGCGGTTAATAAAGAAATTCCAAAAAAGTACGACGATCACGGCCAGGGCTAAGGCGAGATTGCGGCCAAGGACTGTCGCGTTGAGAAATCCGAGAGTAGCAACACTTTCCGGCAGGATCGATGGGGCAAGTGGGAGGATGTTCTCTGAAAAAAGCGTAAGGGGTGCTTCTGAGAAGGCAAAGATCGGAGTACGGATGACAAGACCGACGATGTTGACCGTTGCGAATTGGATAATCTGTTGGCTGACCGGCTTTGATCTCGAATCGGGATAAGTCCAGAAGCGGTTCCAGAGAAAATTGCTGGTAACGGCTGCCGAGAAAGAAAATATACTGGCCGCAATACTGGCAATTCCGAGCACATTCGCAAGCAGGTTAAAGGATCCAAAATCAACAACCGCGCCGATGCCACCAACGACGGAGAATTTTAAAAAGCGATTGAGTTCACGCCGGGTACGTGGTGAGAACCCACTCATAGACGTTTCTCGAAATCATCGATTGTGAGGGTAAGGCCCGTGTCAAGGTCGACTTTAGGCTCCCAGTTCAAGATTGTTTTTGCGCGGGTGATATCCGGTTGGCGCTGCTGGGGATCAGCGGGAGCCCGACCATCAGGAAGCTTCTGAATGCCGGCTTTGTTTCCGGTGATGCGGTTGATTTCTTCGGCGAGCGTGAGAATTGACATCTCAAGCGGGTTTCCCAGGTTAACCGGGTAATGCTCATCCGATTGCAGCAGAAGGTACAGGCCTTCAACCAGGTCATCAATGTAACAGAAGCTGCGGGTTTGTGAACCATCGCCGTAGATCGTGAGAGGCTCTCCATTGAGTGCTTGTACGATGAAATTGGGAATTGCTCGTCCGTCATCCAAACGCATCCTGGGGCCAAAGGTGTTAAAGATCCGAGCGATGTGAGTGTCGAGATCGTGATACCGGTGGTAGGCCATCGTGATCGATTCTGCAAAGCGCTTAGCCTCGTCGTATACCGACCGTGGGCCAACGATATCGACATAACCAAAATAACTCTCCTTCTGCGGGTGCTCCTGGGGGTCTCCATAGATCTCAGATGTAGAAGCAAGCAGGAAGGCGGCATCATGGGCCCGGGCGACGCCCAGCGCATTATGCGTTCCCAGGGATCCGACCTTAAGAGTCTGAATAGGTAATTGCGGATAGCCATAAGGGGATGTGGGATTTGGGCTCGCAGGAGAAGCCAGGTGCATTACAGCGTCAACTTTTCCAGGAATGAAGATGAAGTTAGATACATCGTACTTGATGAAGGAGAAATCATCTCGCCCAGCGAGATGGGTGATATTGGCGATATCCCCCGTAACGAGATTGTCTACCACGACAACTTCGTGACTATCGTCTAATAGACGCTCACAGAGGTGAGATCCAATGAAACCCGCGCCTCCGGTAATTAGGATTCTCAAAGCGGCCTCCTGGTTTGGTTTAGATAAAGCATCCGCCTCGGTTCATCGTTCCGAGTCCTTAGGGTGCCCAATCCATAATCTGAGTCTGACCATCAGCGGTTAGCTGTTGGCCAATTCCAGTACCGAAATCAACAATCCAAAGATCCCCTCTATAGATTACGGCAATTCGGTCCCCGCCGGGCGACCAAACAGGGCCAGGAAGAGATGGTGCCAATCCGGGATCCCCGGATAGAGGGAATAAGTAACGGAGGTTGCTGCCATCGCGATCCATAACCGCTACTCGGTAGGTGCTCTCCTGACTCTCTAGCGGCGTGATGGCCTGCAGGAAAGCTACGCGGTAGGAGATTTCAGCAGTGTGAGAACTGAGAATATGAGAAACAGTCGGGTATGCAAACATTCCGGTCCGTTCCGCAAGCGTAAGCTTCAGATTGCTCCCCATTGTGCGAGCTTCGATATTGAAAGCGGGAGACGCCTGGGGGCTTTCTAAACCTAGAGGTTCATCATGAGTAACAAAATAAATCGTTTGGTTGTCCCGGCCCCAAACGAGACCGGGTACCCAAGCCCAATCACCAAGCGTTTGAAAGGGGATGATCTCCTGCAGTGGGACGAGCTCCTTTTTCTCAAGATCAACAAGACCATAGCTGTCTGCACGAACGTAGGCCAGGTGGTCATCGTCGTAACCCCAGACATAGTTCGTTCCCCACCAACCATACTGACCTCCGGCGTTGGCTTCAATAATTGAGCGGGGTCGAAGGGCGTGGCCAGTGCTCGTGAAGGAAATCGTGAGCAGATCATTATTTGCTTGCCAGCCGGGCGAAGCAGGGCTGGGCTCAGAAGTTGAATAGGCAATGGTGAAAGAGGGTTTCTCGGGCACCCAATCAGCGAAGTGGATGATATTTCGGACGCCTAAGTCAACCATTTCAAACTCAGAGTCATTCATAGAGGTGACCCAGAGTCCGTTAATCGAATCGTCTTCGTCTGGGGTTTCGCGGGTAAATAGCAGCCATTGTTTATCGGGGGAGATCTTAAGTATACGCCCATCTAGATCACCGGTTACAACGAGCGGTCGCCGGCTGCCGCTGCTGCCTTCGATTACCCATGCGTTCCCGCTTGTGATAAACACCAGGCTGCCATCAATAGTGACCGGAGAATGCGTGCCTTGAGTGCCGATCATGATAATTTCAGGCACCGACTCGGTGATAATGACATTCTTGACCGGTGCCCTGGAGACTTCAACGCCTGCTTCGATTAATATCCGAAATGTGATTTCTTGTAAGCCGTTCTGGCCGGGCTGTAGCAGGCGTATCTCGCCCTCTGGTAAGGCTTCGTTGCGGACAGTTTGGCGATCGAAGGGGATAATGATTTCCTCGATCTCGAAGCTCTCGAGCACTCGCGTAATTTCGATCTCAGTGCCATCGGAGAGGACGGTGTAGCCCGGAGGATTCACGCGATCTAGAGAGCCAAGGATCAAACCAGCGGCGTCAAGTGCCTGCCGAACACTTGCGCCAGAAGGCACTTCTATTGCCTCGACAGAATCGTCCACATCTATGAGAACTTGAATCATTCCTGCGGTTGCCTGCGGTCGAGCGCAAGAACTCAGGATGATAAGAAGAGACGCGATTAGAAGTACGAATTGGCTGCGCAATGTTTGGCTCATTGTCGTTGAAAAAGGCGGCTGGTATAATCGTGCTCCGCCAGCCTAACGGAGTTCACCAACGATCGCAAGTTGCCCATCGTTGATCACGAGTGATGAGACACGTATCCCGGTAGCAAGCGAACCTAGTGTTCCAGTGAAAGCCTCAGTGAGAATGGCGGAAATCGTGTTTTTGACCGCTTCCGGAATGGGAATCGGGCCGACGGAGGCTGAAGATAGTTCAAACGTGATTCTACCCTCTTGATCGAGTATTGGCGATATGGAGAGTTGGATATTTGCCCGGAAGATACCCTGGATTACAAAGCCGTACACCTGAATGGCGTTCTGTCTGAGAAAGACCTGGGGCTCTTGCAGGAGAGAATCTTCTACAGCAAGCCGATTGACGACAAAGGCATTGAGTTGGTTTTCATCGAGAATGAGCATTACCTCGCCTGAGTCAAGCGCACTTTCCAATGCGGTTTGCCAAAGATCGGTAACTTCATTGGCTGCTTGGTCGTCAGTATTGTGGGGTGGATAAGGCGGTTCAGGACCTCCCACATCTATCTGGCAAGCGAGAGTGGCAAGAACTAAGCTGGCCAGAACGAAAGCAATTGCAGGTGTACGATAGGGTTGTCTTTGTGAGTGATTCAAATCATTCATCCTCGGAAGCGGAAATCGCGGCCGATTATAGCACGCAGAAGGAAGAAGCGAACCTGAAGGGTTCTGCACTCGACCTTTCAGCAAGGATCGAGGCGCTGCTTTTTGTATCGCCTGAATTGATCTCGATTCCTCAGATCGCGAACGCGCTAAATTCTCCTGTGCGTGATGTCGAAAAATCGCTGGAAGAACTCGACAGGATATTCATCAACCGGGGGCTTCGTCTTCAGCGCGTGTCACGGAGTGTTCAGCTTATCACTGCTCCGGAAGTATCCGCAGATGTTCAACGCTTTCTTGACCTGGAAGAGACCTCTCGGCTGAGTCGGGCCGCATTAGAAGTTCTGGCGATCATCGCATATCAGGAACCTGTCACCCGGCCGCACATCGACGCGGTCCGAGGGGTTAACTCTGATAGCGTTATGAGGACGCTTTTGAGGCATGGGCTAATTGACGAGGTCGGAAGGACAGATGGACCAGGTCGTCCGTTTATCTATGCGACAACTTCTGATTTTCTCAACCACTTTGGTTTAACCTCCACAGCAGAGCTCCCTCCGCTTAACCTCGAAATTGAGATCGGCAGGTTAGAGACGGATGGAAACTCCCTTGCCAATATCGAGGATGATGCAAGTGGGTAAGGCAATTCGATTACAGAAGATCCTGGCCCAGGCGGGTGTGGCCTCCCGCAGAAAATCTGATGAATTAATCCGGGATGGCCGCGTAACCGTAAGTGGCGGCAAGGCCACGCTCGGAATGAAGGTTAACCCTGATGAAGTGGAGATTCGTGTCGATGGCGAAATCATCCGACTGCAATCAGGATTTCTTTATATCCTGCTAAATAAACCGCGCGGCGTTCTTTCTAGTCTTCGCTCGCAGGGTGGACGAGCAACGGTGGGCGATTTAGTCCAGGCGGACCGTCGCATATTTCCAGTTGGCCGGCTCGACCTCGAGAGCGAGGGGTTAATCTTAATGACCGATGACGGAGAACTTGCGAATCGGTTAACTCATCCCCGCTATCAACATGAGAAGGAATATCGTGTCCTCCTGAATAAGAAACCAAGCCTATCGCAACTTACTTCCTGGAGACGAGGTATTGTTTTGGAGGATGGACATCGAACGCGTCCAGCAGAAATATGGGTTGAAAATTCAAAGGAACCATGGGTGCATGTGATCCTTACGGAAGGGCATAAGCGGCAGATTCGAGAAACTGCGAAAAAACTTGGCTTGAGCGTGAAGAGATTAGTAAGAATCCGGTTTGGAAATCTTGAAATTGGCGGGCTCAATCCAGGAGAGTGGAGGGAATTGAGGAGGGAAGAAGTCAATATACTGAAGCGACTCATCAATTCCTGAGGCAGAGCTATGTGCATCGAGTCACGGACTTTTGTGTCAAATGATTATCGATTTCCAGTGAGGGAGATTCTATGACAGCAGAAGCGATCTCATCAAACGAAGATCAGAGCTGGCTGGACCGGAAGCTCAAACGTAGTTTGAAGATTGATCTTGAAGTAGCGGTTTATATTCTCCTGCTTTGTGTAGCCGTGTTTTCGCGATTTTATGATCTCGAATCACGGGTCATGAGTCATGATGAGAGCCTGCATACCCAGTTCTCATGGTACCTGGCGGAAGGGCGTGGATTTTCACATGATCCACTTATGCACGGCACTTTTCAGATGCATGTTATATCCCTATCCTATTTTCTTTTCGGTGCATCCGACGCTTCGGCACGAATTCCAGCAGCGCTATTTGGTGTGATTGCGGTCGGCTTGGTCATCTTGTTCCGTAAGTGGCTCGGGCGTTGGGGGACGCTCGCAGCGACAGCGATGATGGTTTTTTCTCCATATATGCTCTACTACGACCGCTACGTCCGCAACGAGGCGCTGGTTGTTCCAATGGCCCTTTTGATGTATTACGCGGTTTTCCGTTACTTTGAAGACCGAGAAGCGAAATGGCTCTACTTATTATCCGCCTCACTTGCATTGCACTTCACAACGAAAGAAACTTCATTCATCTACACTGCCCAACTCCTGGTGTTTCTTGGTGGATTCTTTGCCTTGCGCATGCTGCGCATGGCGTGGAAGCAAGGCTCCCATAAGATAGGATTTGTTGCTGGTCTTATCACCGCCGCGATTGGGGGAGTTTTAGCAATGGGTACCTTGTTCGGTGGGTGGGCTTCGTCAGGAGATATCGCAAGCACGCTTGAACCGACGATAGAAGGGGCGGTCTCAACGGGTGTAGGAGCGGCATCCAGCTCTCCCCTCGTTGCGGTTGGTTTAGTATTGATAATAGCGGGCTTGATCTTGATGGCAGTTACGTTGGTGCTGGCGTTCGGTAAAAGTTTGCGTACTGAGTTTCCAGAGCTCGACTTGTTGGTCATCGTGGGTACGGTGACCCTTCCACAGTTGGCGGCGCTGCCGGCAAATCTCCTGGGATGGGACCCGTTAAACTATTCTAGTTTCTCTCTAAGCCTGACCATCATTCTCGTGGCCATATTATTCCTGGTTAGTGCAGCCATCGGTGCGCTGTGGGATTGGCGGAAGTGGCTTGTAGCCGCTGGGATTTTCTTCGGTATCTTCATTGTCTTCTACACCACACTATTTACTAACGACGACGGGCTCGCTTCAGGGCTCGTGGGATCTTTGGGGTATTGGCTCGAGCAGCACGGCGTCGAACGCGGAGGCCAGCCCTGGTATTACTATCTCTTTATTCAGGTTCCAATCTATGAATATCTTCCCGCCATTTGCTCGATCATGGCTTTCGTATATTGGATCCGTTTACGACCAGACGATCAGGATCCAGCTCCGGGCAGTAGATTCGGGCATTCCTTTCCGGTAATTGGCTTCCTCGGATTTATGACGATCACATCCCTCATAGGTTACTCCTTTGCGGGCGAGAAGATGCCCTGGCTGACCGTGCACATTGCCTTGCCAATGATCCTTTTTGGAGGGTGGGGAATAGGCCAGTTTTTGGAAAGGATCAACTGGCAGAGTTTCAAGAAACAGCGCAGCTGGCTAATCTTAATTCTTACCCTACTGTTGCTGATTGCTTTGTTGAGGGCGATGGGGGGGGTATTGGGGGAGACGCCACCCTTCCAGGGGAACCAGCTCGATCAGCTTCGAGCAACCAGCGGATTCATCACTGCGATAGCGTTCGCAGTTGGGGCTGCAATTGCGATACGCCAGCTGTCCGAGGGTATCTCATTCCGGATGACGGCACGCATAGGGGGTGTATTTCTCCTGGGTGTGCTCTTCGTTCTAACAATCCGGACTGGATTCAGGGCGGCATATGTGAACTACGATAATGCCACCGAATATCTGGTTTATGCCCATTCAGCTAGCGGCGTGAAGACGGCGATGGATCAAATCGAGGATCTGTCGATCCGGACAACGGATGGTTTGGGGATACAAGTAGCCTTTGACGATGATGTCTCCTGGCCTTTGAATTGGTACCTGCGGGACTATACAGGCCAGTATTTCTACGGAGCTAATCCAACCAGAGACTTGTTAAACTACCCGGTTGTTCTTGTAGGAGACAACAACTGGCACCTTGTTGAACCTCTTTTGGCAGACCGCTTCTACAGTTTCGAATACATTCGCATGTGGTGGCCGAATCAAGATTATTGGAATCTGAAATGGTCGGCGATAGAGGCAGAGAGAAGTCGTGATCAAATACCTGAGAGCGAGCCCTTGCCCCCCATGGGTACCATGGAATATCTCTCGCGTGTCTGGGAAC
>JBARSI010000236.1:0-3066 GCA_049644665.1 Anaerolineales bacterium
GTGTGGTTGAGCTGGAGCTTGTAGACGATCGGCTCCTTGGGGCAGGTGAGGTAGACGCTGCCGATATCTTCTGGTCCGCTTTCTTGATTTGACTCATCTCCGGCGGACTCCGCTGGGCTTTCCTCGCCCCCCGGATCCTCAATCGGTGCGGATTGTGTGCCGCACGAGGCGATAAGTAGAACTATAAGCAGTATGACAACCATAAGCGTTACGAGCGGTTTTGATGATTTCATGAATGTGGCCTCCACTCTCTGAAGCAGTTGAAGTATGGGGAGCAACTTTATAGGATTTTCAAGGGAAATGCAATTGTGACTCGGGACGATGAAATCTAAAAAGAGCGTGCCTATCAGCGAATTCATACGTTTCTCCAGAAAACAGTAAAGATGTACGTAACTGCCAAAGCTCCTTGCAGCATTATCATTCTTTTCTACCTATGGTCTTTCTTGATCGCCATGGTCCTCGTGCCTCTCATTCGGATTCCTGTATGAATATGGGGTGTTATCCCTGTGTATACCTAATATTTTGCGTAGTGAATTGGTTTTGCTTGGATCGTCGACACACAATACAATGAGCCTTGATAACCGCTGCCATATAAGGATGGCCATCAATGATCAACTCCAAGAAAGCCCTACTTGCCGCTGGTAGCTTGGTGTGGCTGGTCCTGATCCTGGGTGGGTATTACATCTTTCATAAACCACTGCAGCTCCAGGACATGGCTGCTCTGGCAAAAGGGGTACGAAGTGGTTTGGCCGCGGTGTTGATCATCATCGTTGCCGGTGGGGTTGGGAGTCGAATCCTCGAGGGTGATCGGGAAGATCGAACGGGCGCTGACTTTCTATACGAAACAGGGCTAGGACTTGGCTTGTTCGCGCTGGTCTGGCTCTTGCTAGGTGCCTTCAATTTATTTTTACCCATCACCGCCGGTTTTTTTCTTCTCCTACTATTGGCTTTGTTTTGGCGAAATTGTCTTCGGTGGCTGCGCTCGCTGGTGGAGACGGTCCGTAATCTCCATCCACAAAGCGGGTTCGCGCGGATCGCAGCACTTTTTTGTACAGTCCTCTTCTTGGTTTCGTTAATAGAGGCATTGGAGCCGCCGGTTCGCTTTGATGCGCTTGTGTATCACTTGGAACTCCCCCAGGATTTCATCCAAACCGGAGGTCTCACCTTTATCCCAGAGAATCGCTATTGGGGTAACCCTCTCCTGGTGGAAATGCTTTATACCTGGGCGATGCTGCTGGGAGAGGCGCAAGCTGCTGGTGCACTGGGTTGGATCGTGGGAATCGTTTCCGTTCTGGGGATCGGATCGCTGGCGCAGCGATACGGTAAGGATTCGGCTTGGGCAGCTATCGCCGCTATCCTGGTCGGTGAAACTTTATGGTCTTCGCTCGCCTGGGCATATGCAGATTGGTTCGCCATTTTTTATGGGGCTGCTTTGCTTGTAACTCTAGATCACTGGTGGCGAAGTGGCTCTACTCGCTGGCTCATTATCTCCGCTTGCATGGCGGGGTTTGCAATTGGGGTGAAATATCCAGCTGGCTTGGCGCTCCTCGGTGCTTTCGTGGCCTTGCTGCTGGCTCGCATCCGAAAGGTGTCGGGAAGGAATGCGGTACTCTTTCTGGCTGTGTCCACTCTGGCGGTTTCACCCTGGCTGATAAAAAATTGGATCGCGGCCGGTAGTCCACTATACCCGTATTTTGGGGGCAGCACGTGGATTACAACGGTGGAACAGTCTTTCTTCCGGGGGATACAACCCCAAACAAACCTTCTGATGGCTCTGCTTCTTCCTATACGGGCAACGATAATTGGGGTGGAAGCCGCACCGGGCTTTTCGGCAAGCATCGGACCTTTGCTGCTTGGTCTACTTCCAGGTGTACTCGTTGGTTGGAAGAACCGGGATGACCTTCTGCAGGGTGCAGTGGTATTTGTCATCGTAGGATGGATGGGTTGGGCGGTGGCGAGTATGTCATCAGCTTTATTGGGTCAATCGCGCATTTACTTTGTGATTTTTCCTGCCTGGAGTCTGTTGGCGGGGTTTGGATACAGAGCGTTGCAGGATGTGCGAATCCGGACGATCCGCTTAGGACGACTCGCTGCTGCCATGTTACTGCTAAGCTTAAGCCTGGCATCCTTTCAGGCAGTCAAGGACTTAGCCCGCCATAAAACGGGCGCGGTCTTTTTAGGGGTTGAATCACAGGATTCTTATCTTGTAAACCGTCTTGGAGCTTATGCATTGGCCGCGAGGGCTGCGGAGGAGATCGAGGGAGAAGGGACCGTTGTTAACCTTTGGGAGCCGCGAGGGTTTTACTGTCGACCGGCCTGCCTGCCGGATGTTTGGATAGCGCGCTGGTTTGTCTTGCGCCGGACATTGGGTGAGAACGACGCGATCTTGGACAAGTGGCGCGATCAGGGTGTGACCCATCTTCTTTTGTACCAAGCGGGGAGGGATTTCACGATAAGAACGGATCCGCGGTTCACGACAGAGGATTGGCGGGCATTGGATGATCTCCTCGGGGGTTTAGAGCCCGTCGAAGCGATTGGAGATGCGTATACGCTTTACCGCCTACCCTGAATGACTCCAACGACCTGGCGTAGAACCTGAAAAAATTTATTCAACAGATACGAAGATCTTCCTCGATGCAGCCAACCACCAGGTCAGACCGAGCCAGATGAAGGAGATTTTGGGGATGGTTTTACGCCTCTTAACTTACGTCTCTCTCTCGATGCTCCACATCCTGCAAGACTCCTCGTAATTCGCAGTATTTCCGTAGGGGAGATGATCTCCGTTCGAGACGATAACCTAAAAAGAGCAGACCGGCAACTGAGGTGCATATATCGTCGCCCAGGCGAAATCCAAGCGCAGGCTGCGTAAACCTGGGAGAGGATATAATTAACAAAATAATGAGATGTGAAGGAGTGCAGCGTGTCAGAAACCCTGAAGACTCGCAAGGAAGCCACGGCATGGCAGAAGAAATTCGATGCTCAAGCTCCGAAGGTGGGCGACCTGGCCCCGGATTTTGAATTGTGCAACAGTCACGGCGGCAACCCTTTGCGCCTATCTGATTTTCG
>JBARSI010000237.1:0-7665 GCA_049644665.1 Anaerolineales bacterium
AATGAATGGTTTGCGAAAACTCACGATAGGAAAGCGACGGGGCCTGGAGTCTACATCAACTGCGGAAGGTCTCTTTACAATTTTGGCTTTCGACCACCTACAGTCTTTTGAGAAGATGCTCGGTGCAACCGTCATTATGCCAATTCCATATAGCGAAATTGTCGGCGCGAAGCTTGATGTGATTTCACAGCTCGCTGACCAGGCAAGTGCTATCTTGCTCGATCCCCTTTATGGCGCGCCACAAGCGATCGCGAACGATGTCTTGCCTGCACAGACAGGTCTACTGGTCGCCGTAGAAGAGACAGGCTATTCCGGTGAACCTTCAGCCAGGACATCCTCAATCCTTCCAGATTGGGGGGTTGAGAAGATCAAAAGGATGGGCGCAGATGCAGTTAAACTCCTAATCTATTACCATCCAGATGCGGGCCCGGTGGCGGAAGGACAAGAACTTCTGGTAAAAGAGATCGTTCAAGCGTGTCACTTGCACGATATCGCTCTCTTTCTAGAGGTTGTCTCCTATAGTATTAACCCCTCCATCGAGAAGGCGTCCGAAGCATTTGCCAAGCTAAAGCCGGAGCTCATCACGCGGACCGCAGCGAAGCTTAGCAGTCTCGATGCAGACGTATTGAAACTCGAATTCCCCGTTGATATCCAACACGATAAAAATGAAGACCATGGGTATGCTGCATGCCAGGCAATTACCAAAGCTGCTAAATGTCCGTGGGCCCTGCTAAGTGCAGGCGTCGATTTTTCCGCGTTTACTAAACAAGTCCGCATTGCTTGCATGGCAGGTGCTTCTGGATACATTGCCGGAAGATCAGTCTGGCAAGAGGGAATTTCAATGAAGCCGGATGCCCGAAAGAAATGGCTGAGGGTTGATGCAACCAAGCGCCTGATTGAACTCCAGCAGATCGCCCTTGAACACGGTCAACCCTGGCAGGTTCATTACCCACGAGACACAGATCATTCATATCAGAATTGGTATCGAGAGTATTAATTCGGATCGGCGATTTCCAGCATCGAGTGAGTTCTATGGGAAACCAAGAAGAAAGCTCATTTCTAGATATCCTTTCAGAACACAAGCAAGGAAACCCTCAAGGGATATTCGCGGTTTGCTCTGCTCATCCTGTTGTCTTGGAGACAACCATAAAACATGCTTCAATGGTGGGTAACCCGCTGCTCATCGAATCCACTTCCAACCAAGTCAATCAATATGGTGGATATACGGGAATGACACCCTCCCAGTTTTCTGGCTCCATATTGGGTCTTTGCCAGAGGTATAGCTTCCCAGGGCATCGCTTGCTCATGGGCGGCGATCACCTGGGTCCTTATCCATGGCGAGATCTCCCGGCAACGATTGCCATGCAGAATGCCATCGAGATGGTCGAAGATTATGTCGAAGCGGGGTATAGGAAAATTCATCTCGACAGCAGCATGCACTGTGGGGATGATGATCCTGCCGAGCCACTTAATACGAGAATTATTGCCGAGCGATCTGCCACGCTATGTTTGGCCGCTGAAAAAGCCTCAGTCGAGAACAAAGTGTCAACGGACAAACCTTTGTATGTCATAGGGTCCGAAGTCCCCTCGCCGGGCGGCTTGCCGACTTCCGAGGACAAACTTGCTGTCACTTCTGTAGCCGATATCGATGAAACTATCCAACTCACTCAGAACGCATTTCTCGAGAGGGGGTTGGAATCGGCCTGGGATCGTGTTGTCGCCATTGTCGTACAGGCAGGCGTCGATTTTGGGGATCAAACCATCCACAACTATGACCGATCTAAAACCACAGCCCTGCGTCAATTCATCGAAAGAGACAATCGATTTGTCTTCGAAGCCCACTCTACAGACTACCAGATGCCAAATTCGCTGAAGGAGATGGTTGCTGACCACTTCGCAATTCTTAAGGTTGGCCCCGAGCTCACATTCGCATACCGTGAAGCCATTTTTGCCCTTGAACAGATTGAACAGCAGATCACCAGATTCTTGGATATCGCCAATCCTTCAGAGATAAGCGCCGTTGTCGATCGTGTCATGTGTAAAAATCCCAAGAACTGGCAAGAGTACTACACCGGCTCCGATTCTGCCGTAGCCTTCTCCAGGCGTTTCAGCATGAGTGATCGTATTCGTTATTATTGGTCTGACCCGGAAGTGATCCGCGCGGTGAGAAGATTGCTTGATAATCTGACATCGGCCGAGGTCCCCTTAAGTCTTCTCAGCCAATATTTGCCAATTCAGTACGAGAAAGTACGCGGCGGCACTTTGCCCGCATCCCCTCAAGCCTGGGTTGAAGATCATATCTGCAGCGTGCTTACCAAATACGCATCCGCTATGCGGCCGTAAAATGATATCCCCGGCCGTCACCATTCGGAATAACTCTGGATAACGCCCTCGGTGAGTTCACGGCATAGAAGTCCAGCCCGGCCAAAGGCATGATAACTGCGATGAATTGCTGGAAATCTGCTCGAGATACTTGCCCATGACCAACCCGAGAAATCAACGCTCCTTCTCTGAGACGCGTGTCACGTGACCTGTATATTGTTGGACAAAGTGCCAGGATCTTGTGTATAGCGAACTAAGGGTTAGAATCTTATAGATTAGTTGTCAGAAAAAAACTAGAGGAAGTTTCAACGATGAAAAATAGAAGTGTTCAAGTGAAATGGACAGGGAACCGACAATTCATCGGCACGGATAGTGAAAAACACTCCATCGTAATCTCCTCCCACGATGAGGCGAACAACACTGGAATGAGCCCCTCTCAATTAATGCTTATCGCGCTGGCTTCCTGCAGCGCGTATGACGTTGTGGGCATCCTGCAGAAGAAACGCCTTCAGCTCGATGGTTTAGATATCACGGTTCACGGTGAACAAGAACCCGACCCGCCATGGACATACCGTAATATTCATCTTAAATTTATTTTAAAGGGACCCGATTTGACGGAAAAAGCCGTCGAGCAAGCCATCGAACTCTCCATAACTAAGTATTGCTCGGTAGCCGCAACGGTCTCTGGCAAAGCCGATGTCACACATGAATTCGAAATTCTTGGAAAATAACCCTCTGTCCTAGCCCCCGCTGCTTTGGACGGATGATAAAATTCCCTCTTTGTAACAAGCTTGCCTGGTGCACGACCAGCTCACCGCTCTTTGGAGAACCATTAATGCAGACTATCCGTATCACCGTTAACCACCCTGAAGGCCTTCATATGCGACCCGCAAAGGATTTTGTGCAAACCGCGAGCGAGTATGAGTCTGAGATCACCGTCGCAAACGTCACGAAGGAATCCGCAGCGGTTAATGCCAAGAGCTACATACTCGTATTAACGCTTGGGGTGTCTCAGGGGCATGAGATTGAAATCGTCGCCGATGGTGCGGATGAGCAAGATGTGGTCGCAGCTTTAAACGAACTGATTGATAATAATTTCGGTGAAGAGACCGCAAGCACCTCCTCGTAAAAAGGCAATCCACGGACTCAAGATAACGCGGCAAGCACAGAGACCAGAGAGTTGAACCGGGCGTCTGCCCCCGAGAAATCCTCGTCCATAAGATCTTCGTTCGGTACGGCAAGACAGCGCATGCCCGCGTTCAACGCAGCTTGAAGACCGATGGGGGAATCCTCCAACGCCAGGCATTGGGTGTGGTCCACTTCCAGGCACGCGGCAGCGGCGAGGTAGACGTCCGCAGCCGGTTTCCCCTGTACCACGTCCTCCCGGCAGCGAACGCATCCGAAGGACTGCGACAGACCAAGCGCTTCGAGCACCTCCAGGACGTATCTCGAAGGGCTGTTGGATGCCACCCCCAAAATCAACCCTCGATCCGTAAGGAATTGCATCAAATCGATGAGGCCCGGCGCCGGAAAGCCATCGCGGCACACTCTCTCTGTCCGTTCCGACCAGTAGGTTTCAAATAACTCCTGAGGGTCAAGTGGAAGATCCAGGATCTCAATTAGATAGTCAATCGAATCGAACGGATCCCGCCCGATTACATTGTGATAGATCTCTTCCGTGAAACTCTTTCCGTACTGATCGAGCACCTCGCACCAAACTTGATATGCGATCGACTCGCTCTCGATCATCAGACCATCAAAATCAAAGATAACCGCCTTAATTCCATCCAGTTGAATCATATCGCTACTTCCACCTGTTCCTGTATAAGGTCTGCCTATGATAACCCTTTTCCACTCACCGCAGACGGAGAAATACACACGCGAGGATATCACCAGGGCTCTCGCCGATCTCAGCTATGAGACTGGTCCGCCCCATGATTCTCCTTTCCGGCTTGACAAAAGTTTTCCCTGTCGTTTAATCGCCAACGTAGCTCATAAAGAATAATAACGGATCATAAATTCAGTCGGTTGATGTGCGCTTTCGGGTCAAATATGGCCCCCTACCCATCATCGAAAAAGGTATCCATGCGCATCCAACTCTTCATCACATGCATGATTGACAGCCTTTTTCCGCAAATTGGCGAAGCGGTCTTCGAAGTTTTATCACTCGCCGGTGCGGAGATCCAGTTTCCAGCCGACCAGACCTGCTGCGGTCAACCAACCTACAATGCCGGTTACCGCGATCACGCAAAACATTTGGCCAAACGGACAATCGAGACCCTGACCCAGTCAGGTGATCCCCTTGTGATCCCTTCCGGTTCTTGTGCCGTAATGATCCGTAAAGAATATATAGAATTGTTTCGTGACGACCCTCCCTTGCATCAACGCGCTCAGGCGCTTGCAGCCCGCACTTATGAACTCAGCGAGTTTCTCGTCAACGTATCCGGCCATACTGATTTTCAGGCCTCATTTAATGGGCGGATTGCCTACCATCCTTCGTGCCACCTTCTACGCGGCCTCGGTGTGCACTCTCAACCTCTCGACCTGCTAAACCAAGTCGAGGGAGCCGATGTGATTTCCCTGTCCCCTGAATGCTGCGGCTTCGGCGGAGTATTTGCCATCGACCACGGTGAGATCTCTAGCGAAATGATGAAACGCAAACTCGATGCTATCGAGAGCTCGGGCGCCGATGTCGTCGTCGCTGGGGATGTGAGCTGCCTGATGCAGATCGAAGGTGGTCTTCGCCGGCGCGGATCGTCAATCCGCTGCGCTCACATCGCCCAAATCATCACCATGAAGGAACCTGGTCTCCGATGAGGCGGCAATTCCTCAAAAAGGCGCATGAAGCGCTGGCAAACCCCACTCTCCAAAAAGCATTGGACCAGAATGCCGAGCGGCGAGAGCGTGAACGTGTGAGAGCTTTTTCGACTCTGCCAGATCCTGAACAGACTCGCCAGGAAGCAGCCCATATCCGTCGAAAGACCGTTGACAATCTCGAAGAATATCTTGCGCAATTTGTCAAACGCGCACAAGAAAACGGCATCCAGGTCCACGGTCCCTTCAGCGCCCGCGCAGCAGCTCTCACCGCGGCGGAGATCGCCTTAAAGCATAACGCCCGCCTGGTCGTTAAATCCAAGTCAATGGTGAGCGAGGAAGTTCACCTCAATCAAACGCTTGAAGCTGCCGGCATGCGTGTTGTGGAGACGGACCTGGGCGAATTCATCGTCCAATTACGCGGCGAAAGACCAGGGCACATCATCACTCCCGCAATTCACCTGCTTCGGGAAGATGTCGCCAGAACCTTTACAAATGAGCTTAACGTCCCTCATTCTACGGATGTTGCCGAGATGACAGAAACAGCGCGGCGGGTCATGCGTAAGTTTTTCCTATCTGCAGATGTTGGGATTTCAGGAGTGAATTTTGGGGTTGTCGAGACCGGCACATTGTGCATTGTTACCAACGAGGGCAATGGTCGAATGGTCACTACTGTACCTCGTGTCCACATCGCACTCATGGGCATGGAACGCCTCGTCCCTTCGCTGGATGACCTGGCAGTCCTGCTGCAGGTGCTGCCTCGCTCGGCTACAGGTCAAAATCTGACGAGCTATGTGTCCTTGATCCAGCGCCCGCGCACCGGCGATGAACCGGATGGCGCCGAGGAACGGCATCTCATCCTGATCGACAACGGGCGTTTGGCGATGCATCGTTCGCAGCTCCAAGATGCATTGCTCTGCATCCGCTGCGGTGCGTGCTTAAACGCTTGTCCCGTATTCCGTGAGATCGGCGGTCACACATACGGCAGCGCGTATCCAGGACCGATCGGCTCGCTTGTATCATCCGGTTTGTTCGGGATTAAGCAATACGGACACCTATCGAAAGCATCCACGCTTTGTGGTGCCTGCACCGAGGTATGCCCAGTGGGAGTCGACTTCACCAAGCTGCTCCTTCGCACTCGAGGAGAATACGTCAGGTCCGTACCCCAACCGGCCTGGCTGCGCATCGGAATGCCCCTTTTTACCTGGATGATGGCTTCCCCAAGAAGATATCGCTGGGTTCAGCAAATCGCCTCCTTTCTCATACGCTTCCTGCCCAACCGCAGCGGCTGGCTTTATCGTTTACCACCCCCGCTCTCGGGTTGGACGAGATCCAGGGACTTTCCACCCATCGCCACAGAACCCTTCCACGCCCGCGTCCACCGGCTAAAGTCGGCCACGAACGGCCCACACAAAGTCGACGAGAAGATACAGGAAACACGGGTGCAAGAGGATGAACCTCACCAAGACAATCTTGTCATTCGTTTCCAGGAGGAGCTCGAGAGGATCGATGGGGAATTCGTACAGTGTTCTGTCGAGGAGCTGCCGTATCGGATCTCAGATTTCCTCACCTCGGTCGAGGTCAAGCAGATTCTTGGCTGGGGAGAGCAAAGCCTGGAATTAGACTCAGTCGCGAAGCATCTCCAAGAAGCAGGGATAGAGATTCTGCAGCCTGAGATTCCACGCTCAGAAGATGGAAATACGCAGTACGCGATATTAGCAGGATTTGATCAAGCCCCAACGGGCCTCACAACCTGTCTGGCCGGGCTTGCGGATACCAGCACAGTCATCTTGCCCTCGGGAGCGAGTCAATCCAACATCACTTCTCTGCTGCCGCGAACGCACCTGGTGGTCCTTCGAGCAAAGGATATTTATCCTACGTTTGAGCACTGGATTCGCGCCGGAGGCAGAGAAGCGATCACATCCTCACCGCAGCTCACACTGATTAGCGGACCCTCAAGGACTGCCGATGTCGAGATGATCCTCACGCTCGGCGTTCATGGCCCGGAGCGGCTGGTCGTGTTCACAATAGATTGAACAATCCAATTTACTTCTTTATACCTTCTCTTCGATGTGGCGAGTCAGCAGCGGCGTCTGCTGGCTGTCGAAACGATGGTGGACATCCAGTTGTGGATTGGGGATACCTATCCCTTGATCGTTCAACGCCTTGTAGATTGCGCTATTCACCCGGTCGAACATCCGCCGGGTATCCACGTATGACTCCAGCCACCATCGTACCCGGAAGATCAGTGCTGAATCTCCGAATTCCAAGAACAACGCTTCCACAGACTTGTTGGGAAGGACCCCCTCAACCCCCCGAACAGCGGAGATGATCGTCTCCCGCGCCAACTCAACCTCGGTCCCGTATTCCACACCGATGTGGATCTGGATTCGGTATTGCGTATCCGGATAGGAGTAATTCACGATTAAGCTTTTTCCAATAACGGAGTTTGGAACGATGACCATCCGATTGTCTCTTGTGCGGATGCGCGAACTACGCAGTCCGATGTCAATGACATCACCCCAGGTA
>JBARSI010000238.1:0-5950 GCA_049644665.1 Anaerolineales bacterium
AGCCCAATAAGGCTGCGGTGTTCGTTTTATTCTCTTTCCCATAATATGGTTTGCTAAGTGGGTTTTCGCTGCGTTGCTTCATCCGCTGCATTAACTAATCGCAGGGACCGACCCGGGTGTCGGCCCGCCACCCCCCCCAATAAAAATATTGGATGAGAACCCTTTTATCTAAATGGAATGTGGAGCCAATTGAGCGGCGATTATTCCCTGTGTTCCCCAGACCAGCCTTTGGAGTGCCGCAGGTGCTTGGGCGCATCGAAATCTGTGGTCGTGAGGAACCCCTCAAGATCTTCGATCTCGAGAAAAGGGCCGTAGTTTGTATAGTCTGAGCCCGAGGGTATCGTCAGCGACCCATCCGGGAAGACCATGACGTAAAGCCGATCCAGTGTTTCATGGTCCAACCAATTGATCTTAAATGCATGCGGGGAGCGCTCGATGCTGGCTTTAAGCGCCTGGAAGTCATCATGGCTCACAACGAGTTCGTCCCAGGTTTGTGGCTCCATGGATCGTGGATAAGCATGGAAGACGTTGTAGAAAAGGTGATTGGGCATGTGCGCCGCACGCTTGCCCAACAGCGCTACGATGTTGTGGATGTCGTGGATGTTGTGGAGCGTAACGGGGGTGGCGACCTTCACATCGATCGCCGGGAAATCGGCCAGGAAATCCAGGCAGTTCATGATGGCCGAGAAATGCCCTGTCTTCTTAGTCCGGCTGGACACCTCCTCGCATGCGCCGTCAAGCGGGAGTGAGATCAAATCGATCCAGCGGCCATATCCGCGCACGAAGCTGCGCGTCAGTTCATCGCCGGTCGCAGAGAGGGCTACTTCAAGCCCCTCCTGTTTGGCGAGGCGGATGAGCATGCCGATGTCCGGGCGCAGGATCGGATCACCGCCGGTGAAGACGATCCGCCGTGCGCCGCTCCCGGTGATCTTGCGCACGATTGCCGCGGCAGTGTTGGAATCGACTTCCGTATCATCGAAATCTTGCGGCCCCCAGCAGTACGGGCACTCCTGGTTGCAGCGAGAGGTCACGTGGTAATCAATCGTGGCGAAAGAAGACATCCATTACTCCAAGATAACCGGTCCTCTGGAATCCAGTATACAGGGAGATTGTGCTCGAGCGTGCGATGATGCCCGGATGAGAGTGGGAGGGAGCCGTTCCTGAAGATAGCATGCCCTCTGGTTGAAAAAAAAACACCTTCTGCTTTGTATAGCGCGCTGGAAATCGCGTGTCCCTGTGTAAGAACTCCGCTTTGGGGGTAGGGCAGGGTTTGAATGTGCTCACATGTTTGGCCCCAAATAGACACTTCACCATTTGACCGTCTGGATAATTTCCCCTATATACAGGGGAGTGTAACATTAAACATATCGAACAATTATGGGGGTGCTCACATGAAAGACGGATCGAAAGAGAAATTAATCTTCATATTTTCTCTCTTGATTTTCAATGCCTTTGCCTTAATTCTTGCATCTCTTATCGAATTATTTTTCAAGGATTATCTAAATCCGTTACTCTTCTCGATCATCTTCTTTCCGGTATTCACAATCATTGTCATCATTATTCAATCTGAAGGGATTTGGTCCAGAATTACAGCGCTATCAGATAATCAAGATTTATCCCGGTGGCTGGCTTTCACTCACCGCCACTCCTGGGTGGCAATTCTCATTGCCTTTGTAATATTGTCCTCGTATGTCGCCCTCTACCTGCCTGAAAGACAAGTGCTGATAAGGGGCAGGGTCATAAATACATCCGATCGTCCAATAAATGAGCTGACGCTGTGCTTATCAACCGCTGAAGGTGAGGCTCCGGCGCGAATGATGGTTGACGAAGACGGAGAATATTCCATAAAAGTGGACCAATCTGACAGTTTTGAAATCAAGGTGCTGGAAAGCGGAGATAATTGCTCTGGCATTGACACATTGGGAACGTCCATAGGACCTTGCTAAAGTTGATTGGGTTAGAAGGTTGTTTTCATTTGATGTTCTCTTTCATGATGTTTACTTTTATTCACCACCCTTGCCTGCTGTGACAATTTTCCCTACGGATACTCCAACGGCGAGCCCCACATTCACACCCACCCCTTCACCAACACCAACAATCACTCCGTCTCCCGCCCCTAAAAAGTATCCGTGCATCCTTGAAAGCGAGTGGGAATCATCGTGGAAGGGAAGTGTAACTTTCCTGAACTTGCCTTGCTACGATTTTACAGATGAGGGATTTGTCGCTGTTGAAGAAGATGGTTCCTTCATTCTGGAGATAACCCATGATCCCGGTGAGGACCTGAAGCGCTCAATTCAGCATTTGTTCCCATTAGATTCGCCGAAAGTATGGGAAGTGAATTTCTCCGTCCGGTTTATGGATGCAGACATTCCAGCCGGTGAAATTGCCGATTTATTCATTGGCTTAGGAAATCCTTATGCAATTAATGGAGGCACTTTCATTGTATATCGCTATGTAAACCAACCTGTGGTGAAGCCGATCAACGTATGCATTGTTAACTCTGCGGAATCGGTATGCGTTGATACTGGAGGAGATGAGGGCGTCGCCGACGAATTTGGCAACTATCATAAATTCATTGCCGATATGGCTGTCGGTCAAACGCATCGAGATATCAGGATTGTTGTCGATGATCTTGATGGGGCCGGGTACATCCTGATCTGGGGTGTTCAAGAATCCAGTTTGAGGATCCGGGAAATCGATCAACGACGCCTTTTTATTGGCTGGCGGTTAACGGCAGGCGGATTTGTTCAGGCGAGCATCGACCTGAATGATGAATTATTGAGCACCGTACGCCCCTAGAGTAATCTTGGGTCGATTGCCCGGGCTCGATTTTCCGGATCAGTGAATTCTGGTTGAGCCAAACTGGCTTTGGCTGGCGATGATAGATGGTTGGATTAAATCTGAGTTTGGACGAAGCCCCGGACTGTGCGAAAATGAATTTGGCATGACGATCACCATCATCGCCATAGATGGCGGACGCAAGCCGCATCATCATCCCTGTTCTAGGAGAAGGCATGGCAGCACCAGCAAAGGTAGATGAGCTCGTTGAGCGATTCGGCCGCAACCTGGATGCGTTCAAGTCAATAAAGCGGGACTGCTTAGATCAACGGTGTTATGCGTTCAGCAATCTCATCCATAGGGACCAAAACATGAATCTGAGTCGCATGTTTTATCACTGGCGGCAAGTTCGCTCTGACCTGTTGGCAACGATGGATAAATTCAGCGATGACGAACTCACCTTCGTCCCCTTCAATGCCTCTCGCGCGGTGGGTCAGATCATGCTCCATATCGCCGGCGCAGAAGAAGGCTGGTTCAGATACGTCATCGGTCGTGGATATGATGAATGGCCGCCAGAATATTCCCTCGCAGACTATCCTGATATTGGATCGATCAAGGCGCTGCTTACAAAAGTCCATACTCGCACTGAAGCGTACCTGGATACGCAGGACCTGGCCGATCTGGAGTGTATGATTGATGCGCCCTGGGGGAAAAGCATCCCTCTTGGCTGGATCATCTGGCATGTATTGGAGCATGAGATTCATCATCGAGGTGAGTTGTCGCTTATTCTTGGGCTGCTTGGACGAGAAGGATTAGACGTGTAAGATGCGGGACGCATAACCACTTACTGTCCCCGGGGGTATTCCGCGAAGCTCCCGCCGGATGGGCTGATAAGTGCTATGATAAGGGATGAATCGCAAACGATCATTGTTAAGTGAGGATGGATTATCATGGGTGAGAAAGGGAAAAAGGATAAGGGGAAAAAGGAAACCAAAAAGAAGGCGAAGCTTTCGATTAAAGAAAAACGTAAACAGAAGAAAGAAAAACAGCAGTACTAGTCACTCCACCAGATCAAATTAAGGCACCCGCTCTTTTCAGCGGGTGCCTGCCCTTATGTGGTCAATTTTCCCAAATCCGCATCCATCCTGCTTGTAGAGCATTCACCAAGGAGGTGGCATATGGACAAACCAACATTGATCCATCGCCGGTGGAGCGATCGTGTGGTCGCAGTTTCATCGATCTTCGCCGGGTTTGGTGCCGCCCACCTGATCGACGATTTCTTGTGCGGCGTTCCTGCAGAATTTAATTTGGCCAACCCGCCCACACAATTTCTTGCATTGGCGTTCTTCGTTGCGCTTACAGGATTGATCGCGCTGGCGGCCCGGGGCACACGTGCCAGTTACCAGGGCCTAATCACCATCGGTCTCTTGCTGGCGCTGGCCGACACCTTGAAACATATCCCCGAGATTGTTGGATCCACAAGTTATCGTTCGGGTACAGCGTCCATTGTCTTCTCATTAGGCCTGATTGTCTCCGGGCTGGTGACTGCGTTGGTTGCATGGTTGGCATTGCGTCGTCAGGGTGCGGTGCAACCCCACGAGTTGGGTGAGTAATCAATCGTCACATTTTCCTGCACCGGCCCTCTTTGCTCATCAAGATTGGCTGGGCGAAAATCAAAGCACCGTTTAATCCACCACAGCGCTGCTCATTATCCCTGAGCTGAATCGATGATCACTGAAGTCTTCAGCATCGCGACTATTAAACAGCACGAGAGTGGGAGGCAGCATGAAAAGCGAAGTTCTTATACGAGTCGAAGAAGCACTTGAAGCCCTGGATGTTGAAAGTCTTGTCGTAGCATATGCGAATGATTTTCTGTTTGAAGACACTTCATTAGGCGAACGGATTACGAGTAAATCGGCGCTTAAAGAGTATTTCGAGCGATTGTTCACGATGCCGGGGGTGAGGTTCTCAGAAGTTAAATTCGATAGCTGCGGGGAGCAAGCGTGGGGGACCTGGACGTGGTCTGGAAAGTCCATCAAAGCCGGGAAGGATTTTTCTATTAAAGGGGCATCGCTTTTTATCCTGGGAGAAGACAGGATCATTGAAGAAAAGATTTACTATGATCCCCGAAGTGCATATCTATGATTCGGCGATATCAGGCCAGCTCTACGCGAGCAATGACGTCGAATGCCCTATGAATAATTGCATTAGGAGTGTTGAAGTGATGTATCAATCCATACGCGAACAACTTTTAGAAACCGTCATCAAAGCGAATGAAGTCGACTTGATCCGGTTATCTGCTGGAAATATTAGCCTCAGAACAGGCAAGGACCTGATCGCCATCACACCCAGTGGTGTGAAGTATCACCAAATGAAGGTGGAGGATATTTCCATAGTTGATGTGGATGGCATTTTAGTCGATGGCTTAACTCCGTCCTCTGAAACGCCGATGCATACAGCCATCTATCGCAATCTACCTGAAGTGGGGGGGATTTGTCATACGCATTCATCCTATGCGATCACGTTCGCGATGCTGGAGGAGGAAATACCCCCGGCAAATATTGAATTGTCCGCTTGTGGTGCCCCAATCCCCGTGGCGCCCTGGGCCTGCCCGGGCACACCACAAGCCGGCGACGTCACGGTCGAGTTGTTCAGAAACCGCCCCGACTTAAAAGTTGTTTTACTAAACAAACATGGATTGGTGGCCATTGGCAGGGATTTGGATCATGCTTTTGATATGGCATTTAATGCCGAAGTGGGTTTTCGGACCTATCACCAGGCATTGATGGTTGGAAATCCACAGCCTCTAAGCTCTGCCCAGCTCGAGGAGATAAAAGCTGTGTACGGCATTTAGATAAAGAATATGGATTCTGTATTTATTGAGCGATAACGAATAATTGAAGATAGGATTTTCTATATGCAACTGCCTCAACCCATCCTTGTTTCTGGGTTGTTCCCCGTCCTATTGAACGAACTTGACTCTCTCCTTAAGGATTTGTCCAAGGCAGAATGGGAATTGCCAACGGCTTGCTCTTCGTGGTCGGTCAAAGATGCGCACTGCATCTCCTTGGCGGCGACATTGGCATTCTTGCTTGGAGGCGTGATGGGCATTCAATATTTGCTTCGATAAATTCCTGGGATCACCTGGTATGCCTGGTCAATGAGCAAAACG
>JBARSI010000239.1:0-3648 GCA_049644665.1 Anaerolineales bacterium
ACCTGTACTTTCTGACAACTGATAACTTTTCAGCCAATAGCTAACAGCTATCAGCTGTAATCGTAAGGAGTAATTCTATGTCGACCTCGAGTCCTCCCATCCCAAATCCCATCGTCGTCCTGCGCGAAGAATTTGATGATTGGGCGATCTTATTCAACCCCGACACGGCCGCGGCGGTGGGGATCAACCCCGTCGGTGTGGCGGTCTGGAAGCTGCTGGACGGTGTGCTAACGGTGGAGCAGATCGTGGCGCAGATCGGCGAGCAGTTTGAGGGGGTTCCCGAGAGCGCGCCGGACGAGCTGATGACCTTTTTCGCCGAACTCGAAGAAGGGGGATTTGTGGGCTATGAAGTGGAGCTCTCTTCCTCATGAAGGCGGCCTCCGATGCTCGCATGGAGCTTGACATGATCCCGATCATGCGCACGCCGCGTAATGTAGATATTGAGATCACGGCGCGCTGCAACCTGCGCTGCCGCTACTGCTACTTTTTTAATAACCCTGAAGTCGAATACCGCGATCTTCCTACCAAGGAGTGGCTCACTTTCTTCGAGGAATTGGGCCGCAGCGGCGTGATGCGCGTGTGCCTGGGAGGAGGTGAACCGTTTATTCGTGAGGATCTACCCGAGCTACTGCAGGGCATCGTGCGCAACCGCATGCGCTTCTCGTTTGCCTCCAACGGCGGGCTGATCGACGATGAGATCGCCGCGGTCATCGCGGCGACTAGCCGCTGCGACTACGTGCAGGTGTCGGTGGATGGTTCCAGCCCGGAGATCCACGACACCGGGCGCGGCAAGGGGTCCTTTGAAGGCGCGGTTCGGGGTATTCGCACGCTGCAGCGACACGATATCATGGTTGCCGTGCGGGTCACGATCCATCGCCATAACGTGCACGATCTCGAAAACACGGCTCGCTTCC
This sequence comes from Anaerolineales bacterium, assembly GCA_049644665.1. Lineage (GTDB taxonomy): Bacteria > Chloroflexota > Anaerolineae > Anaerolineales > E44-bin32 > E44-bin32. The sequence continues at coordinate 915 of JBARSI010000239.1, forward strand.
TGCTCGAAGACCTGGGATTGGAGCGTTTCGGCACGAATTCGGCCGGATACCTGGGGTCGTGCAGGTTGAACGATGAGGAGATGCTCCTGACGATCGAGGACAGGCAAATCGCCATGTCCACCTTGCAGAGACTCGCGACAAAGTATGAAGGCCGCATCTCCGCCGCTGCAGGACCGCTGGCAGATGTACGCTATTGGAATGAGATGGAAGAGGCCAGAACCACGGGGGCGGCACCTTTCGGGAGGGGGGGCAACCTGACGGCGTGTGGGTGCCCGGCCAACAAGATCGCCGTTCGCGCCGATGGTGCTATCGTACCCTGCACTCTTCTAGCCCACATTGATTTGGGTCGCATTAACCAGGACTCGTTCGTGGAGATTTGGCAGCACAGCCCGGCCTTCAATCAGCTCCGGGAGCGGCGCGCCATCCCACTCACGGAATTCGAATTCTGCAAAGGCTGTAAATACATCCCCTACTGCACCGGCAATTGCCCGGCGCTGGCCTACACACTGGTGGGAGAGGTCGATCACCCCAGTCCGGATGCCTGCCTGAAACGGTTCCTTGAAGCAGGGGGGAAACTGCCTGAAGTAAAGGGGACAGGAAGGGCAGGTAACAGGTTACAGGGTACAGCGAAAAACAAAAACCTAAGAGCTAAAACCTGACCCCTGATACCTAGTACCCTTCTACTTACCCCATGACAAACACAGACCCTCAACCCTGGATCTTGAGACCTACTACATGAAATCACCCCAGCACCCCAGCGCACCAGCACCGCAGCATTCCGTCACCCCTCCCCTCACCCAGTTGTACTTCTACCTAACAGAAGGTTGCAACCTGGCGTGCCGTCACTGCTGGTTGGCGCCGAAGTACGATCCCAAGGGAAGCCAATACCCAACACTTGATATTACGCTATTCGAAACCGCCATTGTAGAAGCGAAACCGCTCGGTCTCGAACGGGTCAAGCTCACCGGGGGGGAACCGCTCCTACACCCCCGGTTCCTGGAGCTGCTGGCGATCGTCCGCCGGGAGGAACTGGGGTTGACGCTCGAGACCAACGGCATGCTCTGCACGCCGGAGGTCGCGGCCGAGATCGCACGCATCCCCCAACGATTTGTCTCAATTAGCATCGATGGGGCCGATGCCGCGACGCATGAGTGGGTGCGTGGGGTGAAGGGTTCGTTTGAGCGGGCTCAGCAGGCCGTGCGTAACCTGGTAGCAGTCGGGATTCGGCCGCAGATCATCATGACGCTCCTGCGGGAAAATTTCGATCAGCTTGCTGCGATCGTCCGTCTGGCCGAGGAGTTGGGCGCCGCTTCGGTTAAGTTCAACGTGCTGCAGCCGACGGCGCGAGGGGAGAATATCCACACAGCGGGAGCAAACCTGGGGGTAGAAGAAATCCTGGAGATGAACCAATTCGTCCAGGTTGAACTTCAGCCTCTGACACAGATAAAGCTGCACTATGACGTACCCATGGCATTCATTCCATTAAGTCGACTTGCCGAGCCTGATGGGGCAGGTCGCTGTAGTATCCGGACTATTCTAGGAGTGATCCATTCGGGCCATTACGCTCTGTGTGGAATCGGGGAACATCTGTCGGAGATGGTGTTCGGGCAGGTTGGGGCGGATACATTGGATCAGCTCTGGCACGGGAATGAAGTCTTGACGATGTTAAGGACTGGCTTGCCAGATAAGCTTGAAGGCATCTGCGCTAAGTGTTTGATGCGCCACACCTGCCTCGGGCAGTGTATCGCGCTCAATGTTTACCGGACAGGGAGTCTATGGGCACCATTCTGGTTTTGTGAGCAGGCGGAAGCAGCAGGGCGGTTCCCGGGCTCGCGTCTCATCCCTGAAATGTTTCGGCAAGTAAGATGAAAATGTCTAGCAGCGAAGGTTACGATAAGTGATAACCGGCGGTTAAGGAGAACAGAATTCAAGCGCATGAGCTTATGTAAAGTCTACGTATGTTGCCATACTCCGTATGAACCGATTGCCTACTCTGGGTTTAATAAGTACACCCTATGCCAAGACTATTTATTTGATTGATTGCCTCATCTATGCTTGGAAAACAGTATATTTCATGCTATAAATAATCTTAGGGACTGAAGAAGGAGATGCCGATGAAATCCGAACAGAAGGCTAGAAAAAGCCCAGGGGGGAGGAACTCGGAAATTATAAGACCTGTTTATGAAAGCCCAAAACTTGTTCCGCTTGGTGAGCTTGCCCGCGGCCATGGAGATTGTGGCCCAGGATCTGTTCTTACACCCGATTGTACAATTGGCGGTACGCCTAGCTCGGGGGTGTGTATTGCAGGAGGGAGTCCGACAACATAGCGATCAACAAAGTTGGCTCGATAATAAACGATAGGGGATAAATAAATTTGGCTTTTTCATCGCACAAACTTTGGTGCAGAAATTTAGTCTATACTGTTGTGTTTCGTTCCATGCCCTGGTCATTGGATCCTCTAATGATCACGAACCATTTGTCTACTGAGATCAACCTAGAATTCCTCTGCCGGGAAGTTCACACATTCTTGCTTAATTATTAAGTCCCATCTCTTAATTACAGGTTTTCATATCCTCCTCCATTCTAGATAAGGCCGATCATACAATACTCTGAAAAAACCTGTCCTTATTTATCTGGATTGATTCCTAGGTTAGCTTGAATATGTCGAAACAGGCAAATATATCTGGCGTTTCAAAGATCGGTATCAACAATGGCGTTCTCACCAGAATTTCGG
>JBARSI010000240.1:0-2699 GCA_049644665.1 Anaerolineales bacterium
TGTCGTGTGGTAGTCGACGCGGTATCCTTTGAGTCTTCGGGGGTGGTTGGGTCCCGGTGGGCTCCCCGGTCTTCAAAACCGGTGGCGGGCCGCACAGCGGGCCGCGGTGGGTTCGACTCCCATCCACCCCCGCCTTTTCATTTATTGAGGCGTGTATGCTCCTGGATGATAGTAGAGCACCAAATGATCTAGTCGATAAACTGCTCCCCCTTGTGCGTCAGGTGATGTCGATCACGGATATCACCGTGGGAGATCAGAAGCAGCTCTTTGCAGTTCGCTTCCGCGGCACTTTGATTTCCGATTCACAGCTGGCTTTTGAGAAACTCGATCCCGCTTTCAAGCAGGCAGGGACCACATTACTTTTCCGCGAAGAGAATGATGATCATGAGATACTGGGAATGCCAGGGGTGATCCAGCCTCAAGCTTCCAACCCCTTGGTTAATGTCATTCTTTTTCTGCTCACGCTTGCAAGCATGCTGGCGGCCGGTGCGATGTATGGCACGGAAGCTCCTGCAGACCCCAGCGCGCTTGAGGCCATACAAGCTATCCTTCAAAACCTGCCCAATGGAATCACATTTGCAGTGAGCTTGTTGGGGATTTTGGTAGCGCATGAATTCGGGCATTACTTCGCGGCACGCTTCCACAGGATCGCGGTTTCGCTGCCCTATTTTCTTCCATTTCCACTCAGTTTGTTTGGTACGCTGGGCGCTTTCATACGCTTGAAGGAGCCGCCAAAGAACCGCCGCGTCCTTTTGGATATCGGCCTCTCAGGTCCCATCGCGGGTTTGATCGTCGCTGTCCCGGTACTGATGATAGGTCTTTACCTGTCGGATATCGGTCGTTTGCCGTTGAACGCGATAGCGGCTCAGGATACTGTCCTGGAAGGAAATTCACTGCTGTACCTCGCCCTGAAGTACATCGTATCAGGGGAGCTCCTACCAAAGCCGCTACACTATGCAGGTCTTAGCCCATTTATGTACTGGGTCCGCTATTTTTTTGTCGGTTTGCCCATGCCTTTTGGGGGCACCGATGTGTTATTACATCCGCTCGCGTGGGATGGCTGGGCTGGATTGCTCGTCACGATGCTCAACCTCATCCCTGCGGGACAGCTCGATGGTGGTCATGCAATCTATGTCTTGCTGGGGAAGGCAACCGCAAGACTCTGGCCTTTCATCATCGGGACGTTATTGCTGCTGGGGATGGTTTGGCCGGGGTGGTATATATGGGCTGGGATGGTCTTTCTAATGGGGCGAACCTATGCACGTCCGCGGGATGAGATCACGCCGCTCGATCCGCGGCGGAAGTGGCTTGCGATTTTCGGTTTGGTCCTTTTTGTCCTCGTTTTTATCCCCGTTCCTTTACGGTCATTCTAAGCCGCTCGCCTGGTCGCCGAACTCTAAACTTAACAATGCAATTGTGTTGTTTCTCTCCAACAACCTGTTGACCATACTACGTAAGGAAGCTGCTTGAAAGCGTGGCTCAGGTTTATTGTTGGGGATCCCCTGGCTACATAACATCCAGTGTTCCTCTTCTTTTCGCTAGCACCTCAATCCATCGGAAGAGCATATAACCACACATTATGTAGATCATGCCGATGCCAATCTCCTCGAGCATCGCCGGTCGAACATCTTGGAATGTGGCTCCATTAATGATGGCGCGTGCGCTGGAAATGCCGCGCGTGAGGGGAAGAACGTTGGAGACAGCTTGAAGCGCAGATGGGAGACGATCGATGGCGATGTTGGAACCCGAGAGCGCCAATAGCAAGAAGTAGGCAGTGTTGTTGATAAACATCACATTGCGTGTAACCAAACTTAAACTTCCCAGCATGAGACCTAGCCCCGAAGTGCTGAAGGTCGTAACTGCGATGACCAGGAGGAGTGCCAGCGGATCTGTATTCGATAGATCGAGCCCCAGGAGGGTGATGCCCCAGGTGAATCCGATGAGTACTCCGAAAATTCCATCGATGACGTGGACGACCGCGCGCCCGAGGAACATCGTCATCCGATTCGCCGGGGTCCCGAACAGATAGGGCAGCGTTCCATTCCAACGGTCGCCAGAGAGACTGAAAGTGACGCCAAAGATCCCACTTAACGCGGTGATTTGGATTGCGTTGCCGATGATATAGAAGTCTGCCGATTCTCCCGAAGTGCCGAATTTACCCATGAGCGTGAAGAAAAGGATTTGCGCTAGAGGGCCTACGACCTTCGTGGCGATATATTGAGATGGTCGAAACCAAGCAAAGAGAGCAATGTAAGAGAGAATCGCTCCCTGGAAGAATAAACGTATATTCGCAATCACTTTCGACATCTCAGTGTCCTATCATGTCTCGATCGTAACCACACAGAATGTCCAATTATTCATTGCCCTGTGAGCGTGGCATCAACACGCGCCTTGAAGAGCATCTTCCTGAACAGCCAGAAAGCCAGAAAGAGGTAAATCACGCCGAGAAGCGCCATCATCGCCCACGGTAGACCAATTTCGGTTATCCCCGAGTTTGAGTTGGAAGACATATGGAGCGCGACCGCAGCCCAGTAAGGTGCAAGTATGTAGCTGAGTGGTGTCGTCCACTGGGGCAGTATGGCAATGGGGAAGAGGAATCCGGCAAGTATGAAAACCGGAAATTCCAGGCCATTCGACCAGCGCTGCATATCTGGGTTCAATACGAAGAGCGTTGCCAGGACAAGACCCAGGCATACAAG
>JBARSI010000241.1:0-6057 GCA_049644665.1 Anaerolineales bacterium
GTACCGGACCACGTGGTCCGCTGGAGCAGATACCCGCCGGAGATCCCACCGTCGACAGCATTGAGACGCATGTATTCGACACCATCAAGGGATCGGATTGGCTGGGCGATCAAGATGCCATCGAGATTCTGGTGTCAGACGCGATCGACATCGTCTATGAGTATGAGCATATGGGCTGTGTTTTCAGCCGCACACCGGATGGCCGTATCGCCCAGCGCCGCTTCGGTGGCCACAGCGTTCCACGTGCCTGTTACGCAGCCGACTGGACCGGCCACATGCTGCTGCAGACAATCCATGAGCAAGCTCTGCGCCACAACGTACACTTCTATAGCGAATGGTATGTACTGGATCTAATCATCGAGGATAACATCTGCCGAGGTGTAGTGGCGATGGATGTGTTGACCAGCGATATCCATACTTTACGTGCAAAAGCGGTCATGTTTGGCACAGGTGGTTATGGCCGGGCGTACAAGGTATCGACCAATGCCCATGCCAACACCGGTGACGGCGTGGCGATGGCCTACAATGCAGGTATTCCGCTGATGGATATGGAGTTTGTACAGTTCCACCCGACAGGTCTCTACCGACTTGGGATTCTGATGACCGAGGCTTGCCGCGGTGAGGGAGGCTACCTAACCAACAATCAAGGCGAGCGTTTCATGGAGCGCTATGCACCAGAAAAGATGGAATTAGCTCCGCGCGACCTCGTCTCTCGCTCAGAACAGATCGAGATCAACGAAGGGCGAGGGATCGGCCCGGATGGGCAGGGCATATTCCTGGATATGACCCATCTGGGACGTGAAAAGATCGAAGAACGGCTCCCACAAGTACAGGAAATTGCCCATAACTTCATGGGAGTGGACATCATTGAGAACCCCGTGCCCATTCAACCTACGGCGCACTACAGCATGGGTGGCATTCCCACCGACGCTCATGGTCAGGTTATCGCCGATGCCGAGGGGAACCCGGTTATCGGCTTTTACGCCGCCGGCGAGTGTGCCTGTGTTAGCGTGCATGGCGCGAATCGCCTGGGCACAAACAGCCTACTCGAAGCATCTGTCTTCGGCCGCCGAGCCGGTTTTGCCATCGCTGAATTCATCACGGGCGGCGCAGAGCTTCATCCGGTGTCCGGTAACCCTGGAAAGGAAAGTAGCCAACGTATCGAATCTCTAATGGATGACTCCGTTGGCAGCAAGCGGGAATCTGCAGCCGAGATAAGAAATGAAATGAACGTGATGATGACCAACGACTGCGGCATCTTCCGCGATGCCGACGGATTGCAGGCTGCCTTGAGTAATGTGAAGCAACTGCAGGAACGATTCCAAAATGCGCGCGTGATGGACACGAGCAAGCGTTTTAACACAGATGTCCAGGGCGCCCTGGAGACCGAGAACTTGCTCGCCTTCAGCGAGGTGATCATAGCAAGTGCTCTGGCTCGCACCGAGAGTCGGGGAGCGCACTCCCGCATCGATTATCCCGAACGGGATGATGAGAACTGGCTCAAGCACACCATCGCATTTAAAAACGGCGGCGAATTGCCGGTCATTAGTTACAAGGAAGTAAACATCAACTGGGATAAGTATCCACCCCAGGAACGTAAGTATTAACCGATTGCACCATTAGGAGCGCTCATCATCATGTCAGGCAACGGTCACACCAAAACAGCAACATTACGCATTGAACGCTTTAACCCCGACGTTGACGAGAAACCCGCATTTGAAGAGCTGCAGGTAGAACTGACACCCGGAAAGACCATCCTGGATGCTCTGCTCGAGATCAAAGAAGAGCAGGATGGCAGTCTCACCTTTCGGCGTTCATGCCGCCACGGGATCTGCGGCAGCTGCACGATGAACATCAACGGCACGAACATGTTGGCCTGCGAATCAGCGCTCACAGATCATGTAGATGCGAAAGGGTTGGTCACGATCCGACCTCTACCCTCGGTGCCAGTCATCAAAGATCTAGTCACAGATCGCAGCAGCTTCTGGGAGCAATACCAACGAATTAAACCCTGGTTAATCCCGCCGGAAGATGTGCCGGAGAAGGAATTCCGCATCAGCCCGGAGGAAGTCAACTCTCTGAACAATGCGGAAAGATGCATCATGTGCGGAGCATGCTACTCGGCTTGCCCAATCATCAGCATTGACAAGGGCTTCGTCGGGCCACATGCAATGCTAAAGGCATTTTTACGGGTGTCGGACTCCCGCGACAGCAACCACGATGTGCATATGACAGACATCGAAACCCTGTGGGACTGCACAACCTGCTACATGTGTGTTGAGCAGTGTCCCAAACACTTAGAGCCAGGTCATGTAGCCCACACATTGCGCAGCCTGCTGGTAGAAGAAGGCAAAGTTCCGCGTACTCTCGGCGTTGCCTTAACCAGCACATTCCGTAACAAAAACCCCTTCGAGATGATGCACGCAGATCGCCTCGCATGGGCAGAGGGTTTGCCTCTTAAGGATGGATTGGTCGAGCCAGTCGATGCACTTTACTTCGTATGCTGCATAGCCTGCTATGACCCGCGAGCGCAGAAGATTGCACAGGCGATGGTTTCGGCGATGGACGCGACCGGGATCAACCTCGGCACACTGGGCAGTGAAGAGGTTTGCTGTGGAAGCGAGATGCAGCGCATTGGAGAGATGGGGTTATTTGAGATGATGGTCGAGGAATCAACGGAGTCGTTAAATAAGCCTCAGACCCAGCAGATCATTACCGCTTCACCCCATTGCTTTGACGTCTACAGCAATCACTATCCCGACCTCAATCTCAGTGTAGAGCACTATACACAGTATGTTGCCCGTATGATCGCAGATGGGAAGCTTGCGTTCAAAAGTGAGATTAACAAGCGCGTTACCTATCACGATCCCTGTTACCTGGGCATTCAAAACGGTGTCTTCGACGAACCGCGTGCCATCCTCCAGGGAATACCCGGTATCGAGCTGGTTGAGATGGAGCGCAGCCGAAAACAAAGCCTTTGCTGCGGTGGTGGCGGTGGCCGGATGTGGTTTGAAGGGCATGCCTCCGGGGCTCATTTGTCGCATGAGCGTGTACGTGAGGCGGTCAGTACAGGTGCGCAGGTCCTGGCGACAGCCTGTCCCTTCTGTCTTAACATGCTCGATGATGCCGTAAAAACGCTTGCGCTGGACGATCAAATCGAAGTCAAGGACATCATGGAGTTGGTTGTCGAGGCGATTTAAGCTTTACTGCGCAATTAAAGGGGCGCATATGAGGAGTGTGGTTAAAGCCCACACTCCTCATTTTTCAATTCTCGATTCATCGGTCCCTTCGATTTATGACCGCGAATGCACCTGGCGGCAGAATTCCTTTTACGGGGTGAGATCCCCGATAACGATCACAGCTCCCGCACCCCCGGGGATGTATTCCACGCCGTAGGCTTCGGCAATTTGGGCAATCTGTTTTTCGCCAGTGCAGTGAGTCGGCGTGACCTGCTTAACCCCCATGCTGCGGAAATTCGCGATGATCGTATCGATTTGGCTCACGCTGGCGCCGCCGAGATGGAAACCGCCGATCACGAGGGCGATTTCTCCATCCACGATCTCGCTCGCCTTTTGCACCATCCTCACGATCCCCGGATGCGCACAGCCCGTGATGACGACGATGCCTTCGGAAGTCTCCACCACCAGGCCCTGCTCCGGCACTGATCCAATGAGCTCGCCCGTGGAAAACATCCCGGGCAGAATCTCTATTGGATCTGAGACCTCGATGACTGTGTACTTTTCACGCTGCTCCTGTGTAACCATGCCGGCCATTGCGGTGGGGATATATAGTTCAGGCTGAATTCCAGTCGCGAGCAGATCCTGCAATCCGCCAGTATGATCCCCGTGCTCATGTGAAAGCACGACAACCTCAATCAGCTCAGGGTTAACCCCCAAGACTTCCATATTACCCATGAGAGAGGGCCCATCCAGTCCCGTGTCGAAGAGCACTGTGTGGCCCTTGTACTCGACCAGCGCCGAGAAACCCCACTCGACGGCAAGGCGGGGATCTTCGGTTGTGTTGTCGTAAATGATCGTCAATCGCACGCTGGCGCCCGGGATCTCCGTCGGTTGGACCGTTATAGTGGGTAAAGATATCGTGGGTAGTGGCGACGCGGTCGGCGGTGGCACAGAGGCGGCACATGCGCTGGATAACAGCATGATCAGCGTCAAGCTGATCGTTACGGGCTTTAGCGTTTTCATATTTTCAGACCCCTCCTGGGTAAGCGGGATTGGAGAAGCTTCAAGCGGTATGGTTGTAGAGCGCGCAACGCACCGCCCTTCACTCTACTGCCACTACTATCAAGGGTACCCAGGAGGTTCAACTTGATTGCTGGCGCGCCTTAACAAATGCCGGCCTGCATTATAAGATCTGCAGGCCGGCAGCGAGATCACTTGCTGAGTTTTTCTAATCTTGCAGGAATTCTCGCAAGGGCAAGTCTTATGACTAACCGAGCGTGAGACTCCTACTCTGTCTTACGCCCAAGAAACATCTTGTAGCCATAATAGAAGACGATACAGAGCACTCCAACGATCCCCCAAATTGGCAGTCCCGCACGTAGGGCCCAAATCCAATCCTTATTTGTGAAGAGCCCGATATACAACGTGATGGCTGCCCACACGATCAAAAATGTTCCAAATAACCAGAAGCGCATCAAGTTGAGCAGTTTGGTTTTATCTTCGGACATCTCTATGCTCCTTTATTATGCATCACTCGCTATCCGAAACGGTACACCAGGTCAACATCTCCAGCCCTTAACTCAGCGTCCGTCATGACTTCAGCCCTATGTTGCAAGCATAACCCCCTTATATAGAAAACACAAACTAAGCGTCTAAGGCGCGCATCCTGTTATCCTAATGCGTTCAAGTGAGCTGTGATACAGCATACCCTTCTGTCAAATATGTTCACCCACATATCATGATGATCGATTCGCTTTTTATCGGAACGCCAGCGAAAGCTCATCGAGTCGGGTCATCTCCTCATTCGAAAGTCTAAATTTCATTACCCTCGCGTTTTCCTCTGCCTGTTTCACTTTGGAGGCTCCAGGAATGGCGACGACAGCATCTCCCTGGAAATGGATCAGCCAGTTTAACGCAATTTGAGCCGGTGTGGCATCGTATTCGCTGGCAATTTCTTCTAAAGCGAGGATAAGTGGACGGCTTCGCTCGATTTCGCGTCGCAACTGCATCCTCCGACCCAAAGGTGTCTTGTTGAGGATCTCCGGATCTTTATGAAACTTGCCCGTCAGCAAGCCCGACGCAAGCGGCGACCAGGCAGTGATGGTAACCCCCAATTCCTTTGCTGCATCCAGCACACCGTTTGTTTCAATCTTTCGATGGAGCAGGCTGTACTGCACCTGGTTTGCCGCCAACGGCAGTCCGCGTTTTTGTAGTGCCTTATGAGCGCGTCGCATCTGTTCAGCATTGAAGTTGCTCACACCAACCGAACGGATCTTGCCCGCCTGCACTAGATCTGCCATGGCCTCCATCTCGGCTTCCGGCGGTGATAATCCCCAGGATTGATGCACTATATAGTGATCGATGGAATATCCATCCAGGAAGTGGATGCGGTCACTGATAGTGCGGGGGATATTGCGCGCTGTCCTGAATATCGGGAACCACTTGGTCGCAATGATGATTTCATCATCTTCTATCGCTGCGGCTCGTAAACCATTAGCCAATCCGCGCTCCGAGCGTCCGCGACCGTACATCTCGGCGGTATCGAACCAATTAATCCCGCCATCGAAAGCAGTTTTAATAATCCGATTCATTTCCTCCTGGGAGATTTCGGGGAACATCATCCCGAATACGCCCGCGCCGCCAGCGAATTGCATTACACCCAATCCAATGGGCGTGACATTGATATCGGTTTGACCGAGGCGCCTTTTTTTTATGGTTTCAATTAACGTCATATACTTTCTCCAATTTGAAAATTCTGCATCGTCGATCTACCTGATCATGGACTATTTGCGCTTATTTTGATGCGGCAGTAAGAAGACCAGAGGAACCCCGAGGAGCATGATGATCGCACTGTACTGAAAACCCTGCCGTAGGCCGA
>JBARSI010000242.1:0-3041 GCA_049644665.1 Anaerolineales bacterium
AGATCGTCCTGGCCGAAGTCGACGGCACCTTCCTGCGAGCCCAGCGGGAAGAGGGCGACAAGTTCGAAGTGCGCCTGGGTGTGCTCACGACCGGCAAAGAGCTGGAAAGCCTCACGGCTAAGAACCGCCGCTACCGACTGCAGGAGCGCGTGCGCTATGGCGGCGTGGAAGCGGCCGGAGATTTCGGCGAAAGACTGTTCCTGAAAGGGGAGGCCAACCTGGCTCTAAGCCGAGCGCAACATCTGCTGCTGGTGGGGGATGGCGCTGAATGGATTGAAGCCCTGGCGGGGCACCATCGCTGGCGTGCCACCTATCAGATCGACTGGTGGCACCTGACCCGGGCCATTCACCGCACCTTCCCCGCGCACTCCAAACTGGTCAAGCGGCTCAAGCAGGATCTCTACCACGGAGAAGGGAACAAGATCCTTCCCGCGGTTCGCCTGGCCCGGCTGAATGGCCTCGGCGATCCGGAGCAGGTCGACAAGCTTCTGACGTACCTGGAGGCCAATCAGAGAGGTTTCTATGGCGCCCGCTCACTGCGATCCCAGCTCTCTCCGGAAGCCCGGATGGTCTGTGTCGAAGGTTCAGGAGCGGTGGAGAAACATATCGATCTGGCGATCTGCAGACGCTTCAAGGGACAGGGCATGCGCTGGACACGACGGGGCGCCAATCGGCTGCTCAAGCTTCGTGTCAGGGAGCTGGATCGGGCAGCCTGACTCAGAGACATTGCCCTCAAGTACCAAACTGTGCAGCCGTTATTGACGGTTCGGTAAAGGAGGCAAAAACACCCCGAAAAAGAAAGCTGAGGAACTGGAATTGCAAACCAAAGGCCAGTAAACTTGTCTCAGGTCGGTCTACTTCCCATCTCCCCTCGGCAATTGTGGGACACTACTTATTCGTTCAGTACATATGAGACGATTTTGAAGTTGTAGCCAATCCCGAGTGGCATTTAATAAGCAGCTCTGCCGGTGTCCTCAATTCAAGCGAACGGTGTGGCCGAACCGTGTTGTAGAATCCCTCCCAATCCCTCAGTGCCTAATTTAGCACTCTTCAAATCCAGTTCCCCCATGTATAGGTCAAAAAACTCTTCCATATGCGTCCGTTGTGCGCGCTACACATGCCGATTCAGTTTCGGTGATCGAGGCGGAACCTGTGAGGAGACGGATATTTCGTACGATCTGTAGGTGACCTGGTAACGGCTGAAATCATAAGACGGTATATTCGTTACCAAATCAGTGCTAAGTATGTACAGTTGGAGCTATGGGAAGAAAGTTATTGAAAGCCCCGTAGCTCGCTGGGGGGTAGTTGACTCGGTCGGAAGGAGGTGTTTCGCGAGGGGACAATGCACTGTTGCACAGCTACCACGCCCGAGTTTCGCATCTAAACGGTATCGACCTCCGATTGGCTCACTTTCCACATTTCACCGCTACCATCGTTAGGTCATCAAATTGCGGGGCATCCCCCATAAAGGCATTAACAGAACCCTCAATCTCCTCCAGCACCTCATCCGCCTTTTTCGTGATACATCGCCCTAGGACATCCGAAAGCCTGGAGAGTCCGAAGAACTCCGAGTCCTCATTGATGGCATCGATAACTCCGTCCGTGTAAAGCAGAATCAAGTCGCCCTCCGCGACTTTCAGGCTCTCCTGCTTATATTCTTGTCCCACCTCGATACCCAACGGTAATGACCCTCCTGGGAGAGTTTCTAATTCTTCGCTAGCTGCGTTAACCCTGATTGGAGGATTATGGCCTGCACTCACCGTTGTAACCGTCTGTTCCCCCGGTTTCAATCCGAGGTAGTAAAAGGTGACAAACATCCCGCTGCTGGAGTCAGCACAAATCAGTTGATTGGCATTCGTGATGCACGTTTCAGCCGGAGCATCGGTCATCAAGCTCGCCCGGATTGTCGTCCTGGCCAATGCCATAAAGAAAGCCGCTGGAACCCCCTTATCTGTCACATCCCCGATAACGATCCCTAGCTCGCCATTGGGTCGGAGGATGAAATCGTAAAAATCACCCGCGACCTCTCGTGCAGATCGCCAACAGCCACGTATATCGTAGCCAAGAATCTCCGGTGCATGGAGTGGTATAAGACTGCTCTGGATCTGACGCGCAACCTCCAATTCCCGATCGATGCGAGCCCGCTGCACTTCGAATTGGTGTAACTTAGCATTCTCAATCGCGACCGCAGCCGTGTTCGCAATAGCTTGCAGGAGTTCGAGATCGTTAGGAGTGAAAATCCCCGCCTGCATGCGGTTGTCCACATAGACCAAACCGATGTTATTCCCTTTCACCTTCAACGGCACACACATGATCGATCGAAGTTTCAAACTGGATACACTGGCCCGACCGGATAGCCAGGTTTCGCTCTGCGCGTCATCTGTTAAGGATGGGTTTCCCTCTTTCGCGACCCGCTCAACGACACCCATGCTCACTAGAAATTCTGGAGACTCAATCGCGCGGCGGTCCATGGCACGCGCTACTTGAAAGGAAAGGTCGTCAAATTCCTCACCAAGCATGAGGAAACCCCGCTCCGCCTCGGTAACCGAAATAACCTGGTCGATGACCACGTTCAAGACTTCTTCTAAGTTAAGTGTGGAGCCGATTGCCTGGGAGACCTGGTAGAGCGTCTCCAGCCGTTTTACTGCCATTTCTGACATAAGACCATTCCTTTGATATTTTATCGAGCTACGAAGCCATAATTAATCAGCGCGCAGTTATCCATCACCCATTTCTAATTCGTCGGGTGAAACATTTCGACTTCCGGCAGCACCAACAATGGAACGCGGGACGGGAGATTTCAACCGCCATCATCGTAGCCAATTCCTCCATAAGAACTTTCCGTCAGTGCGGCTAGAGGACAGTGTATTTATGCACCGGGTATGTCATCGGGGATAGCGTTATCTTCTTCACCCAGGGTTTAACAAGAAAATTATATTGTCCATGGAAGAGAGGTAGAAGGGGCGCCTCCTCAACCAGGATCCTATCAGCCTGTTGATAAAGCCGGATGCGTTCCTTCTGGTCAGTAAGACTCCGCGCTC
>JBARSI010000243.1:0-11846 GCA_049644665.1 Anaerolineales bacterium
AAGCGCTTTCGCTACTGCTTCCTTCGCTGCAAAGCGAGCCGCCAACGCTGGTGTACGCCCTCCCGCATCAACCAATTCGGTAGAGGTAAACAAGCGCTGAAAGAAGCGCTGACCATGGCGCAGGATGGCGCGGTCGATGCGCTCGACCTCGACAATATCTACACCAGAGGAGACAAGCATCACACACCGCCCTCATCCGGACCAGCGATGGCGACCGCAAGCCGTCCAGGGTCGAGAAAACGCTGTCCCACATCCAAAACCTGATCGCGAGTTATCCCTGCGATCAATTCTTGATAGCGTTGATAGTAGTCAAGCCCTAAACCATACCGTTCAATATGCGAGATCGCCCCGGCGACACCCTCATTTGACTCGAGTTGCATCGGGAGACGACCAATAAAATTAGCCTTGTTCTCGAAAAGTTCTTCCTCGCCCACACGGTGAGATGTGAAACGCTTGATCTCGTTCCTGACAATCTCGATCGCTCGATTTTCATTTTTCGGGTTTACCCCGGCAACCACCTGCCAGGGACCAGGGCCCGGTCCGCCTGAGATCGCACTATAGGCGTAATATGCCAAACCTGCACTGACGCGCACCGCTTCACCAATTCTCCCCATTAGGCCGAAACGCCCGAGGATACTGTTCCCCATCGCAGCCGCCAAATAATCCTCATCGTATCGACTTGGTCCCGCGACTCCGATTACCAGTTCACTCTGTGCTTTCCCTTCGAGTCGGACTTCAACGCTCTTCGATTTCTTCAATGATTTCAAGTTCGGCAGGTCAGGCATCTCCCGTTGTGACTTCGTTTTCCATTGGCCGAGTGTAGAGGTCACAAGGTCAAAAACCTTTTCCGCTTTAACACCGCCTACAATTGTGATCACAAGGCCAGAGGGGCCGAAATATTCACGATGAAATCTTCGTAGATCAGAGGGTGTCAGCTCGCTTATTGTCTCCACATAACCATTCGTCGACAGCCCGTAAGGATGATCCGGGTACACAAGTGTGTCAAACGCCATCTGCGCACGGGCCCCGGTATCCTGTTCACGGATCCCTAGCGCGGTAAGCTGCTGGGCGCGCAATCGTTCAAACTCCGCTTTCGGGAAAGACGGATTCTGTAGAACATCATCTAAGAGCTCTAAAAGCAAACCGAGATCTTCTGCTAGCGCTTTTCCCTGAAAAGCTGTGGAGTGTGTCCCACCATGCAGCGATAGTCGTGCGCCAATAGATTCTATTGATTCGAAAATCTGTTGAAAGGAGCGTGTTTGTGTGCCGCGGGTCATGGCAATTGCTGTCATGAAAGCCAGCCCAGCAGTTTCCGGTGTGTTCGCAAGCGCTCCCGCCAGAAGGTAACCAGAGAGTACAACAGAAGGGCTGGAGAAATTTTCGCGGATGAGCAGCACAACACCGTTGGGTAATACTTCCCTGCGGATAGTATCCGGTCCCGGTAGGGCAGCAATATCAAGATGTGGTAGAACTGGCGTTTCTTTAGGCATAACTTCAGCTCGAATTTGGACGGTAGAATCCAACTACGCGATTGGAGTCAACAAAGTATTTTTGAGCGATTTCCACTACCTTCTTGGGGGTTACCTCCATCAGGCGGTCTAGATAGCTCTCGTACCATGTGCTGTCTGCAAACATCTCACAAAATCCCAGCCAGAATCCCTGATTGGTGATGCTTTCGCTGCTGAAAGCGAAAAGAGCGCGCGCTTGTTTAATCGCTTTGGATATCTCCCCTTCATCGATCGGCGCTTCGAGAATCCGCGCCATCTCCTGATCCAGCACAGCAAGCGTCTGCTCTGGTGTCCTGTCTGGGCGCACCGTGATATGGACGTTATAGAGATAAGGGTCAACGGATGCAGCCAGGCCTCCCTGAACGGAAGCTGCGACTTCGCCGTCAACGAGCGCCCGGTAAAGGCGCGATGTTTTATTGGAGATCCCTCCAGCGAAGAAATTAAAACTTGAAGCCCCCGCCAGCACACTACCCAGAACATTCATCGCCAGGAAATCGTCGTCATCTGCCGCCGGGGCATGATAGGCGATTTTTAGGTAAGGCGTCTCACCGGGTCCACTAACATTCACAACCCGCTCCCCGCTCTGGGGTGGTTCTCGCCTTGAAATGTGCCGCGGCACCGTAACTTTGGGCAGCGGACCAAAGATCTCTCTTATCTGGGTCAGCATACGCCGCGTGTTAATGTCACCGGCAACAACCAGGACGGCATTGTTGGGGTTATAGAATTGGCGATAATGCGCAAAAAGATCGTCGCGCGTCATCGTCTGTAAATCCACCATATCCCCGATGACGCCATGGTGATAGCTATGAACCCGGAAGGCGGCCGCCTGCACTTCCTCTGCCAGGCGAAAAGTCGGCTCGTTCTCATGCCCCTGGCGTTCAGAGATGATGACCGTCCGTTCCGCCTCTACTTCGTCTGGTTCGAAAAGGCTGTTCGCCATACGGTCTGCTTCAAGCTCAAGAGCTAATTTGATGCGGTCTGCCGGCAATGTCTCAAGGTATGCAGTCCAATCTAACCATGTAAAGGCGTTCCAGATGCCCCCGTTGCGTGAAATGGCGCGGTCTAATACCCCGGCCGGGAAGGTAGGGGTTCCCTTAAATTGCATATGCTCGACCCAGTGGGAAATCCCGGTAGTTCCCGGGATTTCGTTGCGCGACCCCACCCGGTACCAGACCCAGCAGGTTGCCAGGGGTGCGGTATGAATCTCTTTAAGACGTACCTCAAGGCCGTTTCGAAGACGTGTAACGAGGGTGGGCTTGGGGGCATCAGTCATTTGAGAAATCAACCATTCATTGGTAGACCGTCGTTATACCCCCGACCTACACCAAGATAGGTGAATCCCAATCGATCCATCTCATGAGGCTCATAAATGTTGCGGCCATCGATGACGACCGGGCTGCGCATAAGATCTTTAATCCGTTGTAGATCTAGCTGCTTGAATTCATTCCATTCGGTGCAGATAACCAACGCGTCGGAGCCTTCTGCCAAAGCGTAGGGGTCATCCGCCATTTCGAGCGCAGGCATGAGTTTAGCGGCACCAGGCATTCCCACCGGGTCGTAAGCGCGGACTTTCACGCCATCCTTGAGCAAACGCTCGGCTATGTCGAGCGCTGGTGCTTCACGGAGATCGTCAGTATTGGGTTTGAATGTCAACCCCAGAATCCCGATTACTTTTCCTTGGAGCTCACCCACACCGTCTTTAATTTTTTCGACAAGCAGCCGACGCCGATCATCGTTGATGTCCATTACGGCTTGAAGGAGCTGCGGGTGCCGTCCCTTTTCATCAGCCATGTGCGCAAGGGCCTTCACATCCTTGGGGAAACACGATCCACCATATCCAAGACCAGCATCCAGGAAGTAAGGGCCAATGCGGGCATCATAGCCCATGCCAGTGCTAACCTCTTTGACATCTGCGCCTAATTCCTCGCAGATATTTGCGATTTCATTGATGAAGGAAATGCGCGTGGCCAGGAATGCATTTGACGCGTACTTCACCATCTCTGCCGTACGCAGGTTGGTAATCATAATCGGCGCCCGCAGAGGCAGATGTAGTTGGGCGACTTTATCAGCAGCTTCATAATCCTCGGATCCGAGCACTGTGCGCGCCGGATTCATGAAGTCGAGTATCGCCGATCCTTCTCGCAGGAACTCAGGGCAAGATACAACGGAGAATGGAATAGGCTTGGGCTGGCTGGTACGGATAATCTCCGCGACCCAGTCACCCGTCCCGACAGGTACGGTTGACTTGTTGACAACGATGAGGGGTGCATCCATCACTTGCGCCACGGACTCTGCGGCCGACTTAACGTATTTCAGATCCGCCTCACCATCGACGCCGGATGGTGTTCCAACGGCTATAAAAACAAAATCCGCCCCTTGAATCGCTTCCGGGTAGGATGAGGTAAAGGACAATCGCTCTGAAGCAACATTGCGAGCGACCATCTCCTCCAGGCCGGGCTCGTAGATCGGCATGATGCCTTTCTTGAGGTCATTAATACGCTCTTCATTGATATCAAGGGCGATAACGCGATTGCCTAGATCAGCAAACCCCACGGCGCTAACCAGCCCTACATATCCAACCCCCACAACTGCGATCTGCTTCACAGGGCCTCCTTTGTAGAAAAACCTTTTAATTAAAACCGGGCGATGGCGCAATCATACCATGGCTGGTTTTTCAGGCAACCATATCCATTCGTAAAAGGTCATACCGGCCTTGTGACACTATTCACTTGTTCCTTGTGGAACCCCCATCGTACACTCATATAACTAGACAACTCCTATCCTGATGGTTAGAGTATCTATGTTGAATTGGAGGATATGGAATGCAGATTACACGTCAAGCGGACTACGCAGTCCGCGCGGTGCTTTACCTGGCAGGACTGGATAATGGACGACGGGCGCCAACGAGCGAAATCGCTCGAAATCAACACATACCGCCTTCATTCTTGGCAAAGATCGTCTCGCAGCTTTCCGTCGCCGGCGTCGTCCAAACTTCGCGCGGCGCTCGTGGGGGCGTATCACTGGCTCGCAAGTCGGATGAAATCTCACTGCTTGAGGTGGTCGAAGCCATCGATGGTCCAATTATGCTGAACGAGTGCGTCTTAAATGGAAACGCATGCGTATTCGGCGATGATTGTCCTGTCCAGGACGTGTGGTGCAACGCGCAGGACACGTTGGTTCAGAAGCTTCGCGGCACTTCCTTCGCCACCCTGATCACTCAATGAGCAGGACCCTGCATAATCAATCCGCAGAATATTAGCCACTCCAATCGAGCCTAACCCTGATGACCCGGCGCACAAAGTGTCGGGTCCTGTTTTTTACCAGGGCTTGGGGTACCATTCAATTGAGCCGTATAATTACCTTTGATAACTCTTGGAGAACGCTATGAACGTCCATGATGCAATCCGAATCAAGCGCGCTATTCGCGAGTTTAGCGATGAACCCCTTCCCGAAGATGTCGTGCGCAGAATCGTCGATTCTGGGCGTAGAGCACAATCGGCGAAAAATAGACAACCCTGGCACTTCATCCTCATTCGCCATCGTGGGACCCTCAAAAGCCTGTCCGAATTGGGAACCTATGCCGGACACTTGGCAGGAGCTGCCCTGGGTATAGCCATCGTCACCCCGGACCCGAACCAGCGCTGGTCCATCCTTTTCGATGCAGGGCAAGCAGCCGCCTATATGCAGCTCGCTGCCTGGGAACTCGGTGTGGGATCATGTTTGGCGACCATTTATCAACCGGAGGCAGCCAGGGAACTCCTCGGATATCCGCAGGACTTGCATCTCCATGTTTCGCTTTCCTTTGGCTACCCCCTCCATCCCGAGCAATTGACCGAAAAACCTAAAGGTGGGGGGCGGAAAAACTTCGCTGAAATCACTCACCTGGATCGTTGGGCGAACGCCATCGATGAATTCCACGAGTGATAATCCATTTACAATCTGACAAGAGGGGCTTCTCATACCGAACACATTTCAATATTGCATAGTCTGGCCATAAATCCTAGGGCCCGGCTTCATCATAAGCCTAACGGAATTTAATCTTGAAATTATGGAGGCGAACATGTCTCAACCGCGATTGGTACGCGCACCACGTGGTACAGAACTTACCTGCAAATCTTGGCTAACAGAAGCTGCCTACCGCATGATCCAAAACAATTTGGATCCCGAGGTCGCGGAGAAACCCGATGATCTAGTAGTTTACGGAGGTCGAGGGCAAGCCGCCCGCGACTGGGATTCATTCGAGGCCATACTTGAATCGCTCAAGCAGCTTGAAGATGATGAAACCCTGCTCGTGCAATCCGGTAAGCCGGTCGCAGTTTTCACAACCCACCCCGATGCCCCTCGCGTACTGCTCGCCAATTCAAACCTTGTACCTCATTGGGCCACCCAGAAGCACTTCGACGAACTGGCCGCGAAGGGTTTGATCATGTATGGTCAGATGACCGCTGGCTCCTGGATTTACATCGGCACCCAGGGCATCCTCCAGGGGACCTATGAGACACTTGGATCTCTGGCGCGCCTGAACGGCTGGCCCTCCTTGCGAGGTAAGTTCGTTCTCACCGCTGGTCTAGGTGGAATGGGCGGCGCTCAACCTCTGGCTATCACCATGAATGAGGGCGTTGGCCTGGTTGTTGAGGTCGATCCGGACCGGGCAATGCGTCGTCTCGAAAACGGTTACGTGGAATATGTTGTAAATGACCTTGAGGAGGCTATGACACTCGTTGAAGAAGCGCTCAATGATAATGAGCCGCGGTCGATTGGCTTGATTGGAAACGCGGCCGAAATTTATCCTGAGCTCGTGCTACGAGGCATCACACCGGACGTCGTGACCGATCAAACACCTGCTCATGACGTCTACGACTATGTCCCTCACGGTTTGACACTCGAGGATGCCAATCAGCTGCGCGAGAATAATCGCGAAGAATACGCCCATCAAGCTATGAAATCCATGGCCCGCCACGTTGAAGCCATGCTGTCCTTTCAACGCAGTGGTGCGGAAGTTTTCGATTACGGTAACAACCTGCGCCAACGCGCTTTCGACCATGGAGTACAGAATGCATTCGACTTCCCCGGCTTTGTCCCTGCTTACGTTCGACCTCTTTTCTGCCTTGGAAAGGGTCCTTTCCGGTGGGTGGCTCTCTCCGGTGACCCAGAGGATATCTACCGCACAGATGAAGCCGTCGCAGAACTCTTCCCGGACGATGAACACCTACTTCGCTGGCTAAAAATGGCGCGCGAGCAAATTCGTTTTCAGGGATTGCCAGCGCGCATTTGCTGGCTAGGTTACGGGGAAAGAATGAAGGCCGGGTTACGCTTCAATGAGATGGTTGCCAGCGGTGAGTTAAAGGCACCGATCGTTATCGGGCGCGACCACCTCGATGCAGGCTCGGTCGCTTCACCCAATCGAGAGACTGAAGGGATGCTCGATGGGACCGATGCCGTCAGCGATTGGCCGCTCTTGAACGCCATGCTTAACGCCATCGGTGGTGCAACCTGGGTTTCATTCCATCACGGAGGCGGCGTCGGCATAGGTTTTAGCCAACACGCCGGGCAGGTTATTGTCGCTGATGGAACCCCAGAAGCTGCAGCAAGAATAGAGCGTGTGCTGACCACTGATCCAGGTACTGGGATCGTTCGCCATGCTGATGCCGGCTACGAGGATGCGATCGCAGCCGCTCGACATCATCAGTTAAAGATGCCGATGCTCAAATAGACCGGGAGAATAGCCCTTCAGACCCTTCGCTGCCTCAAGCCAAGCACAGCAGCGCGTGATTTCTACCTCTCTGAGGCGATAATCGGTTCTTTGAAGACTTCAGGGTAAAATATCCATCCTATGCGCAAAATACCTTCTTTCAAGCTCTTCCTGCTCGCCATTATCGTCATCACCATCGCTTCGTTTTTCGGTCCTGCCGAACGTTCGTTGGGAACTAATGTTCGTCTTGTTTACATCCACGGTGCATGGGTCTGGACAGCGCTTATCGCCTTCGGAGCAGCTGCCGCAATTGGTCTCATTGGATGGCTCCTCTCAAGACCGGCGTTGCACACCTGGTCGGGCGCCTTTGGACTAGCCGGGATTTTCTTCTGGATCACCTATCTTCCCCTTAGCTTATGGACGATGCAGGCAAATTGGAATGGGCTTTACCTCACCGAACCGCGCTTCCGTTTTGCCATAGATTTTGCCATCATCGGCATCTTGTTTCAACTTGCCAGCCTGATCTGGAGAAAACCCCGCTACACCAGCTTGATTAATATGGGATATTTCGCCGCGCTCTGGTTCACTCTGGCACGGACAGAGAAGGTTATGCACCCATCTTCTCCGATCCTCTCCTCAAATTCGCTCGAGATCCAGCTTTTCTTCTTCACACTGTTGGGATTGTGTGTTTTCGCCCTTTGGGGGCTTAGTCATTGGCTCCACCAGCGAGTATTTGAGCGCCGATGAAAGAACCGTCGCTTGCTCCACTGCGCGGTCAGCTAACACTCTTCCTTATCACCCGAACCATCCTGGATACCGGCTTCAGGATGGTTTACCCATTCTTGCCAACGTTCGCTCGCGCGCTTGGTGTTGATATTTCTTTCATCTCCCTGGCCATCACCGCCCGATCCAGTCTCGGCATCCTAAGCCCATTATTCGGGTCAGCGGGTGACTTGATGGGCCGTAAATCTGCGATGCTTGTAGGACTGAGCATATTCAGCGGAGGTTCCCTTCTAGTTCTCTTATGGCCTACATACATCAGCTTTCTCATCGCTCTGCTCTTGGGCTTTATCGGGAAAACTGTCTTCGACCCGGCAATGCAGGCCCATCTTGGCGATAGTGTCCAATACAACTTACGAGGGCGTGCGATCGCAATTACGGAAATTGGCTGGTCGGTTGCTGCGCTTGTTGGCTTGCCAATCATCGGTTGGCTCATCTATCGCCGTAATTGGGTAACCCCATTTCCCTTCCTTGGGATTCTCGCCGCCCTCGCGGCCTTCTTCATCTGGCGCGCGCTCCCCTCTGACCCATCCGGCGACTCGGTGCGGCCATCGCTAACTCATGCACTTAAGACAATCTTTTCCCACCCTTCCACGCTCGCAGCGCTCACGGTGTCTCTGTTGATCAATATCGGTAATGAAGCCATCAACGTTATCTATGGCCTCTGGCTCGAAACATCATTCGGTTTACAGGTTGTAGCCCTTGGCGCGGCTTCTGTGCTCATCGGGTTCGCAGAATTGAGCGGCGTGGGGATTGTCGCCAGTTTGACAGACCAATTGGGAAAAATACGCTCTCTCTGCCTTGGAATTATCGCCATCGTGCTCGCCTGCCTCCTGCTCCCCTTTCTCGGAGGGAGCCTGATCCCCGCCTTGATTGGACTCTTCATCTTCTATCTCACTTTTGAGTTCACATTCGTAACCCTGATCTCACTGTTCACAGAGCTTGCCCCCTCCGCCCGAGCCACGTTGATGGCGGCAAGCATAACCGCAGCCGCTGGCGGTCGGGCAGTGGGCGCACTGATCGGACCTGCGCTGTTTGAAATCAACATACTAGCAAGCTCCGCCTTTGGGGCAGCGATGGCGAGCATCGCACTTGCCATCCTGATTATTTGGGTCAAGGTAGAATAGGGATGACACATAAAGAGGATGACTTATGACGGACAAGTCTCGAGCAGACCTGATCATTCATTCAGCATCCCAACTCCTCACACTTGCTGGTGGACCGCAAAGAGGGGCCTCGTTGGGCGATCTTGGAATTATCGAGCATGGGGCGATTGCGGTCGCCAATGGAAATATTCTGGCGGTCGGGTTAACAAACGAAATCCAGCGCCGGTTCCATGCGAATCAGTCAATCGATGCTGACGGGAGCGTTGTACTCCCGGGCTTCGTTGACCCACACACACATTTAATATTTGCAGGAGATCGGGCCGCTGAGTTCGAGATGCGTATCGCCGGCGCTAGTTATATGGAGATCATGGATGCAGGTGGCGGGATCATCTCAACCGTTGAGCAAACAAGAGCGGCCAGTATTCGCTCGCTTGTTACCCAGGCTCGCTTGCGTTTGAACCGCATGCTTGCCCATGGGACAACAACTGCCGAGGCGAAAACAGGATACGGGCTTGAATTGGAAACCGAGCTCAAGATGCTTCAAGCGATTCTCCTGCTTAACAAGGAGGGTCCTATAGAGCTCGCACCGACTTTCCTCGGCGCCCACGCCTTGCCTCCAGAATATTCCGACGCGGGGGAAGACGGGTACGAAACATACACTGATGACATCGTCAACCAAATGCTTCCTGCGGTCAAGCAGTGGTGGGTGAAGGAAGCGAGCGGAGAACATCTACCCTTCGTAGATGTCTTCTGCGAGACCGGCGCCTTTAACATTAATCAGAGCCGCCGTATCCTCTCTTCCGCCAAGGAAATCGGCTTCCCACTCAAGATTCATGCAGACGAATTCGATAGTCTGGGCGGAACCGGGCTGGCCGTGCAATTGGATGCGGCTTCGGCCGATCACCTGGTCCAAACGCCTCCTGAGGATATCGCCGCACTTGGCCAATCTGACACCGTTGCAGTAGCGCTGCCCGGCACTCCCTTCGGTTTAGCTGAGAGGGAATACACTCCAGCGATATCAATTATCGAAGCGGGCGGGATTCTTGCGCTGGCAACCGATCTCAATCCGGGAACGGCCTGGTGTGAAAGTATGCAGATGGTGATGGCTCTAGCCTGCCGCTACATGAAGCTCACACCGGCGCAGGCCATTGCCGCATCAACGATCAATGCCGCAGCAGCTATCCGGCGCGATGATGTTCTCGGCAGCATCGAGGGCGGAAAACAAGCGGATATCGTGCTCCTCAATGTCTCTGATTACCGGCACCTGGGTTACCGGTTTGGTACAAACCTTGTATCTATGGTGATCAAGCGCGGGAAGATGGTCTTCCCGGACTACTAACGAGGTATCAGCAAATGGGATTTTTGATCGATGAATTTCGTTGGGAATATATCTTGCTCATTCCGATTGGGCTGGCTCTCGGTTGGTTTGTGCTGCGATTCCTCTTGCGTACAACAGCTAAATTCCTGAGATGCGGTTGTCTAATCGTTGTGGTTGCTGTCGTCGCCTGGGCTCTCTATACCTATGTCTGGTGAACCGCTAAGAGCTCGACAAACGTTATCCATATAAATCTCCACATTTAGACCATCGCCGCTAATCTGCACTCAACCTTACACATCCGGCGCTTGAATACACATCTCCTCAAGATCTGGCTAAAAAGAAATCATAAGGGTTTCAAAAAAACATTCCCTGCGCAAGGTAGTTCCCCTGTTCATCGTTTCAAATGGTTTGCCTGGCCAGAGACCCTACTTTGATACTTGCCGCCGACCCGCAGCCATGAATCAAGAACAAATTGGGGAAAGAAAGGGGCTTGGTATTATGCATATCTGCACCACCCTATTCGGGCGTGCCAACCGGATAAGTGCACGCACATCACAAGAGGTATGCATCCTGTGTAAGAAACGGTGGTCCTAGCGTGAATTTCTCACGACCTCTTACCCCCATTAGCCCTCTTCGGGGATGACGATCCAGCAAATCACATATGGCACTATCCCCGGCAGCCCGCCAGGGAGTGACGCTATCACGAAAGCAAGACGAAACCAGATGGGGCGGATCCCGAAAAAAGCTCCCAATCCGCCGCAAACCCCTGCGAATGCCCTGTCCGATTTCGATCGACGCAAGAAACGTGTTTGTGATTCAGGCATGTTCTTCCTCCACTAGAAGTATTAAAAGAGTATATGGGCTCATCATAATCTTGGGTGACATACGTCTGACAAATAACATCAACATAACTGATCAGCCTCAATAAAGATATACGAATATTTTAGCTTGAAGTCGCGCGTCGACTGGTTGGCAAAAAAAAGCCCCTCGGGTAGAGGGGCTCTAAGTCATTCTGCTTTACCGGTTTAATACTCCGGCATCGGCGGCATTGGCGGAGCGTCCTTTTCAGGAATATCCGTGATCAATGCCTCAGTCGTCAGGATCATGGCTGCAATGGATGCAGCATTCTCCAGCGCACCCTTCGTCACCTTGGCAGGATCGATGATGCCGGTCCCAACCATGTCGACGTACTCACCTTTCATGACGTCATAGCCGATGTTCTTATTCTTGGCTTCTTCCTGCATCCTGCGGACGGTCGCGATAACGACCGCACCATCTTGACCGGCGTTCTCGGCAATGCCTGCCATGGGGACTTCAAGCGATTTGCGGACGATATTGACGCCGATCTTCGCGTCTTCGTCGTGCATCTTTACCTTGTTGAGCGATTCCATGGCGTTGATCAAAGCGACACCACCACCGGGGACGATGCCCTCTTCGACCGC
>JBARSI010000244.1:0-3498 GCA_049644665.1 Anaerolineales bacterium
GCAGGTCCCACGAAAACGAAAGGGCGTACGGTATCTCCGATTCCTTGCGGGAGCAGCGACACCAGGTTATCTGTGATGAGGTAAAGAGCCCAAACCGCACCCACGCCGATGATGAGTGCGACCAGCCCGATGAGCAGCTTGTTCGCGTCGGCGTCGCGCATGTAGATAAAACTCCAGCGCAGCACCAAGAAGGCAATCACTGGAACAATTAAAGAGACGATGATGCGCAAAGGACCCGTTGTGAAGATGCTTGCATCTTTGTTGGGCTGCTGTTCGTGTTGAACTGCTTCTTCCATCATGCCCCTCCAATAAATATCTATAAGAGAGCAGGACAGCCTTTGGAAGGCTGTCCTGCTAATTCTCAATTACTTCAACCATTCTCCATGTAGCACGATCAACATATTATTCAGGCCAACTGGCGTCGATCGCTTGAAGTACGGTTCCGAGGTCCTCGCCATTCACATAGTCGACCATCCCGGTCCAGAAGCTGCCTGTGCCCACCGCGCCGGGCATCAGATCGGAGCCATCGAAGCGGAAGGTGTCGGCGTTGGCAAGAATTTCGGCAAAACCCGCTTTGGTTGCGTCGGGATACCAATCGAGAGGTACACCGTTCATTGCAGCGAGGGCGTTTCCTGCTTTAACTTCAGCCTCGATGGATTCGGGTGTGAGCATGAATTTCACAACCTCACGAATGGCTGGGGTGTCATTACCCATGCTGATCAGGTTGCCGGAGCCCAGCACTGGCTTACCAAAGTCATCGCCAATGGGGGGAAGATAGAAGTAATTGACGTCAACTCCCATCTCGTAGCCCTCAGGGAAGAAGTTGGGGATGAAGCTCGCCTGGCGGTGCATAAAGCAGCTTGGCGGATCATCGAAGAGTGGCAATGGTGAATCACCGAAGGCGGTGGTCAGGATGCTGGTCGTGCCACCCAGGACGTAGTCCTCGTTGAACCAGATATTGGACAGGACATCAAACGCATTTCTAACCTCGGGGGAATCGAACTTGAGCTCACCGCGCGCCCACTCATCATATTTCTCGGGTGAGGCGGTTCGGAGCATGATGTCCTCGATCCAGTCGGTTCCCGGCCAGCCTGTGGCGCCACCGCTTTCGATGCCGATGCACCACGGTATGCCGCCGTCGGCAACGATCTGGTCGGAGAGGTCTAGCATTTCGTCCCAGGTTACCGGCACTTTGTAGCCTGCTGCATCAAACTCGGCCTGTGGATACCAGACCAGACTCTTGACATCCGCGCCGTGCCATATACCAACAACGGTGCCGTCAACAGTGCCCAGATCGATCCAGGATTGTGTATAAGCCGCGCTCATTTCTTCATCCGTGATGAACTGTCCTAGATCAACCAAGAACCCGTCCTTAGCCATGCTGGCCATCAAGCCCGGCTGTGGGAAGTTTAAGATGTCATAGGGATCTCCGGCTTCGGCTCGCACAACTGCCAGAGTTTCGAAGTCCCCAGAGCCCTCAACCACGACGTCGATGCCGGTACGCTCCTCGAAGCCGACGAAGTTTTGCTCGAAGACGATGCACTGTTCCTCACCGCAGGCGCTGAAAATCGTTACCACCTCACCGGTGAAGTCTACGGGTTCTTCCGTCGCTGCACCGCCGCAGGCGGTTAATATTAGCGACATTAGAACGAGGAGACTCAGTAATAGATAGTTTTTCTTCATCTCACTTATCCTCCAATGTGTTGTGAATAATCCTCTTTCTTTTGTTTGAATGTGAACTGGTTCTAATTTCCAAATCCTTCCTCCTCTCTCGAGAGGCATATGAAGCGCCCCCCGAAATCCAAAGGATCAACTTTTAGGGCTTTTGGCCCAGGTTAACCCATGACTTGCCTATCCTTCAAAAAGCGAAGAATCCTCTATTAAACAGATCTCAACCAGGTGGAGCTGTCGTGTTGCGAATAATGAGTTCTGTAGGAAGGGTTTCGCACACGGGTTCCCTTAACGGGTCCTCCATGACCTCTAACAATAGTCTAACGCCTTTCTCTCCAGATTCAATCAAGAGTTGCTGCATTGTTGTTAAACCCAAGTGTTCAGCGATTTCCACATCGTCGTAGCCAACGACGGACAAATCCTCGGGGATGCGCAGTCCTAACTCGCGCGCTGCCTCCAACACACCAATGGCCTGCGTGTCGCTCGCAGCGAAGATCGCCGTCGGTCTCTCTACCAACTGCAGCATCTCTACCGCGATGGTCTTTGCATCAGAACGGCTGTGTTCTCCATGGCGATGAAAATCTGGACACGAACTGAGCCCTGCAGCTTCGAGTGCCTGGCGATACCCCCTGAAGCGTGCGCGGCTGGCAGAATAAGGAAACGCATCTTCAAGTGTATCGCTGATATAACCTATGCATGTATGTCCAAGATCGAGGAGGTGCTGCACGGCTTTTAGCCCTCCCTCGATGTCGTCTACAACGATGCGATTGAAATCGTTGTGTACGGGATTGTTAACATCGATGATGACGAGGGGTGTGCCGGATTTCTTGAATTGCTCCGCATCCTTTTCCGAAAACGGCAAGGAGATAACCAGAACCCCATCCACCCGTTCCCGGCGAGCAAGTTCCCTGAAAGCTGCGACCCGACGTTCTGGGGTCTCGATATCGGCGACGATTAAGTCATATTCCGTACCGGAGATGGAATAAGTAACGCCTCGTAAGCGTTCAACTGCTGCGGGGCGGGTGAAGAAAGGGATGATGGCGGCAATGGTGTGGGTCTTTCCAAGCGACAACCTGCGTGCGATGGGGTTTGGGCTGTAATCCAACTCGTCGATCACGGCCAATACCCTTTGGCGGGTAACACCGCGGACCTGGGGGCTCTGATTGAGGACTCGTGAGACTGTTCCCAGTCCTACACCAGCCTTCTTGGCCACATCTCGGATCGTCGCTGGCATCGAGAAATCCTAGATTCTTTAGAAGAATGGAACCGGTTCCATATTTTATAGCGAAATCGATGATTTTGTCAAGTAGATGGATTTATTTTGGGTTGATCCTGTCACAAATATTGTATATATTCTGGCGGTTGAGCGGGGGGTATAATTCTGTGCGCACTTACCCATATTGTGGAGTGATTAAATGATCGACTTGACCAGATTGCAGATCTTCCTATCGGTCGCCGAGAATCTAAGTTTCTCAGAAGCTGCACAGCGATTGCATATCTCGCAGCCGACGGTCAGCCATCACATCAAGGCGCTGGAGCAAGCCCTCGGTGTAGAGCTGTTCGATCGCTCCAGTCAAAGAGTGAAATTGACCGGGGCAGCGCGCTTGTTGTACCCGCGGGCTCGCAAATTGCTGCACGATACTGTAGAAACCCAGCAGATCATGGACTCGCTTCAGGAACAAGTCGTGGGGCATCTGCGTATCGCCTGCAGCACGACGGCTGGCAAGTACATCCTGCCTCAGTTCGCCGCACGTTTTCATGAACGTCACCCCGGTGTCGGAATTACCATTTCAAGATGTACATCTGCTGGAGTTGTCCCCAACTTGT
>JBARSI010000245.1:0-5875 GCA_049644665.1 Anaerolineales bacterium
CTGTCATCGGTCACCAGGAGGAAATGGCGAGGGTCGAGACCCTCTTCGGTAACAGCTCGCACCTGACTCGCCACATCGTGCCAAGCTGACCCGAGCCTCATCATCACCTTCATACCCTGGCGGACACGCGCGAGCGCATCCTCTAATCGAGTGCCTTCGTGGTCATCCTCGGGTCCTCCGGCCACATAACCGTGGAACGGCGTGCCCAGATCGAGCGAGGCGTAGTGCCCTCCCGTGACCTTTCCTGCTGCGCGGGTTTCCGCCATCTCCAGATGCATCTTTTCGTCGCTATTGAAGACACCCGGGAAGTTCATCATTTCGCCCAATCCAATTATCCCCGGCCAGGAAAGCGCCTCTGCAATTTCCTCGGGTCCGATCGCAGCACCGGGCGTCTCCAATCCCGGGGCGGATGGCACACATGATGGTACCTGGACCCACACCTGAATAGGCTGTACAGCCGCCTCATCTACCATGAGACGCACACCGTCAAGTCCGAAGACATTTGCGATTTCATGCGGATCGATGAACATCCCTGTCGTACCGCGTGGAGCTACCGCGCGCACAAACTCACCAACCGTGATCATGCCCGACTCGACATGCATATGGCCATCCAACAAACCGGGGACGATATGTCGATCCTCCGCCTCGATTACTTGTGTTTCAGGCCCGATGGTATGACTCGCGTCCTGGCCCACAAAGGCAATGCGTTCTCCCAAAATCGCAACGGAGATCCCCGGAAGAATCTCCCCAGACTGAACGCATACCCAGCGGCCGCCACGTATGACGATGTCCGCTGGTTTTCTGCCCATTGCGACATCGACGAGTGATCGGCTCAATTCGCTCAAACTTTTAGGTTTCATCTTCCTCTCTTTCACAATGCAAGCTATGGATTCAAAACCTCAATTCCTATTCACTAGATTTAGTGCCACACGATTATGGCTCTCTATCAGCGATGGAAGTTCCACGGCCAGAAGCTTCCCCTCTGAAACCACCGCTTGGCCATGGACATAGTTGTAATCGACTTGCACAGGATTGCAGAACAGCATTGCCGCCAATGGATCATGAAGCGCACCCGAAAAATCAACCCGTTCCAATTTCATGGCAATAAAATCCGCACACATGCCTTCTTGAAGGGCTCCGACATCATCTCTTCCCAAGACACTTGCCCCGCCGACGGTAGCCAGTGCGAGAGCCTGACGGGCAGTTAGAAGGGGTTCATCGCCATCGATCCCTGGAGCTACAGCAGATCCAACTCTTGAAAGCAGCAAAGCCTGGCGTGCTTCAGCAATCAGATGCGAACTATCATTGCTCGCCGAGCCATCAACACCGATACCAACTTTCACGCCTCGCGATAAATAACGTCGAATGGGCGCGATTCCTGAGGCGAGGCGCATGTTAGATGAGGGGCAATGCGCTACTCCCATACCTCCATCCGCCATCCTATCGACCTCTTCAGGGTTGATATGAATGGCATGCGCAAACCAGACATCCTCCCCAGCCCAATCCAACATCTCAACATATGCTAGGGGACGGTGCCCAAACTTCTCCACACAAAACGATTCCTCATCAAGCGTTTCCGCCAGATGCGTATGGAGTTGAACACCGTTAGACCTGGCGAGTGCTGCACTCTCCCGCATGAGTTCCGGCGTGACGGAGAACGGTGAACATGGGGCTACAACGACCCTGGTCATCGCTCCAGGATTGGGATCATGATAGGTCTCGATTACCCGCTGTGTATCTTTGAGTATAAACTCCTCCGCCTCCACAACATCGTCAGGCGGTAACCCACCCTGGCTTTCTCCCAGGCTCATGGATCCCCGGCTGGCGTGCAAGCGTAAGCCAATGGTTTGAGCCGCTTCGATTTGATCGTCGAGTCGACAGTCGTTCGGGAATATGTAGTGGTGATCAGACGCTGTTGTACATCCAGATAGAGCCAGTTCAGCCAGACCTAATTGGGTGGAGACATGGATCGCTTCCGGGGTAAGCCCAGCCCAGACGGGATATAAAGTTTTTAACCAGTTGAAAAGATCGGCATCCTGCGCTTGAGGAATAACGCGTGTGAGTGTTTGGTATAAATGATGATGTGTGTTTACCAGACCTGGGAGAACGATATGTCCATCCAGATTCAGAATTTCATCGGCTTTCTCGGGCAGCTCATCTGTAGAACCGACCTGCTTTATCCAGCCATTGTCAGCGAAAAAACCTCCATTTGGGATTTCACGCCGCTGACCATCCATCGTGACTAGAAGCGTAGCATTGCGGATTAATAACGTCGCCATCAGCCCTCCCTGGATTGACAAAGCGAGTCTAGCATTACTGCCCAGACGCGTCAATTGTCAGACAACATAACCAGGGCGGATATTTGTCATCCTTAAAGCAAACTCGCCGCCCGATAAAAGGACGGCGAGTTCTTTATTCACCAGTTGTGCTCAGGGTAAAGTGCGCTGAGCAGAACGGAGTGTGTTAGCAAGCAAACCGGCAATGGTCATTGGACCAACACCCCCAGGAACCGGCGTAATCGCTGCGGCGACTTCCATAGCCTCTTCGAAGGCAACGTCACCCGTCAGGCGATACCCTTTCTCGAGACTGGGATCATCAACGCGATTCATGCCGACGTCGATAACGTAAGCACCGGGTTTAATCCAATCACCACGGATCATCTCAGCTCGACCAATGGCGGCGATGAGAATGTCCGCCTCTCGGCAAACACCCGGTAAATCTTTCGTGCGGGAATGACATATCGTGGTTGTGGCGTTGGCCTTAACCAATAATAGCGCGGCTGGCATCCCAACGATGTTCGATCGGCCGACAACAACTGCATTTGCTCCCTCTATCTGGGCTCCCGCTTTCTCCAGCAAGATCATGCATCCAGCTGGTGTGCAGGGTACAAAGAGCGGTTCGCGGCCCTTCTGTGCCAGGCGCCCAATGTTCACTGGGTGGAAGCCGTCAACATCCTTTTCGATGCTGATCGATCGCAGAACCCGCTCCTCATCCAACCCTGCCGGAAGCGGAAGCTGGACAAGGATTCCATGCACCTGAGGATCTGCGTTCAGCGCTTGAACTAACTGTTCGACATCCTCCTGAGAAGCGTCCTCGGGCAGCTCGTGATGAAAAGATTCAATACCTGCCTTTGCGCAGGCTTTACGTTTCATACGAACGTAAGTATGGGACGCTGGATTTGCACCAACAAGAACTGTCGCCAGCCCCGGTTGAGTTCCTCCTGCAGCGATTAATTCCTTCACGCCTTTGGTAACATCTTCGCGAAGTTCCGCCGCGATTGCTGTTCCATCAATAATCTTTGCCGTCATATTCCACTCCTTTTAATTCTAGGACTTAAGCAGATCGGTGATTGCACACGATCCACCGTTCAACGAGATGCGAGAGAAGGCGTATCGCCCTCTTCGTCCCATGATTATGATCTAAAGGGCAGACAACGTTCAAGTACGGACGTGCCATGGACTACCTGACACTTGTCCTAATTCGAAAACCGGATGAATATTGATATCCTGGCTGCAATCGGAAAAGTCAAGGGGAAGGGCGCCAGGCGGCGTCGAAATCCCAAAGCGGGTCAGATGTAATCTCTCCGTAATTCGTACAGGTAACGCTGATTATCGCAATATTGTGATTCTCACCATCTGGCCAAGCTTCAAACACAATCCACTGCCCATCCCAGGACCAGCTTGGCTCCGCCATGGGCTGTGCTGCAAGGGGTCCGTCAGGGCAAATCCTGATAACACGATACCCCACTTCTACGAACGGTGCCACGACCAATCTTGAGAGCCCACTCACTGCACGCTGGTACAGGACCATACTGCCATCCGGTGACCATGCCGCGTGTGTATCTCGTTGTGTATCGCCTGCCGAGAACTTCTTGGCATCACCCCCTTGAGCGGGCATGATCCAGAGTTCGGCTATTCCACTTCGTGAGCTCGTAAAGATTATCTGGGCCCCCGTTGGCGACCACTCGGGCAGGCGATTGTAGGCCAGGTCATTATTGAGATTCTTGAGATTTTCGCCGTCAATATCCATTGTGAAGATTTGCGGACGATTGGTCCTGAGCGATGTGAAAGCAATACGATTCCCGTTTGGATCCCAAGCGGGGTCATAGTCGCCGCCAGGAGCCGTGCGCAATTGTCTGGGCTCCGATGCGTTACCGAGAGTATCGACCTCGACGAGCCACAAACTCGAGCCCGGATATTGATCCTGGTTAGCACGGCAAGGGGAAGTGAAAATAAGCTTATCCCCCGCCGGTGACCAGGCCGGTTGACAAGCTCCCCCATCGAATTTTGTAAGCTGTTTAATGTCTGTTCCATCAATATTTATTAGATAGACCTGTGCTCGACCATCCCGGTTGGAAGCGAATGCAATTTGACCGAGCCCGCCACCGGTAGACGTCGCTACTGGCAGTGGAAACGGCGTCGCTGACGCCTCAGCTACAGACGGTGTATCCGTCCCTGCTAATATCGGTGTTGAAGTCGCAGCGAGGACAACAAGAATTTGAGTTGGCGAAGCACCAGGATCAATCGTTTCGCCACCATTAGCAGTAGTGGAAGCAGGTTGCATGGAGGGCTGAGATATGATCCCGACCAGCCTCGAGCCAAGATCAGGGATTGTTATGAATACCCCTATCAGAACAGTTATCGCCGCCAAAGCAGCAACCAATAATTTGGGGATGCTGCGCTTTCGAATTCGACGTGAGATTACAGGTTCCGTGCTATCCGTATCATCATCAGCTGCCGAAACCACAGTTTGCTGTAGATTATGATAATCACGAACGATTGTTGGGTGTCTGGATCGAGATGCTAATTGCAGTGCTGAAGCGAATTCGGCGACAGACTGGTACCGTTCTGCTGGTTCAACGGAGAGCGATTTGGATATCACAACCGCAAGAGCGTTGCTTATCTTCGGGTTCCGCTTCTGAATGGGGGTTAATTTGTCACGCCCCATCGCTCGTTCTAGGGAGTCCTCAGGTATCGTCGCCGTTAAAACCGCATAGCATGTTGCGCCCAGTGAATACACATCAGTGCGTGAATCGGTTTTTCCCGTTCCGTACTGCTCGGGCGGCGAAAATCCCGGCGTCATCGCCTTCGCCCCAGTCGTCGTTGCTCCCCCCTCTTCAACAACCTTCGCCAAACCAAAATCAACGAGCATTGCCCTATTATCTGGTGTGATCTTGACATTGCCAGGCTTGAGATCTCTATGCAGGATCGGAGGATTCCGACTGTGTAGGTAGGCTAGCGCATCGCAGGTCTCGAGGAACCACGGCAGCGCCTCCTCCTCAGAGACCGATCCCTCTTTCTCAAGCCGCTCACGCAAATCCACCCCCTTGATGAAATCCATGACCAGATACTGGCCCTCGCCCTCGATTACAAAGTGATCCGTGACTCGCGGCATATTGGAATGGCGCAGGCTGGCAAGGATGGTTGCCTCACGGCGGAATTGGCGCGCATACTCTTCCGTCGTGAAGAGGTTTTCCTTCACCGCAACAGCGACGCCGAGGTTGATATCGAAGGCTTTATACACAGCCCCCATACCACCCTGGCCCAGAATACCTTCTATGCGATAACGATGGAGGAGCAAGCTTCCTGTTTTTAGGGGCATTAATGTCTCAGTCGAAGAGAACGAACATTCTAATCCCGTCAATTGTAGCAAACGGCCAATGATTTGACTACTATTAACCTTTAACGAAAGGATTCTGTAAATGCTTAGGGAGTTATGATGGAGAATATTAATAAATCGGGATAGTTGGAATCTGAGACCACGAAGACGAGAAGTCATCCTGCAGTTTCTATGCTAAAAAGGGAGTATATGACGATATCGAAGCCTGCTCAAACTGACTCACCTGTTTGCATACGATGCCATCTCGCGCAAAATG
>JBARSI010000246.1:0-49432 GCA_049644665.1 Anaerolineales bacterium
CAGCCTGCACTTCCTGGATCTGGTCCACGAGTACGCAGATCGTGCGATCGCCCTTAATGATGGCATTCTGATGTTCGATGGGGCACCAGAGGAGATCGACGACGATAAATTCAAGGAAATTTACGGCAAAGAAGCCGAGCGAGTCGGGTAAGGGAGACCATCGTGAAAAAACAAAGATCTCTAATCAAATCCATCGGGCTTGGGCTTGGCGTCCTGGTTGTTCTTGTCGTTTATGCATACGGCTTCAAGGTTACCAAAGTGAACTTCAAAGAGACAAGCTCTGAAGTGCGCTTGACACAATTAACACGCATTCTCCGGGCACTTGCGCATCCCGATATCGTCGAATTTGAACAAGAAGAGACAGACGTTGATGCACCGATCTACTTGCCCTGCCCTGAGGGTGAAGTTGAACTTCCCGAACCGGATAAGAGCGGGCCATACCTGGTGACGGATGTCGCCTGTGTCGAGTCGAAAGAAACTGTTCGCGTTGAGGGGTATCAACTCCCTCCAGGTTCGACAGGTCCGATCAATTTCATCACCGCAAGCGGCGCGAAAATTCAACTCGGAAAATTTGTTGTCGATGGGGACGGCACATTTCAGGTCAGCGTGCAAATACCCACTCGCCAACCGGTCGCCGAAGCTCAATACATTCGGGCAACAGCACGTGTTCCTGTTGGAGCGCCAAAACTGACAGCAACAGCCCTTGTTACGTGGGACAAGATCATTGAGACTGTATTCCTGGCGCTGTTAGCAACCACCTTTGGCACATTTCTGGCGATCCCGATCAGCTTTGTCGCCGCCCGCAACCTGATGAGTGATGTTAAATATTCACTAACAAGCACCGCAATGACGATCATCGGCTGGCCGCTTGGTATTGGACTGGGCTTCTTCCTCACCCGTTGGATCGGAACACTGAGCGAATTCCTGTCGACCAATAATATGCTAAATATAGGCGGTCTGGTCATCACCCCCGTACTGGCTTTCGCTTTAATACGCTGGGGAATACCGCGGGCTGGACTCGAACCTCCCGGGTTCGTCGTTCGGATTTCGCGGATACTCGTTTTCGGCATTGTTGCCGCAAGCGGGATCATCTTTTTGCAGCTGCTGGCTAAATCCGCTCTTACCGCAGGGCAGTCTCTAATCACACCGCTCGGCCCGCTCGGGTTTTTGGGGAGCTTTATTTCCCAACTAGGCGACGTCCTAAATATTAGTACACCGGCGGTTTTCGCCCTTGCAGGAGGCGCCGTGGTTGGCAGCCCACTGAGCTCATTAGGGCAGCGGATTAGCGATCGCTATTCAGAACGCAATGTGAAAATTGTTAATTTTCTTCTATCGGCAATCGCGGGAGCGCTCCTTTTCATTATCATTGGAGCTGTGATAAATTGGTTCTATCAAATCAACGATCCGCTAAAGATATATGTATGGCCTGGAGGAGCAGGTGCTCTGCTTGGACTATTGATCGCCTTGCGCTCAAACCCTAAAGACTCGATTCCTATCGGCAGCACTCTTTACGCCGTCACTAGAACGATTCTTAATTCAATCCGTTCCGTTGAACCCCTGGTTATGGTGATTGTTTTTGCCGTGTGGGTGGGTATTGGACCCTTCGCGGGAGTGCTGGCGCTAGGATTGCACACGATTGCTGCTTTAGCAAAATTGTATTCCGAGCAAGTGGAAAGCATCATGTCAGGACCCTTGGAAGCTGTTCAGGCTACGGGCGCTAACCGACTACAAACGATCATTTATGCAGTCGTCCCGCAGATTATTCCACCCTACATCTCTTTTACCATGTACCGGTGGGATATCAATGTACGCATGTCCACAATCATCGGTTTTGCTGGCGGCGGAGGCATTGGCTTCCTTCTTCAGCAGAACATCAACCTGCTTAACTACCGGGCTGCCAGCGCGCAGATGCTGGCCATCGCCGTCGTAGTGGCAAGCATGGATTACATAAGTTCAACCTTGCGAAAGCGGGTTGTATAGCAACAATAGACGCAAGCATTGGAGGACAGAAATTTGTAATCGGCTGTGACTTGAAGAACCGTCCCCTACGGGGGACGATTCTTTGTTTCTGATTACTTCGAGACTAATCCATTTGCAGAGCCTCGGGAGCCTTCCCCGAAATTCTCTGACGAGAATAAGCCAACCTATCATGCTCACCTCAGGAAATACCAAAAGATGACCAACTCGGATTTGGTTGTTCCAATCTCAAGCGAGGAAGAGGCATTCGGCCGAATTATTGCGTTTCAAACTAAACGCTACCCCCTTATGGAAGTGCAGGATCTATACAAACTCATTCATCAGGCGTCGATGGGAAGCAAGCACGCTGTTCAAGATCT
The DNA here is from genome assembly GCA_049644665.1 of Anaerolineales bacterium. Classification (GTDB taxonomy): domain Bacteria; phylum Chloroflexota; class Anaerolineae; order Anaerolineales; family E44-bin32; genus E44-bin32. Next base: position 2,337 of record JBARSI010000246.1, read on the forward strand.
AGATGCCACCCGCACTTTTCTCGAACGCGAGGTGAATGAGTTAATCGGCGGTCCTGATGAACCTATCCAAGATATAATTTCCCCGGATTGGCGAATCGCCAGGATAAATCTTCGTCCATACCTCGCCTCTAATGCGAAACTTTCAAAACTCCTTGATGCGTTCGTTCGCACGGCAACTGAATTCGAAGGCAGCTCTTCGAGGCTTAAACGCTTTATCTCCTATGCAGAACATTTGGCAGACGAACGGTTTTTCTCATTCTCTCGCACCGTAATTCGGACTTTCTTCGACCAGATGGAAGTAAAAGGATTTCCGGCCGTTCATCACTCGGCTTCATACACTGGAGCATATCAACCCGCATATAGAGTCATCCTGCATAAATTCTTAGATACCCCATAATTGAAACGCCACTCGCCGTGGCGATGGTAAAACCCCTATTTCCGATTTTCATTGAGTACCTGAAGGAGATTGAAGTCTGGTATATAATCTTAGGCTAATGAGGATGTTCTGATATGCACCTTCCGGTACTGGTTTTGAACGCTAATTACGAACCGCTTAACGTCTGCTCGACGAAGCGGGCAATCGGGCTATACATGACAGGCAAAGCGGAGATGCTTTTAAACGGTCGTGGTTATATAAGAACGGTTCGCCAGGATTATCCCCGGCCTTCGATCATACGCCTGGGATATATGATCAAGCGTCCCTACCCTCGGGTCCGGCTAACGAAAAAAGAGATTTTTCGCCGTGATTCTTTCACCTGCCAATACTGTGGAGCGAACGGCAGCCACCTGACCATCGATCACGTAATCCCCCGCCACCGTGACGGGGAGTACAGATGGAACAATCTTGTAACTGCATGTCCGAAATGCAATCTGAAGAAGGGGGGGCGGACCTTGCAGGCAGCAAACATGCATCTGAAACGCAATCCTACCGAACCTCGGGCGACTGCCATTTACCTTTATGGCACTTATCTAGAACAGAATGAAGAGTGGGAACCTTACCTCAGGGGCTGGTAGCCTATAGCGTTTCAAGAAGCGCCAACAGCCCTCCGGCAACAACTCCATGACCTCCAGCGACCACCGGAATTGGTGATTCTATTATCGCAAGCGTAAGGTCGCGGAGCGCTTTATCTGAGATCTGGTCAGCCCAACGAAGGTCGGCTGCAAAACGATCCGCAGCGCTTGGCCACCCTCCCCTCGAACCCATCCAGACCCTGGTATCCCAGATAGCTGCGTCTGACATCTGCGCCAACCGGGCGAGAAAACCGCTGGGCTGCAAATCATCAACCATGTCCGCGATCAATGACTGCACCTCACCCCGAGCCAATCGCTGACTCGCGACCATGCCACGCTCTTCTACGTAAATCCGCACCCAGATTTTTGTCCGCTCTTCCAGCGCTTTCCAGACAGCTGAGGATGCTCTTCCGAAGATAGATAAAGTGCTTGCTGGTGTTTGGAGAACACGACGCAGGCGTGAGGTAACGTCCTGCAAAGGTTGGTTTGTCTGGCGGAGAAAGTCGCGGCAATGCCTGCCAATTCCTGGATGATCAAATAGCAGGATTAGATCCGTGGGTGTGTCGATGTCCAACCGAGAACTCGCCGATGGCGGCAGTGCCCGGACATCGAATTGCGCTTCCTGCTGCATCACCCACCCTAACGGATTATCACTTGGCAGTTTTGATTTAATATTCTCGATGACGCGTGTGTGGTTAAAGACTGCCCAATCAGATGAGTATAGGTTATTGACAACAGCAGTTGGCGTCCTATGCCGCAGGATCTGCTCGAAGACATGTTGCAATTCGTTTTCCCCCATCAGCGGCGCGCTCGCTCCTCCAAAATACGCGAGCCGATCTAGATGGTGTTCTGAGATTGTCTCTGCTAATACATCACCAAAGTGAAATGGCTTTACTGAAGATAGAATTTGTTCAAATCCAATTTCCTGCAAAGCCTGTCGATCCACTTCTTCATGAGCCAGAATAAAGCATGGACCTGCTAGGGGATTTGCCATAATTCGTTCAGCAAGATCACAGGCTGCGGCCAATCTACCGGCAGCGACCCAAGCTTCCGCTTCGGTTGAGCCCGCTGGTGGTAGCATGAGAAGAACAGGGAGCCTGTCGCTCATTGGATAGTCCGCAGGAGCCACCGTTTCCTCCGCTGGCTCCTGTAGCATTTCCCTTATTTGTTCTCGGTCTCGATGAGCCCAAGGGTTCCATCTCTACGTCGATAGAGAATATTTACCTGATTATTCACGACATCGAGAAAAATAAAGAAATCCTCATGCCCCAAGAGCTGCATCTGCTCAACTGCTTCACGCTCATCCATCGGGATTAGGAAATGACGCTTTCGCCGTACGATCGTCGCTAAGGGAGATTCCTCCTCTTCGGCACCAACCGGCTCAAATGAAACTACATCTGCGGCCGATCTGCCATCCCCGCGGCTTCTCCAGTGGCGTCCCTTGTAGCGCTCAATCTGACGGTAGATTTTGTCCAGCACAAGATCAATAGAGGCGAACATATCGTCCGTTCTCTCCTCTGCTCGAAGAACCACCCCTTTGCCGCGAATTGTTAATTGTGCAACCTGGCGATCCTTCGCGCTCCGCGCGGTTTTCGCGTGGGTCAGGTCAACTTGGGCTTGGTCAATGATATCCAAATAGCGATCCAACTTCCCAACCTTCTTCTCAATATATTCACGTAGCTGATCGCTGAGATCCATGTTTTTAACATTGATTACAACTTTTACTGTCATTAGCAGCCCCTTTCATGGATTTGACGTACACGAGGTTGTGTCTCATGCCCTAGCTATGGTTAAACAAAAAACCTGCACCGCTCCTGCGTTGAGGAGAGCAATTGCGCAGTTTTTCATCGTTGCCCCGGATGTCAGCAAATCGTCAATTAAGACGACCGATTGATCTTGAAGGGAGCGCAAGTCAGCGTTGAAAGCTCCTTCTACATTGTGGTGACGCGCTTGGCGATTCAAGCCCACCTGCGACTGGGTCTCCCGCACCCGTTTAAGTGCGTCGTTGAAGAAATGTAACTTCAATTCTTTTGTGAATGAAGTAGCGATCAAAGTAACTTGATTATACCCTCTTTGCCGAAGTCGAACATCAGCCAGGGGAACCGGAACAACGCAATCTGCCTCCCATCCCGTTCGATGGTAAACGTCGATCAACCAGGATGCCATTTCATTGGCAAGCGATTGATCAGGTCGGTACTTTAATTTTAATATTGCGGAACTAAGCGGCTTCTCATAATGTGCGAATGGTCGGACATGTACGCGATTTGGCCATTCTGCACATACGGAGCAAATAAACTTTTTCTCGAGGGGAAACCCGCAATCAGGGCAAGAGCGACCTTTAGGCGCGCTGATGCGATTATTGCAATCATCACACCATACCGTTCCAGGTACTTCGCAGCCTGCACAAAGCGGGGGAAAGATCAGATCGATGGCCAGCTTAAGCCAGTAAGTAACCCGGCTCCAGTTCCATTGAGAAATAGGTTGCTTCACCGGGCACCCCTCCCCGGGTGAGCAGAATTGATTGCGGCGTTTCTAGAAAAGCGCCGCCATTGGGGAAGACAACAGCAGCATCGCTGCCGGACCAAGCAGGATTAGCAGGATTGAGGGGAAGATTAGCAGCGCAATCGGGAAGATCATTTTGATTGGCGCACGGTGAGCTTCCTCTTCCGCCATCTGCCGCCTGCGTACACGCATCTGATCCGATTGGATCCGGAGAACCTTCGCCATGCTCACACCAAGCTGTTCAGATTGAATGACGGCGGCGACAAAGCTTGTGAACTCCGCGACGTCAAGTCGATCGGCCATGTCGCGCAATGCTTCCCTTCGCAATTTACCAAGCCCGATCTCTTGAATTACCCGCCCGAACTCCAAAGCGAGCTCATCCTCCCATTTTTGGTTCACCTTGCGCATCGCGGCATCAAAACCAAGACCGGCTTCTACACAGATCGTCAGCAGGTCAAGCGCATCCGGAAGCCCACGGAAGACAGCCTTTTGCCTGGCGGAAATTTTACTTGAAAGCCATAGATCCGGTAAAAAGTATCCGAGCACCATGAACAGCGCAGAAATTCCCAACCCCTGAAGCCAATTCCGTCCTGAGATTGAAAAAACCAGGAATAGACCGCCGCCCAATACAACTGCAAGGACGAAACGCAGTGTGATGAAGAACGCTGGATTAATTTGCATAGGATTGCCAGCTTTAATGAGTTTGTGCCGGGCGGATTCTAGCGTGGCCTGCGGAGTGAAACGGGAGGCGAGCACTCCAACCTTATTAAAGATTGGCAGTAAAATTCGTTCATAGAATCGCTGAGAAAGCTCGATCTCCTCGAGCGTCATCGCTTCGTCGCGAATGCTGTATTCCGCCAAACGGCTGGAAATAGGATCAGAAGCTTGCGGTGCCCTTATGCCAGCGACGACCAGGACAACAGCCAAAACGAGGATGCCAATAATAATTCCAACAGTTAATAAAGGCATTATTACGCTCCTTGTTCTCCCGTGGTGTTCATCAAGCCGCTGCCTAAACGTTAGATGTCGATATCAACAATTTTCTGCGTGGCAATAAAACCTATGATAATCATGATACCCGCGAGACTGATGATCGGGATACCGCAGCTTCGCGTCTCAGGATTGAAGAACTGCATAATATATTCTCGGTTTATCAAGAAAAGCAGAGCCGTGAGTATGATAGGCATAGCAGAGATGACCCAGGCTGTCGCACGCCCCTGAGCCGTTAGCGCGGCGATTTCGCCTTTGATCCGAACTCGTTCACGAATAGTGAACGAAATCGAATCCAGGATCTCAGCCAGGTTACCTCCGACCTCACGCTGAACATTAATAGCGGTGATAACCAGATCGAGGTCCTCACTATTGATTCGACGCAGGAGATGGTCGAGCGCCTCCTCCATCGAAATACCAAGTTGCATCTCCTGAACCACACGGTGGAATTCTTCGTTAATCGGTGCTGGAAGCTCGCGGCTAACGGCTTCCATTGCCTGGAGAGTGGAAAATCCAGCTCGTAAGCCATTCACCATCAAGTTGAGCATGTCGCTCAACTGATTATCGAATTTCTTTAGACGGCTTTTCTCCTGCATCTTTATATACGCTCGCGGTACGAGAGCACCGGGGATTACCGCCGCAATTGCGAATATCATCGAGCCGCTCATGACAAACCCGATAGCCGCAAACCCGAATATTGAGAGCACGATTGCGGCTATATATTCAGCCGGCCGGAGCTTTATATCCGCTCGAGCGAGGTCACGAGCAATATGGTCAAAGAGATCAGAGCCTTCGCCTGCCCGTTCTAGGTAGTCGGCGATGATCGAGCCGCGCTGCTTCTTTTCTCTTGCACCTGCGGTGGAGACGACCTGTCCCTCGGCGTAACGGCCCAAGCGTTCCTCAACAACGGATCGCTCTCCAAGGAATGTCAGAGCCAGACCAACCACCAGGAGCAGAAGTCCCAGCCCGCCGCCAACGATGAGAACCGTCGGAGTCATCGTCTAATACCCCTTTGCCCCGCTGCCTACACCAAAGATCGAAGCTGGCAAATGAATGCCACTCGCTTCAATCTTGTCGATGAATCTTGGCCGCAAGCCTGTTGGACGGAGACGCCCAATAACCTTGCCGTCCTCAAATCCGGTTTGTTCGTAGACAAAAATGTCCGTCATCGTGATCACATCGCCTTCCATTCCTTGGATTTCGGCAATATGAGATACTTTTCGAGTACCATCACGAAATCGCTCAAGATGGCAAACAAGCTCGAGAGCGGATGAGATCTGTTCCCGAATAGCTCGGATGGGAAGTTCCACGCCTGACATAAGTGTCATGGTTTCGATACGCGACAGCGTGTCCCTTGGGCTGTTTGAGTGAGCCGTCGTCATGGATCCTTCATGGCCGGTATTCATTGCCTGGAGCATATCCAGTGCTTCTTTTTCGCGGATCTCTCCTACGATGATCCGGTCGGGTCTCATTCGCAACGAGTTGACGACGAGGTTCTGGATCGTAACCTCACCTCGGCCTTCGATATTTGGTGGTCTGGATTCAAGGGTGATTACATGCTCCTGCCTTAATTGCAGCTCGGCAGCATTCTCGATCGTAATAATGCGCTCATCACCGGGGATATACTGAGAGATGATATTCAACATGGTGGTTTTACCAGAACCGGTACCACCAGAAATAACCATGTTGATTCTCGCCATCACGGAGGCTTTGAGAAACTCGATTGCTTCAGGAGTGATCGTACCCCAGCCGATCAGTTGATCGGCGGTGATAGGGTCTCGAGCGAATTTTCGGATCGTGAGAGTGGGTCCTACAAGCGATATTGGAGGGATGATGGCGTTTACACGAGAACCGTCCGGCAGCCGGGCATCAACATACGGGCTGGACTCATCGATCCGTCGACCCAAGGGAGCTACGATACGATCGATAATGCGCATCAGGTGATCGTCGCTTTCGAACGTCGCCGGTTCACGAAAGATTTTGCCGGACCGCTCGACGTATATCTGCTTGGCTCCATTCACCATGATTTCTGTTATCGAGCCGTCTGCGAGCAGCGGTTCGATTGGTCCCAGACCGAGAATCTCAGCGACAATCTGTTCGAAAAGGCGCCTTCGCTCGGGTCTTGAGAGGACAATCCTCTCATCGGCCAGAATATTTTCGAATAACTCCTCGATCGTCTGGCGAACCTCCGCCGTCTGGCTGACATCCATGGAGGGGTCTAATTCTGCGAGCAGCTTATTCTGTACTCGAGTTTTTAGATCTGTTACATCTCCCTGTCTAGAGCTTGGAGGGGCAACACGACGTGCAGAGAGACCGCTCATTCTTGATGAACTCTGAATAGCTCCCCCTTCTTTATCGTTGTCTTTGCTGATGGCAGGCACGTTTTCTTCGGCCTGTCCTTGTTCGATCCTCTTCAATAACGACACGTTGCACGCTCCTTACCGGACAGCGATTCGCCACATCACAAACATATCACCGACTGAAAAGCCCCGTCCGTTCGACTTCATGCTCCTCTTCGTCTTCCAAAATATCAACCAGCACTCGTTCTTTTATGCTTCCGAGAATATTGAAAATACTCTTTGCAGCTGGTTGACTTTTATCACTGAGAAGGAGAGGAGAGCCGCGGTTTATTGAAGTCGTTATCGCACGCTCATCGAGAGGGATCTCCGCGTCCACAGTGCATTTTAGGTTTTCTGCAACCGCCTCAGAGGAAATCCCCGAGCGCTTATCCATCTTGTTCAAGATGAAGAACAGGCGCTCTTTCGGGAATTCCAGTACTCCCAGCAAGTCGAACAGTAATCTGGTGTCTTTAATCGAAGGGATCTCTGGGGTTGCAACGGTAATCAGCAGATCGGCAATATCTAACACTGCCAATGTAATGTCATCCATATTGGAACTTGTATCGACGATGACATAGGCGAAATTGCGTTTTAAAAATTGGAGGACATTCCGTACCTGTGCAGCGGTGACCTCATCAGCCACTTCCGGTCGTGCCGGCGCGGCGAGGACTCGCAATCCTGTACTGTGCCGGAGTAGGACCTCATCGACGAACTCTGCGTCCAATTCATCCGCACGGCTGGCCAAATCGATAAAACTATTCTTCGCCTGCAGGTTCAACGCGACGGCAACGTCGCCGAATTGAAGCGCAGCATCTACGAGCACTGTCGGAGTATCTGCTGTGTCTAGGCCAACGGCGATGTTTGTAGCAAGCATCGTACACCCAACGCCTCCCTTGGCACTATAGACAACCATGACCTTTCCTTCCGGTCGAAGTGATCTAGGGTGCCCTCCCCCCGGACCTTGAACTACCACCGAAGGTAGAGGTTGACTTAGCTTGTCTTTCTGTTCATGTGCAAAAACTGATAGTGTTCTGATCGTGGAAATAAGCTCATCCGCAGATGGCGGTTTTGCCAGGAAGTCCCTGGCTCCAGCGCGCATCGCTCGGCGAACGTAGTCAGCATCATTGTTCACAGAAAGCATGACTATTTGAGCGAAGGGAACATCCCGCAGCAGCCCTTCTGTGGCCGTGATGCCATCCATATCCGGCATATTGATATCCATGATAACGACGTCGGGCTCCGATTCACGAGCCATTTCAATCGCTTCAACGCCGGTACGCGCCGCACCTACTACGACGACATCGGACTCAAACTGGAGAAGCTTGCGTATATTCTCTCGTGTCTCAGCGATGTCATCTACAATCAGGACGCGGATCGTTGCTTCCGCGCTATCGGTCATTTAGTTAGCTCCATTTGAATGCCAACCAGCATTCCTTCTACTGCTGCGGCGGCGCAGGTGGTTTATCGTTCGGCAGCTCCGGCGTGATGAGACTTTCAAGTCGGGGCTCCATACCATATGGCAATTTGGTTGGGACGGTGATCTCGTAGGTTTCGAGCAAATACTGCAGCGTTACGCTAGTGGTCTCGGTAATTTCTGAATCATTCGGCGCGCGCAGTGTGAATGTGAGATCTGCTCCAACTTTCATAGCCCAGTTCAATGCCAGGGCTTCCTGGGGGGTGACAATCAAGGTGATGATGTCAGGAGGTGTAACGCTTTGCGCCGCTGCTTGACCTTCAGGCGCAGGAGCTCCCACTCCACCTTCGGGAACAGCAATGATCTCCCCTGCAAGCTCTCCTTCAAGCAGGAAGGTGCCTACGTGCAATACAATGGCTCCTTCGACGAGTCGCTGCGAAACCGCGCGCGGCCGCTGCACTTCCGTTGGAAAAACGTGAAACCACTGACCGGTCATCTCTTCCGTTTGCACCTTACCGAAGGGATATGGCGAAGATTCGGGCACATCATCATCAAGTTTATCGACGCCCCCGGTGATATTGCCCGATGGGAACTCAGAGGTCCCTCCCGAACCGAATAGAGGCAATGTTTGATTCGGCAGGATCGTCTGGAAGTCTTGATCGAGATCCACAAGCAACAACGAAATCAAGACATCGACCACATCCCCGTCCCGAAGGGCATACCCAATACCCGAAAGTCGAGTCATGGGAACAGCAATCGCTGTATAACCCGCAGGGATTGCCAGGGCAGCGTTTGAGCCGCCCGCGAGTAAATCGCCGGAAGTCTCCGTAAGCATTGCCTCAGTAATAGGAACACCCCGAGCGATATCCTGGCGCGCGATGCGATCGACAATCCGGGAGCGGATTTCGTCTTCAGCTGAACCGCTGATCATCGTTTCGACGACCAAGTTCGCATTCATACGAGACATGATTACGCCATCTTCAGGGATCCTCGCTCCACGCGAGATGTCCTGAGCAGCGATAGCAACGAAGACAACATCGATCGGAACAGGTGTGGCTTCACCCTCCGGACTACTACCGCCCCCCCTCCCTAAGAACAAGTAGGCAGCAGCCACACCAAGGAGAAGGATTATCGCAAGCAGTATGAAGATGCGGGAACGTCGCATGGGACCTCCTTAACTTCACAAATGATCTTTTCTCGTGAGCAACCCACGAGTCGCGAATATCATACGCTGATGAATCTAAAAGTCAAGTTGTGCATACTTTAACACATGTATGCCAGAATTTTCGCTTACATTTCCCTTACACAAGGAGCCCTATTCAGGATAGGGCTCCTGGGTAATTCGTGTGTTTTAACAAGCACCCCCTCGTTTCCCACCATATGATCGATTATATGGCCGTAACGATGCCACTAAACACGTTTCCGATGGCGGGGCCGAGCAACGCAAGAATAACAATCACAACGACAGCAACCAGAACAAGAATTAAGGCGTACTCGACGAGGCCTTGGCCTTTCTCTTTCGGGGCGAATAACATAGCAGCTTCCTCCTTTCTGTTTATATTTCGCCTGTTTTTGGTTACAGGCTAGTAATAATTATATTCAGGTGGAACAGAAGTTTCAATAGGACCAATATCCGAGGGAAAAGAGGACTATACGCTTCTTAATGTGCACAGCTGTATGTGTAGATGGTGATTCCCTTACTCATCCTCCTCTGTAGATAATCGCACAACGATTCTTGCACCCTCTCCCGGTTTGCTGTCGATCTCCACCACGCCTCCGAGAGTATCGATTTGGTTGCGGAGTTGATTGAGCGGCCGAGATTTGTGTTCCTCAGTCTTTAGAATTTCAGGGTCAAAACCTATGCCATTATCCTCTACCGAAGCTCTCACGTTCTTCTCATCGAGATCGATCGCAATTTTTACATGCGTTGCCTGCGCATTGTCACGTACATTCGCGAGCAATGTTTGAATTGCACGGAATAGCACAACCTCTCGATGGGATTCTAAACGACGCTCTACACCCGTATTTAGGACCACGACGTCCAAGCCTGTTTTTTCTTTGAAAGCTTCAGCGTACCGTTTCACGGTAGGTACCAACCCGAGATCATCCAACATCATTGGCCGCAACTCGAAAATAAAATCGCGAATTTTTACAAAGCTTGAATTTGCGGCTGCTTTGAGATTTTCAAGCTCCTCGCGAGCTAGATCGACATCCGTGTCAAACAACCTGGCTGCAATCTCCGCTTGCAGGATGAAGTTTGTCAGAACCTGAGCCGGACCATCATGCATTTGGCGCGAGATCTTACGTCGTTCCTCTTCTTGGGCTTGAATAATTTGTCCAAACACGCTCTTCGAACTTTCCACCGCTCCTTCTTCTTCAACGCCAAGAGCAGGGCTCTCCCCAAGGATCTGCAGCGTGCGTGTGATGTACTCAGAGAATGATTGAAGATGGACCTCATCACTCTGCAGTTTCTCAAGCTGCCCGCGCATCGTGAAGAGACGCTGCTGAGCATCAATTGCGTCATCATATATGGTGCGGATATCCTCCCGAGGAACGGTGTCGAAGTGATCATGCAGTTGGTGGATGCGGCTGGTGATGTCAGCGTTCCGCTTCGCTAACTTTTCAACCTCACCATGACTTTGCTCGACAAGGAGACGAATTTCCGTCATCCCACGCTGCAACTTACCAAGTTGATCGTGCGATTCCTCAAGGAATGCTTCGAGGGGACTGAGTTCTACAGCAATCTCATTCTCGGTCATCACCACTCCGGATTATTTCCTCGTATCCTGTAATCGGACCCATCCATGCCGCAGGGCATACACCGCAGCCTGGGTCCGATCTTCGACGTCTAATTTATGAAGTATTGCTGTCATATGGTTTTTTACTGTTTGATGGCTGATTCCCAATTTGGAGGCGATTTCTTTATTGCTCATCCCTCGTGTTACATATTGCAGGATCTCCATCTCGCGTGGCGAGAGCGGCGTGAATGCCTCAATATCACCATCTAGATGAGGTCGCCTAACTGCTTCAACACCACGAGAAAGCCAATCGTCAAGACCTTCTGCGTCAAATACCTGGTCCCCTACGATGTAGAAACCGCGGGCAACTTGTCGGACAATATCTACCAATTTCCCCGCCTCGACATCCTTCGAACAATATGCAGCAGCGCCTGCGCTGAAAGCATGCAGAACTTGCTCAACATCGTCGTAAGCGGTCAGAAGAACGATGGATGTATCCAATCGCTCAGCTTTAATCTGTCGCGTGACTTGCATACCATTCATGTTGGGCATATTTATGTCGATTAGTGCCACACGGGGGCGCAGTTCACGCACCAATTGCAGCGCTTGATCGCCACTTGTCCCTTCCGCAAGGACATTAAGGTCATCCTCAGCATCAATGACACTTCGTACCCCCTCGCGGAAAAGCGGGTGATCGTCGACAATGATGACACTATATTTTTCCATTATATCGCCACCTTTAAATATTTGACCGCGGGGAGTATAGCATACTCAGATGATGCCGAGCAAACTTGTCAGCGCCAGTGGTAGATGGCCATGTTTTCCCCTCCCGATTGAAGTGAGAACTCCGAGTTTGTCGAGTAGATCAGCTCTCGCCCATTGACCAAGCGCGGATACCATCCTGGGAAAGTCATCAAATAGTCGGCGGAATTCTGATCAAGGAAGGATTCTAGGTCATCTTCACTGCGAATAATAGGGATCACCTCTGGTGTCACCAAGCCGGCAAGATCAATGATTATCCGATTCCCGAAGTAACCGAGCGCACCAATGTCGTGAGCTGCGATGGATGAACCTGATTCTGTTTTCTCCGCGACCCATCGGGAAGCTTTTACCATCTCTGTTTCAATGATCGCGACATCCTGTGCATAGGCCTGAGAACCCTGCCACCAAAATAGTACCCCTACTGCCGCGAGAGACAAGACCCAAACATGGTGGATGAAACGTTTTATCCTCGCTCCCCCATTCTGTGAGTACCAAATCCAGATACCCTCACAACCGACGGCCAAAAGAATAGGTATGGTTGGGATAGCGTAGCGGCCATGCTGATAGGTTGCGGGGAGTCGGAGAGCATAAGCGCCAAGATAGGCCCCTGCCCAGATGATCGGAGCGAGCCGCTGCCATGAACGAGAGGTAATCGCCTGAATAACGGAGAGCAGAATACCCGGGAGCACAATGAATAGAGCACCGGCGGCGATCGCTCTTACCTGTCCAAGGTAGCGATAAATAAAAGGTGACTGCCGAAGTGCCGTGTACTCCACCTGTTTGGCGTAGAAGGTGCTTGGCCATACTGAACCAGCTACGGTCCAGTTCATATATAAGTAGATCAGAAATAGCCCGCTTATGCCAGCGATAACTTGCAGCAGCGCGGATCCAATTTGCAGGGGCTTCCCGTTATGCATGATGAGAATAGTCCAGGCTGCTGGCAGGAGAAGGATCAGTGCATCCGGACGGATCCAGATACCAACGCCAATCAACACCCCCACACCGAAGAAGTTGAGCGTGTCCCGCGCCAATACCCAAAAGAATAGAACGGAGAGAAATGCAAGAAGTATGGTCTCCATTCCAGACAACGCTGCCCAAACAAGATGCCACTCCAGAAGAAGCAGCGCAGCCAGTCCAATTGGCCACAGCCCGGGGGGACGGTCTTTGATTTCAAACCAGTCGACCGCTAGCCAGGCAGTAGCAACCAACGCGATCATACCTACCCCATAGGTCCACCATTTATATGGGATCTCAAAATAATATCCGATGGCAATCAGTGCACTCCACAATGGAGATGTGGAGCCGGCGCTGGATTGACCCGGAATGAAGGACCACTCCCCCATCTCTCCAAGATTGCGAGCGTAGGTTTGATGGATCCACGCGTCGTCAAGCGGGAAACCAAGCGATGTTTTTTGCGCGCAGATGATAAGGAATGCCCCTGTGGAGAGAATGGCCATTACAACGATGGCCGGTAAAAATAACCTTCGGTTAATAAGATCCTTCACGCCCACTCCTGAAATCCCACTCAATTCACTTCGAAAATCAGAACAGGTTCGTTATTATGATCTAACAGTGATGCTCTCTCTTCCAACCAGGAAAACTTCGCCCGACCCTGATAAAGACCCGCGAGTCCCGCTGGATGATTTACGTCGAGCACCACCCACTCAACTGCGAAGCGATCGACCACTTTGTGTAATTCAGCCTCCCCTCCATTCGGAATCACCACCGATCCCTTCATTGATGAAACATAAAAACCTGGTGGGTTGTTGATGGCGACGGTGCCATAATCTGGATCTAGTTCACCAAGGGTTTGCGCTGCTGCATCATAGGTTCGCTTGGGTCCCATCCAAAGGGGTGTCTTCGGCTGAACGCCAATCACCTTCGTCACATAGAGGCCTACGGTGAGTAATGTGGTCATTCCCAAGACTGTGGCTGCAAACACCCGCTGGGCTCGCGCTTCATCCCAGCGACGGAGCTGACTCAACCACTGGATAGTTCGATGAAGTCCAACAGGAACGAGCATCCAAAGCAGCGGCATCATCGCTGCGCTGGAATGGAAGAGACCTCCCAGAGAACCAGCAAAAGGAAAAACGATGCTCATCGTGAGAAATAAAATCACGAAATAGAGCGCCGCCAGACGGATTTCAAACGCCTGCCGCAATTCACGGAATCCGATGATCATAAGTGGTCCGAGCATTACCAGGCCATTTTCACCGATGAGCCGCTGCATGTTAATCCAAAATGCAGCCAATCGCGCCTGCAAGATTGCACTGAACCCCTGTGAAAGGAAGTGTTGGATGGTCAGGTTGCTGCTCGGGAAACTGAACAATTCTGGGTAAGATCTCAACCAGAGCGTCTTCGCTCCCGCCGAGGGCAGCAACGTCCCCACGACCGCGTAATTCCGCAGAAACCAAGGGGCCATAATAATTAAATAGCCGGAAATCAACAAAGCGAAGCGCTGAAGTCTCTTCTCACCTGAATATGAGACGGCCGCAAGCGCAGGCAGGAGAAAGAGAAGCCCATCCGCGCGGGCGAGATGTGCAAGACCTATCATCAATCCTGAGGCGATCCAGGCATGCTTTCTTCCGTTACGCAAACCTTGTCCAGTAAAGTAGAAAAAAAACGCCCCTATGAGAGCGTAGACAACAAAAACATCCGTCGTCAGCAGGTATGGAAGGTAGAATCCTGGGACGAGGGCAAGCAATCCCGAAAACCATGCCCAGTTTCTATTGCCGTGGATCTGGAGGGCAAGTGCGGCGGTGACCACCGGAAGCGACGCACACATAAGGATGAATGGAATCTGCGCTGCTCGAAATGTCTGCCCAAATAAGGCCATCGGTAAAGTTGCAATAAGTGTAGTAAGCGGTGGCCAATAGAGGTGCGACGGATGAGATAACCCTGAAGGATTATCCAGATAATTCCAGATGAACGGCTCGATGAACCCGCGCCCCCGTGATAGATCCTGACCGGTGGCGAAATAATAATCTGCATCCATATAGCCAGGGCTTTGGATCCAAATACTCGCCAATCCGGCGACAAAAAGGCCAAGAACAAAAAGTGATATCCAACGCCAGGTCCGCATTCCGTTGACTGCCTCGTCAATCTCCATTAACTTTTTGCTGGATCCAGATCCAGCCGCTTAATCCAGACTCACCTATTCCGGGCTCTCAAATTTGTAAAGGGATAAATCATCCCAGGCGGTCAGTTCATCCAGGCGATAGTGCTCGGTCAGCCATGAAAGATGGGGATGGTTTTTCACACCAAGTGCTTCATAGTCGGCGATCTCGCGCGTGAACATCACGAAGAAAACCTGCTGAGCGTCTCCTACCGCACTGCTCGCATCCGGTTGAGCAAAAAGACCCAGGACTTCTTGTGTCGGCAACGCAAGGGTATCACTCCCTGCACCAGGTGGATCGGCAATGTAAGTATGTTGAACTGACTCGTCGTAATAAAATGCAGGAAGCATTGTGATCTTGTTCGAATGCAGAACGATCCCTCCCTCCACTACCTCGGAGGTGATGTACTCATTCACATTCTCAAAAGGAGCGTACGGGAATCCCTGAAATGTTGCACGAGATAATAACCCAATCGCGAAGGCAAGCGTTAAACAACCGATCATGAGGTAAGACTCTACCCTTCGGCGTTGGCGAGGAGTAAGCGCCCAAGCGAGCCAAAGCAGGAAGATGACACCGGAGGGGACTAACCCCCGCACAACAAATAAGGGTCGGATCTGCGAGACTAGAAAAAGTAGAAGGACAGGGGCAGCGCTCAAATAAATCAGCCACATTGCCTGCTCTGCATGAGGATCCCGTTCTCGAGCCGCTCGATACGTTTGGACACCCGCAAGAACGATCAAGAGTATTACACAAAAAAGAGTTGCTGAAATCCAGCCTGGATGGATAGGCAGACCCGAAATAAATGACATGATTGTTTGAACCAGCTCAACCAGCGTGGGTTTCGCGATCCAGTATGCGCGCTCGACTTTTGCAACTTGAGCGGGAAGTTGAAGCCCCCAGGGCAGATAAAGCACAATCGCGATAAGCGCTGAGAGTAAAGCGGATCGTAAAAATTTAAATTTGCGGAAGAACAGTGGGGATAATCCGAGAGGGATGAGATAGAAAACTGCCAGGGCGTGCGAATACATCGCCAGAGCCGCGAAAATTCCAAATGCGACCCAAGGATAATTCCTACCTCCTTGAACACCCCTCCAAACGCATAGAGTGGAGAATACAAGCCACAGACTGAGAAGGCCGTACATGCGCGCTTCCTGCCCGTAATGCACCTGGAAAGGCGCCAAAGAAAATATTAACCCTGCTATTACAGCCTGTTTCAATCCGAACAACTCCTGCATCAGATACCAGAGCAGTATGAGCAATGCAATGTGAATGATGACAGACAGGAAGCGAACGACGATGACCTTCTGTCCAACCAGCAGCATCCATGCCCAGAGAAGGGTGTAATAGAGCAAAGGGTGCACATCCGCGGCTGTCCCATCAACCAGTCCCAGAGTCCCCTGCAGCATAGCTTTCGGACCTGTCCGCGAGAAAAGAATAGAGAATGCCTCGTCATACCACAATGGGCGTGAACCTAAGGATGGAATTCTGACGGCGAGGACGAGTGCGATGAGCGCGAGCAATATCATCTTCGCGTTTTTATGCAATAATTTTTCCAATACTCCTCACTTCTCTTGCCGCGTCAAAGTACTCGTTCCATTAATTCAGTCCCCCCGCATCGGTAGACGGGCAGCGCTTATGACCCACCAACGCGACCAAAGTAACCCAACCAGGGTCAGGATCGGCAGAGGCAAATACATCACCGCGCTTTCAACATTCACTTGCACCGTTCCCAAGAACAAAAACCACAACCCGATCGACAACCCCAGGAGAGTTAGCGAGGAGGCGATCACTCCGCCTTTACCCCATCGATCCTCCCAGGTCTTGAAGATAATCAACAAAGCCGGCAGCATTCCAACAAAATTCGTCGTCGCCGTTCGAAAAGCGATTAGATTCGTGATCACGATTGTCATTGCAGCCGCCCATTGGAACCAGGAGTCCTCCTTGCCGGCCGCCAAAATCCATTCCCATAGTAAATAAAGGGATAGCAATCCGGTGAGGATGAGATTAACAGTGCTGCCGCCCCTGGGAAGTAAATTCGCGAGGATCGAGATCGGAGAGCCCAGATCTGTGTAACTAGGGTACGAAAACAATTGACCTAACCAACCTAATGGCCAGCTCGGTAAGGCCATGAGAGAGCCGGCGATTAGAATTGTGGTAATCCCGAGGAACCACCCCACGATCTTCAATCTTCGGGCTCGGATAGCCCAAATGAGGACGAAGGGGATAATCAAAAAAGACATCTGAGGTTTGGCGATTGTCAATGCTAAGACAATGCCTGCAACTTCATCCAACTCGCTCTGAATCGCGAGAAGAGCGATGGCGATTAAGACTGCTTCAATTACAGCAAATTGACCTATGATCACCGAACGCGCGCCATGGTACCAAAGGATAGAAAATAGGATGACGAAACCTTTAATGTATCGATCCGGCGACCAGCGTGCCAACCGAAGACCGATGAGCCCCAAGACCACCAGGCATATCTCCAAGATTGTCATCCAAATGGCACGCGCTATCGCGAAGGGCAAGAAACCGAAGGGTCCGAAAAATAGCATCGCCGGAAGCGGGTAGACAAAATGGGCGATATCTTCACCCTTAGAAGGATCGGCCGCTCTGCCGTAAATCATCATCTGCGCGGCAAGACTAACTTCTTCATCGTAAGGGCTTATCCCTTCAACCAGCCAGTAATGAGCGCCTGTCCATCGCGCGAGGAAATCATTGCCTCCGGGTGATTGGCTAACGAAGTTGTAATTTGCGACACACAAGCCAATTAGAAAAGCAATCAGACCAATCACGAGGATGATCCTAAGCCAGGTTGGCAGGTAATACTTCAATCGACACCCCCGGAAGAAGTTCGACTCTCTACTCTCTTCGAGTATCTAAAGGATGTTGTTCTTCCTTCTAAATAACTATATTTCCAATTGTGAAATCTCATTAGCCTCTTCTCTAGTGAGGCGAGCTAAGGACGACCGCAAGTTCATCCTCATAATCGATGTCCCAGCCCTGCGATTCAAGGCGAACTCTCAGAGGAGCCCAGGACTCGACCAACGCTATCTCGATATCCCACTCCGTAAAGATCCGCTCCCAGCCAGATAAGCCTTGCCAGCAAACGAGATACTCTTCCAGGATCTCGTCATGGAAGAGATCAGTTCGACCGTCTACAAAGGTGAGATAATCCGGATGTAGCTCCCAAATAACATACCCGCCCCAGTTATACGTATTGAAGAGATTCTTGTTAGCCTGGATATCGCGCAGGTATTCAACCGCGCCGACCGGGAATTCCGCCTCGATCTCATCCTGGTTCGTTTCAGAAGATAATGAGGATGATATCTTCACGCCCGAAGCAACAACCAGCATAATGAATATCGTCAGATTCAACCACTTTGCGGCACTCTCCGGAAGCTGCGGTGCAGCACTCAACTCCGCCTGATGATCATCCAGAACTGCATCAAGATGTCGTGTGATTAAAGGCGCGGCAACAAGTGCAAATAATGCGATATTCCGGCTGGCGAGAAGAGCAAGCGCCAGGAACACAAGAACAAGAAGGAGTTCCGTTGGATTAACCTTCCGCCGAGACCCGGAAATTGTTCCGATTACAAGCAAAATCATCAGGAGAAAGGGGAAGATTTGAGTCTGATGGAAATCGGGAGATTGCCATTCTTGAATGTAATCCTGCAGAACCTGGATGGAAACCGTCTTGAAGGGGTAAAGTAGCATCTGCGGTCCGTGAGGGTTGATCGATACAGCAAGAGCGCAAAGAAGGCTGAGCGAAAGAAGGTTAAATACCCCCCGTTTATGCTGATCCCACGCTGAACTCCAATCCCGGCCACCCTTAACGGCATCCTGAATCAATTGGGCGATTTCTCCACAAAAATAGACCCCCAGGATCAAGAAGCCGATGGCGAAGCCTCCATGCACATTCACCCATAAAATCATCACCAAAGGGAGTGACCAGAACAAACGCTCCTTCCCTTTTCGGAACGAATAAAGCACGAACAGGAAATAGCCTGCGAGAACAAAACTGATGATCTGCGGTCGTGCGGACCAATACACTCCGGAAGTAGATGCAGCCAGAAGGATAATGAATGCCTTAAGCAGATCTCGACCCTCTAGCGTGCACCACACAAACGCGAAAGCAGCCACAACCATTAATGCAGTGAACAGATTCAGCCCGGTGAAGCTGAAGGTCCGAAAAGCGGCATAGAGAAGAATCTGTGCAAGCCATCCTGGGTATATCCATGCTGAGCCCTGGCGTGTAAGCGAGAAAAGATCAGTCCGGAGAATCGCCCGATTCGCAAGTATCCACTCACCTGCTTTAAGATGCCACCAGGTATCGTAGCCTACCGAGGCGCGGACAGCCATGGTGATAATAGCAAGGAAAGTGATACCAAACACCAGGCGTTTAAACGTCACTAGAGTCCCTTCCGTCTAATTGTGCTGGATGACCACCCGATACAGTTGAATCGGGCACTAACAACCACTTCTTTTACCCGCTGTCACCCTTGCATCTCCTGTGCCAATCTCAGAATACTGCATATCACCTGCAATCTTGCCAGAACTGCTCTGAAAAAGCTGTCTTCTGCAGTTACTCCGCAAGCCACCCTTCGCCAATTTCCTCTGGCTGCACAAGGCGTGAGAGATTATAGAAGATTTGATAATCCCCGATCTTTTCCTCATCCCACATCACTCCAAGTTCACGGAAACTCGCTCTTATGCTCCGATCGAGGGCGGGATGGAATGTTGTGATGTAGGCAACGTGGTCACTCTCGTCCACAAGAACCTGGTATGGTTCATATCGATCGTCCCGATCGGTATACCGAAAATCAAGATGATACGGGAGCCTGGGGACATAGATGAGTGCCTCGTCAGATTCGAAGGCAAGTGGATAGGAAACCCAATAATTCGAATACCCCCTCGTCTCTCCATGCCTGGTTAGGAAATTGACAAGCTGCTCATCAAAGCGGTGGTCAACCCTGGTGACTGCATCAAATTGCGTGGTTATCCCAGGTGGATATTGGGCTGCTGTTTCCAGGTTGCCCCATAAGTTGAATACCACAATAGCTGCCAAGGCCAGCGCCCGAAAGCCTGCATTTATTCTGAAGGCTGGCTGAGCGAAGAAGTCGCCAGCGAAAATTGCCAGAGTGGCGTATATGGGGAGAAAATAACGACCTGAAGGATCGGATCCAAAAGGGGTGAGCACAAACACAAGGATCACCACACCCATCACACCGGCAATCATCCAATAACTCGCCCGATGCAAGCTCTTATCCCGCAGCCTGCGGAATATTTGGATGAACACCAACACCCAGAATGTCAGAGCAAAGGGCACCAGCAGGAGTGCGATGGGTTCGGTCGTCCACGGGGGTCGAAATCCAAGAGTCACAGTAATGCCAAAGAGGAAAAAAGACTGGATATGTTTCGCTGCCGTTGAAAGAAAATCCGCGCCGGCGTCAATCGCAATTGCAGCTCCAAAGAGTTCCTGGACCAAAACGCTGACGCCATTTTCACCAGCCCAGATAATTATTGGTAAAGCGCCGATGACCCCCGCCAAAAAGATCAACGCCCCTCGAACCCACCAGAGGCCACGACGCGATTTCATAAGGCTGCGCACCACGATAATGGACGTCGGTAAAATATATGCGATGGTTAGTCCAAATGCCCAGAAACCGAGGCCGGAAAAGAAACCCCAGAAAAGGTAGTACAGGGTGTTGTCTGGCGCTTCTTCAATTTGGATCGCAAGAAGCAAAAGCAATGCGCCAATAAGAAGCGCTTCCCCGTACCCGCCAAGGGAGACGGTTGTGTAGAGGGTTACGTTCACTGTGGGTACGGCTAAAAGCAATCCCGACACCAGCCCAGCGAGTTGGCTCCTGAAGATTCGCGCGCTCAGGCTCATGGTCAGGCAAATCGTCCCAAGATAGAGCAGTATTTGAACCATGCGGATAACGAAGGCTTCACTGCCGAAGAGCATAAAACCCAGTGCGATAAGTGTAGCGTCCACACTTCCCATGTAGGATTGGCCATAGAAAAAAACCGGCCACTTCCCTTCGAGGATATGGCGACCCATCAGACCCACAATCGCTTCATCCGAATTAAAGGGGAAAGCCCCTATGCTCAGAAGCCCCACCTTCAATATAACCGCGAGGAAAAACAAACCGATTAAGATCCATATCCCCAATTGGCGAGTTTGACCTGACTTTCCCATCACGGATAGCCTCTGTATAATGCGCGGGTGCGATTAAATAAATTCCTCAAACCCCAGGTTCTTATCCCGATCCTAGCTATCTGCCTACGATTGATACCCGGTGCTCGAACCGTCGATGACGCGTTCATCACCTTCCGCTATGCACAAAACCTCGTCGCCGGGAATGGACTTGTATACAACCCTGGCGAATTAGTTTTAGGAACGACAACCCCTCTTTACGCTGTATTGATCGCCGCCATAGGTTCGATCACCGGGGGTATCCAAGCTCCCTACCCTGAAATTGCAGTTGTGATTAGCGCCATGGCAGATGCATTGAGCTGCTTGATAATCATTCGTCTTTCGACGAATCTCGGATACCGCCGTGCCGGGATATCTGCCGCATTGATCTGGGCCGCTGCGCCGATGTCTGTCACTTTCGCGATTGGCGGCATGGAGACGAGCCTATTCATCCTCCTGATGTTAGGCACATTTTACATGCATTCGAACAACCAGCCAGTCCTCGCTGCATTTATTGGCTCATTCTGCCTGTTGACCCGCCCCGATGCCCTTCTCTTTCTCCTACCGCTTGGTCTTGAGCGCACGTATCGCTATTTCCGTTCAAGAAAACGGTACCTGCCGTTTACAGAGATCGCATCGTTTCTCACTCCGGTGATCATCTGGATGGCGATTAGTTGGCTCTACTATGGAGACCCTCTCCCGCGCTCAATGGCCGCCAAAGCGGCTGCCTATCTCCTTCCACCTGAAGCTGGAGTGGTGCGACTGCTTCAGCATTATGCTACACCCTTCTTTAGCCATCTTGTTTTGGGATCCTTCTCAATCGCGATTGGAATAATCCTTTTCCCAACCCTTTTCATGATTGGTTGGCGGCGCATTTTACGGGAACGACCGTACATCTGGCCTCTGGCCATTTACCCAATCCTCTATCTGCTAGCATTTTCGATTGCCAATCCGCTTATCTTTCGGTGGTACCTTGCCCCCCCGCTTCCTATGTACTTTCTTGGAATCTTTATCGGCATAGAGCTATTTGGGCGGGACCTACGATCTCCGCTTCCTCTTGCTATCTGCGCCGCATTAGCATTCGGTCTCACGCTCAACGGATGGACACTACATCCAGATCATGGCCTGGATCGACCTGCACCGAAAATGGCATATATTAAACTCGAGGAAGTTTATCGGCAGGTCGCTTACGATCTGCAGGGGCAGATTCGCGATGGGCAAACCCTCGCCGCCGGAGACATCGGGGTTTTGGGTTACTACACAGGAGCTCACATCCTCGATACTGTCGGGCTCATCTCACCAGAGAGTGAGGCTTTCTATCCGCTTCCCGAGGAACTCTATATTACCAATTACGCAATTCCTCCTGGTCTGATCCACCAGGAAAAACCAGATTTCCTCGTACTTCTCGAAGTGTACGGTCGAAATGGCCTGCTTATGGATCCGCAATTCCTGGACGAATATGGATTAATAAACCGGATCCAAACGGATATCTACGGATCGGATGGAATGCTTGTGTACGTTCGTGATTAACGTGGAAATTCGATTACATGCGATGGGGATAATAAACTCGCTGTTCATTCTCTGGCGATCCGAATAGGTATAGTTAGCAAGTGTCATTCCCAGAGGAAGTCAATCAACTGCTCGCGATGGTTCGGCTGACGCAGGCGAGTTAGTGCCTGAGCTTCGATTTGCCTTACCCGTTCACGCGTAACCCCCATTTTTCGACCAACCTCTTCCAATGTATAACTCCGCCCGTCTAGAAGACCATAGCGGAGTTGTAGAATTCGAACCTCTCGCGGGGGCAGCGTGCTAAGAGCTTCGCTTAAGTTTTCTTTTAGCAGATTCTGCGTCGCAATTTCAACAGGAGCAGGGGATTCAACATCCTGAATAAAATCACCCAGAATTGAATCTGAATCGTCATCCGTCGGCATCTCAAGCGAGAGAGGACGACGGGAGACCTTCATTAAATCTTCCGCTTTTCTTGGTGATATTTCCAGAGCCTCGGCGAGATCTTCGGATGAGGGAGTGTGACCTAATTTCTGTGTTAATTGATGAGAGACGCGAAGCATTTTATTTATCTGATCTCCCATATGGACAGGTACACGAATCGTTCTTCCCTGATCCGCAATTGCGCGGGTTACGGCTTGCCGTATCCACCATGTCGCATATGTGGAAAACTTATGCCCTCTGCGGTAATCGAACTTTTTCGCAGCCCGGATTAATCCGATATTCCCTTCCTGGATTAGATCCAGGAAAGGGACACCACGCCCGAGATACTTCTTCGCCACACTGATCACAAGCCGCGAGTTTGCTGTGATGAGGTGCTCACGAGCCGCCCATCCATCCTCAATCGAGACCTGAAGCTCAGCACGTTTTTTCCGGGACATGCTGTCCTGAGCAAGTTTCTCCCGGGCTAGTCGACCTCGCTCGATCCTCTTAGCAATTTCAACTTCCTCTTGCGCGGTAAGAAGTGGTACCCCCCCCACTTCTCTAAAATAAAGACCGACCGAATCGTCCGTATCAACATTACTCAGGACATCTTTTCCTGATTTACTTTCTTCCTGCGCCTCAGGCTCAGCATCGCTCTCGGCAACATCTTCCTCGGTACTCTCATCTACGACATTAATCCCCGCAGCGAGCAGTGCTGCGTACATCTCTTCAAGCTGATCTAAATCTTGTTCTGCTTCGGGGAGAGCGCCGAGGATATCATCAATCGTGATGTAACCACGATCTTTCCCGAGTTCGATCAACTGTTCAATCGCGGGATTCTCTTGCTCGCTGGCGAGTATCTCTTCAGCATCGATGCGCTCGAGATGCGAGCCATTATTATTTTCGCCTATAGGCAATTTCATGGATGTTGAACTTCGTTTCTTCTTGCTCAATCTAAATAACTCCAACTCCAGCATACATTCTTCCACCACGCCCGGCAATACCCTTCGGGAGAACTCTAGTTCGAGAATGGTTGAACTCAATTGGCAACTCGCTTAGACATTGCCAATTACGTGAGACTCTTGGTCCTGTATAACAATTCTATTCCCAGGCACCGATATGCAAACCCGGAAATCTGGTATTTTAACGGGTGCAGGGGCAAGGTTAGACGTAGAAAAAGCACTGTTGCCGCTAACATGGAAGGCAACATGTGCTTTTGGAGACCAAAAATGTGCCGAACCTGCAAAACACTATACAAAAAGGTAACCCCAAAGTCAATAAGCAATTGAATTCAGCTATCAAAATTCTTTGATCGGACAGTCGAAGCTTGCATCCAGAAATGCTTGTATGATTTACGAAGAAACCGTCTTGACATCACCCGCGGCGCACATTACAATCTCCCCGTTTCCAAGCAAACATCTGTGAATTCCGCAGAATATTGATTCTGGGTCGACGCTTTTCTTATGTTTGCTGTCGCGTCGTATGAGGGATGCGCGACAGGAACCTGGGCGAGCCATACTGGCTCGTATTTATATTTCATCTCTCATGATAAACATAAGATCATTAGCAGACTCGATGGGATTTTCCTACACCTCTTATTTTTCTTGACATGCATGCCAGTGATCAAACTTACAAAATGGCATTTACATTTCAGCAGCCATAAACAATAGTTGTTATCCTGCTCATTAGTAAAAGGAGTCCAAATGAACGAGCTTATACCGATCGAACAAACGATGTTATGGGGCGTAATTGTCGTTGCTATTATCAGCCTCATCTATGCTCTCTGGCTATGGAGAGACACAATGGCCAGGGATAAAGGCACTCAAAAAATGCAGGATGTGTGGCTCGCCATTAAAACAGGGGCAGAGGGCTATCTACGCAAACAGCTCCGTACGATCCTGATGGTCGTTGCCGCATTGACAGTTATTCTCTTCCTGAGCGTTTACGTTGTTCCACCCTCACGCGAGGCTGTTGACAGATTCGGTGATGGTGCCGTAATCATTATCGCCATCGGCCGGACAATCGCTTTCATTCTCGGTGCATCATTTTCTACGATTGTCGGTCAGTTAGGTATGCGAGTGGCCATTGAGGGCAACATTCGCGTCGCAGCAGAGGCGGTCCGTGAAGACTACAATGGCGCTTTGACGGTAGCTTACAGAGCCGGCACTTTCACTGGAATGCTCACCGACGGCTTAGGCTTGCTCGGCGGAACTGCAATTTTCATGATCTTCGGCCGCGCGGCGCCAGATGCGCTTCTCGGTTTTGGCTTCGGTGGGACTCTCGTCGCACTCTTCATGCGCATCGGCGGAGGGATCTACACAAAAGCTGCTGATGTCGGTGCAGATCTGGTCGGTAAAGTCGAAGAGGGTCTCCCTGAGGACGACCCCCGCAATGCCGGCGTGATTGCGGATCTCGTGGGTGACAATGTGGGTGACTGCGCTGGAATGGCTGCAGACATCTTCGAATCCTACGAAGTCACAATCGTCTCTACATTAATCCTCGGGCTCGTTTTGCTTCATTTAACCGGGGATACCTTCTGGATAATCTTCCCCCTCGTCGTGCGGGCGATCGGCGTAATCTCATCAATCATGGGAACTCTCACCGTCCCCATCTGGGAAAATTTTCCGCTAAAGTTCCTTCGCGCAAGAGATGCCGAGGAAGCCATGTTCCGCTCCTACGAGGTTTCCAGCATTAACACCGTGTTGTGGACATTCCTCTTTGCCCTGCTCTACGCAGGTGAGTGGAAGCTGGCATTGCTTAGTTCCATCGGCGTCGGCTTGGCTGTAGTTTTCAACCCGCTTTCTTCTTACTTCACTTCTTACAAAAAGAAGCCGGTGAAGGAAATTGTCGAGTCGATGAAGACCGGCACTGCAACGACTGTTCTCTCGGGTCTCGCAGTAGGTCTAGAAGCGAGCGTGTGGAGTGTATTAGTTATATGTGTGGCGTTGGCATCAAGCTACTTACTCTACCTTGGACAAGCACCGATTTATGCTCTGTACGGTGTGGCCATGGTCGGGATCGGCATGCTCTCACACACCGGCAACAACGTTGCGATGGATTCGTTTGGGCCGATTGCCGATAATGCCAACGGCATCGGTGAGCTGGCTGGCGTTGGTGAGAAAGCCTGGAAAATCATGGCTGAGCTCGACGCAGTCGGCAACACCACCAAAGCCATCACAAAACAGATCGCCATCGCCTCAGCGGTTATTGCCGCAACCAGTTTGTTCTTCTCCTACGTGACTGATATCGGCCTGATGCAGGAACGTCTCGGCGTGGAGGTTATTGAGTCGATCCGGATTTCGACTCTGGACACCGTGATTGGTTTCTTGATTGGCGGCGCCCTTCCCTTCCTCTTCTCCTCTTACAGCATCAAGGCCGTGGCCCGTGGGGCAAACCTGGTTGTCGAGGAAGTAAGGCGTCAGTTCCGCATCCCAGGCGTTCTCGATGGAAAGGTTACGCCTGATTACGCAAAGGTGGTCAGCATTACGACAGCCGCCTCTCAGAAAGAACTTCTCAGCCTTACCGTTCTAACCGTGGCGACCCCGCTGCTTGTGGGCATCTTATTCAATGTTGAAGCGCTCGGCGCCTTCCTGGCCGGCGTGATCCTATCCGGACAGCTCCTGGCTGTATTTATGGCCATCTCCGGCGGCGCGCTCGATAACGCCAAGAAATACATCGAGGACGGTAATCTCGGCGGCAAAGGCTCACCCGCTCATCGAGCCGGCGTCGAAGGCGATACGGTCGGTGATCCTCTAAAGGATACAGCCGGACCCGCGCTGAATCCGATGATCAAGGTCGTCAATCTCGTCAGTCTCCTGGCGGCACCACTGATCGTAAAGTATCAGGGGACAACTGGCTCGTGGATCGTTGCCGGCATCCTGCTCGCGCTAACGATCTGGGCCATCCGCAAAAGTTCCACCCCGATGGAGCACCATGAAATCGAAAAGATTCACGCGGAAGCATAAGTACAACTTCACTTGAACAGCTTTCCAAAAAGGTCCGGCTTTGTGCCGGACTTTTTCTTTCTTGCGACACACCATTGTTGTACAATATCGTGTTCCTGTCTGGCTTTTTTCAATGATTATTAGATCCAGGCAAGTCATGTCATTTCTGGACCTCGTCTATGTTCAGGGAACGCTCCCACATAGCAAAGGTCTTGATCTGTGGATTTCGTGAGCGCGGTGGCAATATTCGTAATACTGCCCGGTATGGAGGAAATCCAATCTCATTAATGAATAATAATCGCCGCTTTCTCTATACTTACGTCTTCTCAGTTCTACTCCTGCTTGTCATCAGCATCTGCTATGATAGTTTAAATCCATATCTCGAAGCGTTTGGACTGATTTTCTCGCTTGGCCTGGGATTCGCATACCTCATAATCCGTGATCGTAGCCGTCCAATCCGCATCCCTAAAGCGCTTGTGGTGATTGGCTCTTTTCTCCTCTACTACGGCCTTCTCATACTACGTTCTCCACAACCTCTTCCCGGTCTAGAGAAATGGGCAATCAATCTCCTGGTTTTTCTTGCTTTCTTTATCGTAAGTGACTCCTTAGAGACTGGATGGTCGAATAAAACCTGGGAGAACGCTCTGCTAAACCTGGCATTGGTATTTTCCTTACTCGAGATAACACTTACAGGAGTATGGTTCCTACGATGGGCGAATATTGCAGGAACGATCTTCTCTGTTCCACCTGTTGGCTATCGTTTATATGGCCTCTTTATCGGGCATGCGAATGTATTCTCGGGTTACCTTAACCTCCTGCTTCCAATCATCATGGTGCGATTGATCCAAAGTCGGAATACTAGGCGGCGACTGCTATGGGGGTTTGTCATCGGCATCTTCATTCTGGTCCAATACTTCGCCTCATCACGAGGCGGCTGGATCAGCGCCATAGCCGGACTTGGGATTACCATGATCCTCATCCGTTGGCCGCGGATTCGAGAATATCTCCTGCGAGGCCGCCGGGTAACGATCCAACGCAAAACCTTTAAAGACATTGCCATTTACGCCGTGGGTGCAGCCGGAATAATTGCGCTTGGCATAATCTTCATCCTCCAAGTCCAATTCTCCCCCGGCCATGCCCCTATCACTTCAGCTCGCACAGAAATTTGGTCAGCCTCACTGGAGATAATTTCATTATCACCAATTTTCGGGCATGGTCCTGGTTCTTTCTCCACACTTTTCGCCCAAACCAACCAACTCCCGCCTGGATTTTCCACGAGTCACGCCCACAATGCCCTGCTACAGATCACTGCCCAGAGCGGTCTCGTCGGGCTTGGGTTGATTATTGCCGCTGGTGTGATGCTCGCAGTTAGAATCATTTCTATTTATCAAAGAGCGGAAGCGACAGAGAGAATCCGGCTATCTGCCTACATTGGAGCAGGAGTAGCAGTCGCAGTCCATCATCTGTTTGACTATCTCTTCGAGAGTCCTGCCTATTCGGCCGCTGTATTTGTTCTCCTTGCACTCGCTCTTCGTCAGTCGAGAGGCCGTGGCGACATCATCGTTTCCCCCCGTCAAGGGATCGTTGTTTTCCTTCCACTACTCCTTCTCGCAGCTGGAGGATGGTCACTGGCATCTCAAGGCGCATTTACTTATTGGCGAGGAATATCTGCCGCGCGTGTGGATGACTACCAAGTCGCCTCCGAAAACCTATGTCGAGCGGCCGAAGAGAACCCTGCTTTCTCTCTTTACTCTTTTCAGTGTGGTCTTGCATTGGCTTACCTGGATGATCAAGCACACGATGTTAACCATCTCCAGAAAGCCATTGGAGCTTATGAACACGGCCTTTCAATAGATCCTTTTTGGCCCCCCCACCAGGCTAACTATGCTGCTTTGCTCTGGGTAATTGGAGAACAGGAAGACGCACTTCATGAATTAAATCTTGCATGCGAGTCGGCCCCTCGGCACAGCATCCTTTATCAGAATGCGGGAATGTGGCTGGAGACTTTACAACGTCCCGCGGATGCACAATCTGAATATTTCAAAGCGCTGGAAAGCGGACCGCATATTGCCGATAGCAATTTCTTTGAACTGAGTTCCATTCGTGCGCAAGCCCTTTCAAGTTTCATCGAGGAACAGAACCTACAGGCAACGGGAACAACACTTATGGAAGGATGGGAATCTCTGCAGGATAACCATCTTCTCAAAGCTCGCACTGCCTTTACCCATGCATTAGATGAAAATCCCCTGAGTGTGGAAGCCTATCGAGGTCTTGCGCAAACTGCCCTTCTTTTGGATGAATTTGTAGAAGCGCAGAAGTTAATTGATACAGCGCGTTTCATCGGCGGCAGCTCAACGAGGGTAAATTTCACTGCCGGCGAGATCGCACTCGAGCGGGGAGATTTACCAGCTGCTGCAAGCCTCATCCAACAAGGTTTCAATCAGATCTTTGAACAATCCAGCTCCTGGTCTTTCTATGCACGCACTTATGGAAGATTCTTCCCTGTACCTGATCTGGTCCCTCAACTTTACCGAATAAATCTCAATGAAAAAGACCTGAGGATGTTAGCCACCGTCATTGATTATCTCAATGAACAAGGCAATTTCGAAGAAGCAAGCTATATCGAGAGAAAGTTATTACAGGAAGGATACATCGACTGAATACAGGGGATTAATCGAACGGATGTTATCCATTTTCTGGGAATAGTCTCTCACCAGACCAGTAAATGCGGTTGACTCACAGCCATTTCGCCTACCCACCCATTGCCCGATCATCAACTCCAGCGTATGATTGCCTGACATGACCCGCCATAAAATCGCCATAACTCGTGTCCCCTCTCCAGGCCATACCTTCCCTGGCCACCCGGAAAGTCCTGGGCGTTTTCGGTTTTTCGACCAGATTCAGAGCGGTCCTGTGTCTGACTCATTGGTCATCATCGATCCTGAACCCGTATCAACTGACCAGCTTGTAAGTGTTCACTTGGAGAGTTACATCCACTCGGTAGAGGAAGCTGTCAAACGTGCGCCCACCTACCTGGACGGCGGTGATACCTATGCTGTTCCCTCATCATTCGCAGCCGCACTTAATGCCGCTGGAGGCACGCTCTCCGTTCTAGACCAGATCCTTGATGGAACTGTAAATACCGGCTTTGCGCTAGTCCGACCACCCGGTCACCACGCGACCCAATCTAGCGCCATGGGGTTCTGCCTTTTTAACAACATAGCGATCGCTGCAAGACATGCACAAATCCGCGGCATCGATCGAGTGATGATCGTCGATTTCGACGTGCACCATGGCAACGGCACCCAGGACATTTTTGATGCCGACCCGAGTGTTATATATTTCTCTACACATCAATGGGGGATTTATCCGGGTACCGGGCACCAAAAAGAGATCGGTCACGGGGAAGGGGAAGGCACGACTATCAATGTCCCTCTCCCCGCTCGCGCTGGGGATCAATCATTTGAGCGAGTCTGGGACGAAATTCTCACCGCTTCCGTTGAGCGTTTCTTACCAAACATCATCCTGGTCTCAGCAGGATTCGACGCCCATTGGGATGATCCTCTCGCTGGTCTTCAATTGACAACATCGGGCTATCACCGATTAAGTAGTCGCCTGCTTGAATTGGCCAACCGGTTCTGTGAAGAAAGAATACTCTTCGTACTTGAGGGTGGATATGCCCCCGAGACGCTCGCGGATAACGTACAAGCCTGCCTATATGCCCTGGCGCATATGCCAATAAGCGAAGACCGGCTCGGCCCAGCACCTTTCGATGAACCATCCGTTAAAGAACTTGTCGAAGGAGTCCGTGAAATACACAAGTTTTAACACTTAAAGGACTACTGTCCCTCTGGCACGTTTCTTGTTACGAAGTTAGAATGACTTGGATGCGTCTGTATTATGCGAGTTGGATTCTGTGTTCATTCTTGCGTAATAAGTTCGGATAAGGCATACTTTTTGTGAGGCTCAGCAATGGCGGAAATGGATTTACGCGCATATATAAAGGAAATTGACGACCTTATAGAACGCAATCAGTTGGATGAGGCTATCGCACACTGCCGCCAAATCCTGCAGGTTTACCCGAAGCATCTCGGTTCTTACCGCTTGCTCGGGAAAGCGTACCTGGAAGTGAAACGATTCGGAGACGCCGCTGATATTTTTCAACGCGTTCTCTCCGCAATCCCTGATGATTTCGTCTCCCACATCGGCATGGCCATTGTGCGGGAGGATGAAGGCAATCTCGACTCGGCAATTTGGCATATGGAGCGGGCCTTCGAAACCAATCCCGCTAACCCCGCCATCCGGCAAGAACTCTCTCGCCTTATCGGTCGTAGAGATGGTCTCGAGCCACATAAGATACGCTTGACTCGGGGAGCACTTGCCCGCCAATATGCTCAAGGTGAGCTTTACTTGCAGGCAATTGCTGAGCTCCGCTCCGCACTTGGCGAAGACCCCGACCGCCCTGATCTCGAGGTTCTTCTGGGGAAGATGTACTGGCTAGCCGATCAACACGCGGAGGCAAAGGACGTCTTCGGTCAAATCCTGGA
Source organism: Anaerolineales bacterium (assembly GCA_049644665.1). Classification (GTDB taxonomy): domain Bacteria; phylum Chloroflexota; class Anaerolineae; order Anaerolineales; family E44-bin32; genus E44-bin32. Next base: position 33,825 of record JBARSI010000246.1, read on the forward strand.
GAAGCTTCCATACTGTCTTGAAGCTAACCGGTACATGACTGCAATATTCCAGGAGGAAAACAACACCGAAGAAGCCAGCACGTATCATCGGCACTTAGCGGCCTTAGATCCGTACTTCGCATTTGTCGAGAGCGCAACTACCGACCCAATGACTATCGATGCTAAAGCTGTTCGCATCGAGCGGTCTGATTGGGTTCCCGGTCAACCACTCCCGACTGCCGAGTCTGGTCCACCTGAATGGGTTGCATCACTTGGTGTAGATCTAAGTGAAGCGGCACCTACCCCACTTGAAGCTGATGACACTCCATCCTGGATGGCCGAGATCGAACAAGGTACAACGCCATTAAGCAGTTCACCTGCAGTGTTACCGGACTCCTCCGAGATCGCTCCTGACGCAGATCCCGAAGGCGAAATACCCGAGTGGATGGAGGAAGCAGGATGGGTTCCCTCCAGCGGCGAAGTTGAAGAAGGCCCAATTTCCTTCTCAGATGCCGAACTTGAACCTGTCGACACTGGGGACGTGATTGATGAGACTGGTGAACTCATCCCCGCGGATATCCCGGGTTGGATCCAGGAAATCGCCCCCGAGAATCTCGATGAACCCGCTGAGGCCGACGAACCTGTAGCAGATCCAGTGGGCAAAGCAGATTTTATGCCTGACTGGCTCTCGGATATCGCCTCTGACGCTGAGCAGGTCACCCCTGATCCAATATCATCGCCTGCGGATGAACGACAAGAAGAAGCTGAACCCATCTCGAGCGTTGAGGAGACACCGAGTGACCAGGAAAGTCCCGAAAAAGATCCTATCGCAGAGATTGATGCCCCTGAGGTACCCACCTGGATAGATGAGCAAGCGCCAGGCGCAACTTCCACCATCATCACCTGGCTTGATGACCGGCCGGGTGATGTAAAGGAACCTGAAAAAGCAAAACTCCCTTCAGAAGCAGTCGAAGAGACCATAAAAGATGCCGTTTCCGAAACGGATGTGCCCTCCTGGCTGGACGAGATTGCAGATGGGGATGAAATACCTGAGCTAGAAGCCGAAACCCCAGAAGGAGAGCCCCAGAGCCCATCCTGGCTTACCGGCCTAGCAAAAGCAGCATCTCAGCAGGACGTTGAACCTGGACTATCTGCTGCTGATGAAATGCCGGAAAAATCACAGGACGAGGCTACGCCTGACTGGCTCGATGGGATCAGTGAAATTGAAGATACACCTGCTCCTGCGCCCTCCACCGATGACGCACCAGATTGGCTGCGAGGTATCGCTGAACCCGAATCTTTTGATTCACCCGTGAGTCCTGCAGAGGAGAAGACTAAAATGCCCGATTGGGTCTCTGCAGTTGAGGAGCCGGCTGATGAGTTGTCTCCGAAAGCGGTAAAACCACAGGATGATGTCCCAGATTGGTTGACCGGGATCGCAGATTCCATAGTTGAGAGAACTGTTGATGAGGATTTTCTAGCGGAAACGGTTCCAGAACCGGAAGAGAGCGCTGCGGAAGTGCGTGGAGAAGCGCCTGACTGGCTGCAAGAATTTGCCGGTTCAGCTGAGAAAATCGCGGATGTTGAGAGTATAAGTGATGAACCAGAGATCGATATCCAATCTCTCCAACAGCTTGAGAAGGAGATTGGCTCACATGCAATTGATTCATCTACACCAGATACCCTAAGCGTCACCGATGAAGTTGACGATGATGAAGTCTTCCGCTGGCTAGAGGATCTTGCCGAGACTCATGAAGCCGAGGAAGGCATGCCGGAAGCCCCACCCGCAGATAGTCCAATGGAAACGGATCACGAACCTTCTCCAGCAATCAGTGAAGCAGTCCCTCCTGAAGAAGCTGACGAAAGTTTGCTGTGGCTCGAGAATCTCGCCACACAGCGAGGGATTGACGTTGATGTCACACCGGCTACCCCCAGGGGATTGCCCACTGAGGTGGATGCTTCGCTCGATTGGGTGAAAGAAATGGCGGCAGTATCGACGGACGAAACGATTATCTCAAAGCCGCCATCAGTTCCCACCGAGGAAATTGACGCTGAGCAAATAGAAGACGCCGCTAGTGAAAGTGTTTCAGATGAGGCGCCCCTCATCTCGGCTGTTGCTCAGGAAACGGTTCAAGAAGAGCCAATGCCGGAAATACCCGGATGGCTCGATGAAGCCGCATCTGTCGCTGAGGTTGTACCCCCTGAACCCGTAGAGATAGACGCCACTCCCATTGACGAAGAGGAAATTCATCCTCCAGAACCAACTCCCGTCGAGGCTGCCCCTGTGGCAGAACTCACTCCCACCCCTGAACCAATCGATGAGATTATTCCCACACCAGTAGCTGCCCCTCACATCCCCGCCGCTGAGGAAGATCTTTCGGAAGCTGAGAAAGTAGAACCTGCCGTTGCAGTTGTACCATCGAAATACAAAGAACCTGCTTCGCAATTACTCCTGGGCGCTCGCCAAGCACTTAATGCTGGCGATGCCGGACGAGCTTTATCGGATTATAAGAAGCTGATCGAGCGGAAGCAGGATCTCAAAACGGTGATCACCGACTTGGAGCACGCACTGGAGCGCTACCCAAATCTGCCAACGATGTGGCAAGCATTGGGGGATGCTTATATGAAAGCAGATCAGCTCCAAGAGGCGATCAAAGCATATCAACGAGGTATGGAGGTCGCTTAATCACCACTATCTCTCTATCATCACCACCGAACTCGGGGTTTCCCCGAGTTCACATTTTTTGGAGGCAGCCTTGGAGCAAACCCTTGTCTTGATAAAACCAGATGGTGTTCAACGTGGTCTCATCGGTGAGGTTATTAGCCGCTTAGAGAACCGTGGTCTCCGTCTGGTCGGTGCGAAATTCCAACAAATCCCGAAAGATTTCGCCGGACTTCATTACGCTGTGCATAAAGGCAAACCATTTTACGATGGTTTAATTGACTACATCACCTCCGGGCCAGTGATGGCGATGGTCTGGGAAGGTCCTAATGCGATCCTAGCGGTACGGCAGACGATGGGGGCTACTAAACCTACAGAAGCCGCCCCAGGCTCGCTCAGGCACGATTTTGCTCTTGAAGTGGGGAGAAACTTGACCCACGCATCCGATTCCTCTGAGACGGCTCGGGTAGAAATTGAACTTTGGTTTGGGACCGATGATCTGGTCAAGTGGGATCGTGATATTGACCGCTGGGTATTTGAAGCCTAGCAATTCCCTCAACCTCACCCAAACTTCCCAATATGGAGATCTCAGAGCTTGAACATCTCGTCGTCCTGACAGGTGCGGGAGTATCAGCTGAGAGCGGGATCCCTACCTTCCGGGGCGCTGAGGGGCTCTGGCGTACCTACCGGGCGGAAGAACTCGCAACACCAACTGCCTTCCATCGGGATCCGCAGCTTGTCTGGGAGTTCTACGCCTGGCGGCGTGAACGCATCGCTGCTTGTAAGCCTAATGAAGCTCATTTGCTCTTAGCCGAAATCGAAAAACAAACCTCCACTTTCACGCTGATAACACAGAACGTCGACGGGCTCCACGCAGCAGCCGGCAGCAGTAATATCATCGAATTACATGGATCTATATGGCGTATGCGCTGCACTAACTGCGATGGCCGTTGGGACGATCGGAACGTACCGCTTGGAGAACTCCCTCCACCGTGTCCGAACTGTGGTGAGAAGGCAAGACCTGACGTCGTCTGGTTCGGAGAAACTCTGGATCCGGTCTTCTTGGATCGCGCCTTTGAAACAGTTAAGAGCGCGCGGATGATGCTCGTGATCGGCACATCCGGGATTGTCTATCCCGCCGCTGAACTCCCCCGGGTGTGCAAGACCCGCGGCGCCAGTTTAATTGAGATCAACACAGAAGAAACACCGATCACCGGCATCGCCGATCAGGTCTATCGGAGTAAAGCGACAATTGGATTACAGGATTGGTGGGCTGATCAACAGAAGAATTAGAAATACCTATTGCATATGTAGGAGTACTCTTCCTTCTTTCCATAGATCCTCTAGGCCGTAGTACTCCCGCATCGCGGGGGAGAAGATATGGATGACTAAATTTCCATAATCGATCAGGGTCCAACCTACTTCCCCCGACTTCCCCTCGACACTCGCTGCCTCAATTGAATGGTTCTTCTTGATGGATCGCTGTACCTCATCGGATAGTGCTCGAAGCATCCTTTCACTGGTCCCCGAGCATATTACGAAGTAATCGGTAAAGGAACAAATACCGATCAGATCGAGAAGGATGATATTCTCACCCTTCTTATTATCGAGAGTGTCCACTACAGTGTGAGCAAGGTCTAATGTGTTCTCGATCATCGCCTCCTGGGATGTTGATTTTACCGGATTTCCTTCAACACTAATTCTACTGCTTCTTCGGGTGTTTCCACGATTTGTAACGGCGTTCGACTCCCATCCGCATGAACTGGATCCCAGGTTCTCAAACCCACAACCTGCTTACCCATCTTGAGAGCGAAAGCAATTTCAGATAGTGTACCAAATCGGCCGCCAATCGCGATCACAGCCTTACCTGCCCGCACTACAATCGCGTTTCGCCCCTCCCCAAACCCTGTGGGAATGGCAATTGTTAAATAGCGATTCCCCTCCTCTGCAACCAACCCCGGTAGAATTCCTACGGTAATCCCTCCAGCTTCCTGGGCGCCACGACATGCAGCTTCCATTACGCCCCCGCTTCCGCCGCAGATAATCGTAACATCGTTCGCAGCAAGCAGTCTGCCCACACTCTCAGCCGCTTGCGCTTCCCACTCAGAACATACACCGGGTCCGATCACGCTGACAACTGGTTTTCTTGTCATTCGACGCCTTTCCTCCCTAATGAATACTCCCCCAGTGATGAATACTCGGCTCCCGATGGTCTTAGAATACTTCTAACGAGGTGGATTTCTCTAACCTCGAATTGCCCAATCTGGCCAACCACATACACCTCCACTGCATCCTGGATCTGGCTTAGATCTGACAATGAAATATTCCGTCTTACCCGTCCTAGCGTGAGGTGGGGATGAAATGACCTCCCCTCTTTCACAAATCCCAATTGCCCCAATTCCTCTTCAATCGCGGTTTGCATCTTCGTTAGCGCGCCGGTTGCCTCGGTTATCCCTATCCATAGAACTCTAGGTCTACGGCTGTTCGGGAAACAACCGAACCCTTCTATGCTGAGTGTGAACAATGGGTGCTTTTCAATCTCTCGTTCGAGCGTTTGCCGAATCTCTCCCAGGTGACTATTTGTAATCTCACCCAGGAATTTAAGCGTGAGATGAATCCCTTCAGATCGTGCCCACTGCACGGATCCATCATGGATGAGCGTACTCAGCCGCTCGATCTCCTCCTCGAGTTTCCGCTTTATCCCAACTGGGATATTCACTGCAATAAATGCTCGCATTCTACGCATGTTGTACCTGAAACTAACCGACCAGTCAAAGTTAAACTCGAGCGAACAATGCCCGCTGTTACGAAAACCAGCTTGTAGAGACGCCTTCCGATGTGGCTATGCGCAGTTCCCTTGTGTAAAGGAAAAATCTCCTTATGGCTGATCAATGAAATCTCCTATTGATCCAATGCCGCTCAATAGGTAGAATGGCACTATGATGCTCAAGCTCAAGAGGAGAGAGTTCTTGAAGCTGGCAGGTCTCGCTGCCGGCGTCTCCGTTATAAAGCCCCCTCCACCAATTTCGCTTTCGAAACCTTTCGGCTTAGGACGGGTCGCAGAAAGTTGGATTGGGCTGTATAAAGAGCCGAGTTTCCGCGCTCCTATGCTGACAACCATCAATCGAGATACACTTCTCCCCTTATTGAAACGCGAAGTCACTGATGAAGGTCCTCTCCACAATCCCCTTTGGTATCGTGTCCCCGACGGGTACGCTCATTCAGGGAAAATTCAGCAGGTTAAATGGAATATACAGGCACCCTGGAGGGATATTCCCGAGACAGGCGCCCTCTTTGAAGTATCTGTCCCATACACGCGCAGTTTCCGCAAGGCGGACCCGGAATCAGATCCCTTGTATCGCCTCTATTATCAATCGATTGCCTGGGTCGAGGCACTCGTAACGGGCGCGGATGGTCGTCTCTGGTACCAATTACTCGACGACTTGCTCAAGGTAAACTACTTCGTCCGCGCTGAACACCTGCGCCGAATAAAACCCGACGAGCTCCAGCCGCTATCTCCCGGCGTACCTGCAGGGGCTAAGCGTATAGACGTCTCTCTCGCACATCAAGAGTTGATGGCTTTTGAACACGACCGCATGGTTTTTCGAACAAGGATCGCAAGCGGCGTCCAGGACTCTCGTCCCCGCCCCAACGGAATCCCGACGGCGACACCGCAGGGTTGGTTTTACATCACCCAGAAAATGCCTCTCCGTCATATGGGGAATGGGCACCTTACTGCAAATCTCGAGGCTTATGAACTCCCTGGCGTACCCTGGGTATCCTACTTCCATAAAACCGGCGTAGCTTTTCACGGCACATATTGGCACTGTGATTACGGACGACCGCAGAGTCACGGTTGTATCAACATGCGACCAGAGGAAGCGAAATGGCTCTTCCGTTGGTCCACTCCCGTCATCGAAGCGGACGTCATCTTAGAAACGGGCCATGGTACGTCCGTTTATATTTATTGAGCAAATCTTAATCAGACCGAAAAAGGGGCTTACCCGAGAGAATAGAGCTGACCTGACTTTGCAGTAAAACGATCAACGTTTTTCGTTCCCATCCTTCACACGATCGACCAGATCTCCCAACTTCCCTGTCTCACCATAACCACTTGCGCCGCGGCTGATGGCTGCCTGACCCTCTTCGTCCGTGAGTGCATCAGCGATGACATAAATCTCCATCTCCTCCGGAATCTGCCGCAGCTGCCTGATTAGCCAATAATCTTGCTCCTGAGCCAGTCGCGCGTTGGTAAACACCAGCCCAATCCGCACCCGTTCAGCCAGCGCAATCGCTTCCCCCGCTGAGCGCGCCTCAACAACAGGATATCCATAAGCCTGGATCCGAAGGATCATATTTTCCCGTAGCACATCATCCGGCTCAACGATGAGCACTCTAGATGCTGGATGAGTGCTGCCGTGCAGCGCAGAATGGATCGTCGCCAGGAGAGCCCCCGTGCCCTCAGACCGGAACAGAAAACTCGCCGTTCCCATCTGAACCTCGCCTTCGGGGCCGGGATAAGTGGTGAGAAACAGAACAGGGATCTCTTGAGTGCGACGGTCCCCTTTCAACAGTATTGCCAGATCGAATGCCGAAGGAGACCGAGCAAGAAGGTCAAGGATGATCAGATCGGGAGTCTCAGAAAGAGATAATGTAATTACATCCTCGGCATTGGATGAGACAAGTACTCGATATCCTGCCCCTACAAGCTCGCTTGCTAAGAGTTCACGCAAGCCAGCTTCTTCGACGAAGATAAGAAGGGAGCTTGCGGTTTGTGACCCTTCCGGGATGTGCGTTTCAACCGCCCGGCGAATTTCAGAGATGTCAGTCCTGGACTCGATTGCTGCTCTTAACGGCATAGCAATCCAGAGATGGATACCCGACTCACCCGTGGATTCATCCCAGATATGGCCATGAAATCCTTCGATGGCTTCCCTGCTTTCATCGAGCATGAGTTCTACTTTCTCAGGTGCAGTATATTTTCCTTGATCGTTCTCTTCTTCAGCAAAAGGGGCTTCAATATCTGAGATTGAAAGCAGCATCCATGGCGCGGTCTGCGTTGTTTCAGCGGATAATTCAGTCTGTACGAGATGGTCGAGGGACGGGCTGCCACCAGGAGCAATCTGTGCCCGCACACGCACTTCCGTGCGCGCAGTTCCAGCGATTACCTGGGCGAGCAAATTTCCCAGTATTCGTACCAGCACGGCTTCGTCAGCAATTATTGCAGGCAAGTGGGCCGGGAATTCCGCAATTACCGCAACCGGTTTGACCCCGGTGGAAATCGAGATCGAAGCTATCGCCTTTTCAATTGCTTTTTGGACCTGCACCCAATCGGACATGTTTAAACCCAGTAAATCTCAAGAGCATCTTTTATCACAAGCGGAATCACCACTTTACTCTACCTGACATTTCGACCCATACAACTTGCGAAACATTAACAAATTGGACACTATTGCCTGTGCATTGTAGAATCCATTTCATGGAAGCTCAAGTCGCTGTTGTAAAAGTCGGCAAATACGCAACATCTGAGAGCGGCGACACACTTGAAATGACCGAAAGACCTGGCGGAGGGTTATCCTTCGTTCTGGTTGATGGCCAGCGCTCAGGCAAGCCTGCAAAGTTGATCGCGAACGTTGTCGCCCGGAAAGCAATCAGCCTTCTTGCAGAAGGCGTGCGTGATGGCGCCGCTGCTCGCGCCGCATCAGACTACCTGCACACATACCGCTCCGGGAAGGTCATGGCGACTTTAAATATCCTCTCCATCGATTTATTAAGCCAGACAATGGTGATCACGCGCAATAATCATGCACCGGTGATTCTTATCGAGAACCAACAGATTCGGGTTCTCGATGAAGATGTCGACCCCGTCGGAATCCGGCGGGGGATCCGTCCCTCGATCACAGAGATCCCGCTCCAAATGGGCCTGACAGCGATTATCTTCACCGATGGTTTGGTTCATGCAGGAGCACGCTCCGGTACCGCCTTCGACGTGCTCACGTTTGTACGAACGTTGTTCGAGGAGGGCCCGCCAGATCCGAGGGATTGGGCAGATCGCCTGCTTAAACACGCGATAGAACTCGATCAGGGACGTCCAGCAGATGATATCAGCATTCTCATCGCCGCAGCACTGCCCCGAGAAGGCAATGGTGAAACTCGTCGACTGCTGGCACGTATGCCGCTCTGAAGTGGTTTTTTCAAACTCGTTTTCTAATAAAGCTCGGTAACAAATCTGAATGAAGATCGCGATTGTAGGTCCCTGCGGAGCTGGGAAAACCGTCCTCGCAGACGGACTGCAGGCACGCGACTATAATGCACGTCAGATCGCACAGGAACATTCCTTCGTTCAAAATATGTGGCGGGTGCTGACCAAGCCGAATATTTTAATCTACCTTGATGCGAGCTACGAAACATGCACAAAGCGAAAGCGTTTCAATTGGCGGCAGGATGAATATGAACAGCAGCTTCACCGGTTGTCAAACGCTCGAGAACAATGCGATATCTATCTCTCAACGGATGACCTATCACCAGAGCAAGTTTTGAAAGAAATCTTGGTCCAGCTTCCTGGTATTTCAAGCTAAGGCTGTTCTTTTTCCACAAACGATCCTCCTGGCTGTCATTACGAGTCCTTCGACTGTGCGCCCCACTCCGCTTCGGTCCGGGGCGCAGAGTGGTACCAGGGACTTTCTCCGACAGAACCGGGGGCTTCGCGCTCCCTCAGTTTCTCTAAATGATAGGTTGCGGGAACATGTCATTTCGAGTGAACCGCGAAGCGGCGATCGAGAAATCCCCAGGATGTTGCTCGAATAGTTCCTTCCTTGAAACTCAGCGGAATAAAATTAAGACGAAAAGGCCAGACATCTGCTGCCTGGCCTGATGTTTCAACCTCGATTTTCGAGGCGGTTGATTTTCGCCTCTCTTAACTCGGCCGCGTGGATCGCTTCGCTTTCGTCAGCCGGGAGAGTACGAATGGGGAAACCAGCATTGCCACTGGGATCAGGAAGGCGATGGCGGCTTCGGTCGAACTCCCCGTCGATGCCACGGATATTGAACTGGAAGCCGGTGACATCGCGCTCCCCCCTCCAACAGGTGGAAAGGTTACCGTGGCGCTGTCGGATGCTCCTACTGCGTTGGTCGAAGATACTGATGCTGTGTTTGAATTGCCACAGTTACCTGTATTAGAAACTCGTGCACTAGCTATTCGCACGGCAGCGTCGCCATCGGCGAAATTTCCAAGAGGACCGCTCGGGCTTCCAGCAACCCATTGGAAACAAGACCCAAGGGTGTCCTGCAATTGCACATCGTAGGCGACGCCCGGACCATCATTCCAGATGTATATAAAGAAATCGATGGTGTCGCCCAGACCTGCTTGAGTGGGATCCGCCTCTTTCACGACATTGAGTACCGGCTGAATGATGGATATATTCACGGTTGCTGCATTGGATGTGGCGGCAGGGGATTGGTCATCATCAACTGTGTAGGTAAAGGAGTCGGTGATGAAGCGGCCATCAGTGAGCGTGTAGGTGATCGTTCCATTGCCATTGGGAACTGCTGTTCCATGAGTAGGAGGAGTATCAATTGCCACCGTCGTTGGATCGATAACTCCCTCCAGATCTGTGTCATTGAGGACAACGTCGATTATCACTGGAGTCACTTGATCCGTCGTAGCGCTGTCATTCCCGGCGACAGGCGGATCGTTGATCGACGTGATCGTGATATCCACGACGGCCGAGTCGCAGTACCCACCCACCGGCGCATCACAAGCTTCATATGTGAATTGATCCGAACCGTTGTAATTCGCATTCGGTGAGTAGGTAAAGGATCCATCACTGCTCAGACTGAGCGAACCATTGCTCGTGGTTGAGAGCAGCGACACGTATAACGTATCGCCGTTGGGATCACTATCGTTACCAAGGACACCAGGAGCGGAAACGATAAGGACAATATCTTCATCTGTGCTATACACGTCATCATCAACTGTTGGCGCATCATTAACCAGAACTGAGACTGTGGCGCTATCTTGACCGCCATTGGTATCATCAATGAGATACGAGAATGTATCCGGCACCGTGGGGTGGCTGAAAGCACCGGGATCATAATCCAACATGTTTCCATTGAGCGTCACAGATCCGCCCTGAGTGGAAGGATTATCCCAAGAAAGAATTTGTAAAGGGTTACCTTCTACATCGCTATCGTTCAGCAGCACATCTATACTCATCGGTCCACCGAATTGGCTCCTAGATAAACTATCATCATTCGCCACAGGTAGGTCATTGACCGAATTGATCGTGACAGTAACATTTGCGGTGTCAAAACCACCGTTGCCATCTGTCACAGTGTAGGTGAAACTGTCACTTCCGAAGTAATTCAGATTCGGTGAGTAGGTGACATCGCTGCCATTATTCGTTACCGAGCCGTTTGTCCCCTGGGTAACCGCTGACACTAAAAGCGGATCACCCTCCACTGGATCGCTATCATTTGCCAGGACATCGATATCCACATCGACGTCTTCATCTGTAATTGCTGCATCATCTACGGCATCAGGCGGGTCATTCACCGAGTTTACGGTGATGTAGACGGTGGCAGTATCACATAGTGGGGTGGGATCACAAGCTTCGTACTGGAATTGGTCCGGACCGTTGAAATCCGCGAACGGTGTGTAGGTAAATGATCCGTCGGCGTTGAAGGTATTCAAGATACCGTTTGTTGGATCGCTAAGCTTATTGGCGCTAAGTGGATCGCCGTCACCATCATAGTCATTGTCCAAGACATCAAAGACACCCGGCGATGGAACATTAAGAACATCGTCTTCATCCACGCTGTAGTTGTCATCGGTCGCGATCGGGGGATCCGGTTGAGCAATGACGTTGATCGTCACTGTTGCCGAATCGCACTCACCATCGGGGTCGCAAGCTTCATAGGTGAAGAAATCGGGATTCCCTGGCGTTGAATAGTAGTCAGGGTTTGGATCATAGGTAAAGGAGCCATCTGCGTTGAGCGTGAGCGTACCATACGATGGGTCGCTCAGCTTGACAGCGTTCAGAGGGTCGTTGTTCGGGTCGCTGTCGTTGAAGAGCACGCCACCACCCGGAAGACCTGGCACGATTAAGATCACGTCTTCATTTGTTGAATAAGCGTCGTTCACCGCCGTTGGTGGTCCGTTGACATCTACCTGAACTGTAGCCGTCGCTGTGCCGCCGTTACCGTCGTCGATCGTGTACGTGAAGGAATCCGGATTTCCTGGAGTGGAGAAGTATCCTGGATTAGGCGTATAGGTTACATTTCCGCCATTATTCACAACCGATCCGAAGGCCGTCGCAGTGGGAGTGCCGAGCGGAGGTAAGTTCACGGTGAGCGTATCGCCATCGACATCGTAGTCATTCGCAAGCACGTCGATCGTAATCGTAGTATTGAAGTCTGCATGTTCACTATCGTCGACTGCGACCGGGATATCATTAATAGGGTTGACGGTGATTTCGACCACAGCCGAGTTGCATAACGGGCTCTGGATCGGCGGCACGCCTTGATCGCAGGCCTCATACGTGAAGCTGTCGTTCGAGAAGAAATTTGGATCGGGATCGTAGGTGAACGAGCCGTCAGGATTGAGCGAAAGGCTACCGTTCGACGGTCCGGAGACGACGGAGGCGCTAATAACATCCAATGGGGGATCAGCTGGCGGTGCAGCGTTGGGATCAGAGTCGTTGGCTAGCACGCCAGGAGCGCTGACGTTTAAGGTTTGATCTTCATCGACATTGTAGATTCCAATATCATCAACTGCAGAAGGCGGATCATTGACGGCGATGCGCACCGTTCCAGTGGAGCAAAGCGGCGTCGGAGATGTGTCATCACAAACCGTATAGGTGAACGTATCCAGGTCATGATAGTTGAAAAGCGGAGCGTAATTGAACGAGCCATCCGGGAACCATTCCCACGGATAGATCACCCAAGTGGTTTGATGCGGAGGCGTGGTCATGTTCGTGACCGTCAAGGCTTGCCCATCAGGCTCCATATCATTGGCGAGGACCCCGCTCCCCGGTCCTACGGTCAACCGGCTTAGCTCTTGGAAGGCGCGCATCCCGGTCCAATAGACGTCATCCCTAGCCACAGGTGGGTCGTTCAGCGAGGTGACCGTTACACTTACAGTAGCCGTGTCAAAACGACCCGTCCCATCAGCAATGGTGTATGTAAATGTATCCGAAACACCTGGCGGTGAGAAATAATCAAGCGCAGGTGTGTAATCGAGGTAATCATCCGTAGTGTCACCCGGTGTTCCATTGTCATTGACGACAACTGCCCCACCCTGGTCGGTTGGATCCTGGATAGTGCTTATCGATAGCGGGTCGCCATCCGGGTCGCTATCGTTCACCAGAACAGTGATGGAGATGGGCGTATCCTCAGGTGTCGTCGCGCTATCGTTCACTGCGACCGGGTCATCTTCTACGGCGCTCACTGTAATGGTCACCGTGGCTGTATCGAACAAACCACCAGGATCAACAGCTCGATACGTAAATGAGTCCGTTCCCTCGAAATTGGGATCCGGTGTGTAGTTAAAACCTCCGAACATGCTGAGGAATAGAGTCCCGTCAGAAACACCGGTATCCAAGACAGCCGCCAGGGCATCTCCATTGGGATCGGTGTCGTTATTCAACACACCCGGCAAAGAGACATTGAGTACATCGTCTTCATCCACCGTGTAAGGACCCGTAGTTGGTGGCCCAGGGTCTGGGTCATCATTCGCCGTCGGGGCACCGCTCACGGTAACGAACACAGTCGCTGTCGCAGTACCACCATTGCCATCATCAATCGTATAATTAAATGTGTCAGGGTTGCCCGGAGTTGAGAAATAATCTAAGTCAGGCTGATAATCAAGGGAGTCATCGGTTAGATCCCCGGCTGTGCCGTTTTCAAACCTTATTACAGTTCCATTCGCAGGTTGTGTGAACGAAGCGAGTGCAAGGGAATCGCCATCCACATCGCTATCGTTAGCCTTGACATCTATTCTGACCGGAGTATTTACGTTCGTGCTCGGCGTGTCGTTTACAGCAACGGGGACGTCATTGATGGAATTAACCGTGATCGTCACGGTTGCGCTGTCACACAAACCCACAAGCAGATCATCGCAGGCGTCATAGGTGAACGAGTCCACGCCGTTGAAGTTCAGATTGGGCTGGTAGGTGAAGGATCCATCCGGATTGAAGACGGTTACCGTCCCATTCGATGCTGGGCTAGTAAGGACTGCTTGCAGTACATCGGGTGGAGGGCTGATGTTGGGATCACTATCGTTGTCGAGCACTTCAAGACCGGGTAGACCAGGCACAACGAGGGTGTTATCTTCATCGATGCTGTAAGCATCATCCACGGCAGTCGGAACGTCGTTCACAAAAACAGTGACAGTTGCTATGTCGGGATCCCCTCCAGGAATGTCAATGATCTCATAGCTGAAGGTGTCAGGATTCACCGGGTCATGGAAATTGAGGTTCGGGGTGTATATGACCTGATCGTCGGTGAGATCCACCGGTGTCCCGCCATTATCGATCGCTATCGTCCCAAGTAATGGTGCGGTGGGTATTCCTATCGAATTGATGCCGACCGGATCCCCCTCAATGGGGTCACTATCGTTCACAAGCACATCAATCGTGATGGGCGTGTTCTCGCCTGTGATGATCGGCGGTGCGGCTGGGAATGGGTCATCCACAGCCACGGGTGGGTCGTTGATTGAATTCACTGTCAAGCTCACGGTTGCCGTATCAAAGCCGCCGTTACCATCCGTGATGGTATAGGTAAAAGTATCAGAACCGAACCAATTCGCATTGGGAGTATAGGTAACGTTCGTGACATTGTTCGCGACATTACCATTGCTCCCGTTGGTCACGGAAAACACCGTTATTGGATCCCCCTCGACCGGGTCCTCGTAATCGTTAGCCAGCACATCAATTGTTAGGGGGACATCCTCGTCAGTCACGATCGCTGGAGCCGGTAGTGGATCGGGATCGTCCACTGCAATAGGCGGGTCGTTGATGCTGTTGATAGTGATAGTGACAGTCGCCGAGTCGCAATCTCCATTCGGTAGTGGCAGCGGGTCGCAGGCCTCATAGGTGAATTGATCTGAGCCAAAATAATCTGCGTCTGGCGAATAAGTGAAGGAACCGTCGGCGTTTAATGTCAAGCTGCCGTCTGAAGGAACGCTGGGGAAAGCAGCTATGAGCAGGTCACCATCACCGTCTGTATCATTGGCCAAGACGCCTATGCCGGCAGGCACATTTAGAACATTATCCTCATCTACTGAATAGGAGTCATCGAGAGCAACCGGAATATCTTCCACCGAATTGATCATGATATAGACCGTTGCGCTATCGCACGAGCCGCCACCATCACACGCTCTATACGTGAACGTATCTGCGCCGAAGAAGTTCACAAAGGGGGTGTAAGTAAAGGATCCGTCTGCGTTAATAACCGCTGTCCCATTGGAGGGAGCTCCGAGCGGGAAAGCGGATAGCGTGTCCCAAGGCGAATCCGTATCGTTGGCCAGCAAACCTGGCGCACTGATGGATAGTGGGTTGTCCTCGTCAGTGGTATACATTACCGCCGGGGCGCCATTGGGATCGTCATTTGCTACAGGTATGGTGACGGGAGTACTCGTGGGTGTCGGGGTATAGACGTAAACCCGTTTCACATTTACAGATGTTTCAAAATTACCGCCCTGTGTCTCAACCTCGTTTAGGAAAACCTCTCCAGCAATTCCATCCGCGTTCGCAATGAATCGGAAACGGCTGAATCCACTTTGGGGGATCCATTCATCCACATTCCACGTGATCGTGGTATCGCCGGGATTTGCCCCACACGCAGGCACACAACCGCTGTTATAACTCATACCTGGTGGGAGACGGTCGATGACAGCCGTTAGATGCGCAGGTGGGATACTGCCATAATTAATGACAATGATAGAAAATTGAAGCGTTGTCGGCCCAGG
>JBARSI010000247.1:0-3176 GCA_049644665.1 Anaerolineales bacterium
CATCGCTGAAAACGGAGTTTCCGATAATGACAGTGGCACAGACTTCTCTGGACAGTTTGAATTCAACAAATCATGGACTCTAATACCCGCAGGCTTTCCCTCTGAACCATAGAGTCAGAGAAACTCCTACACTTCATCTCTGACCTGAGATCGGTTTCTCCTTTCCACAATCTGCTATTAGAACCCGCCTCCCGGCGGGTTCAATCCACTCATGATTCAAAATATCTAAATGTGTTGGGGTGTCGCTAAGCGCGGCATTTGAGATTTCAGCCAATCTGAGGCATGATTACACATTCCACACCATCGAGGTGCAATCCAGGTGAGACCACCTATGGGCATCCTGAGGCGAAATAACTTACCAGCGTGGGCTGTTGGAATCATGGCCCTGCTCACCATCACGCTGGCGCTGGTTCGCGTATTCCTCCCTGCACGTCCATTAGATGCCCTCGGACCCGCTGTTCTGCTCGACGTCATCTCGACTCTCAGTTTGCTTATCCTATTCATCTCAATCGCCACTGGACTCGGGATCGAGTTACTGCGCCGTTTTCCATTGCCGGATCTCGACCTGTTAGACCAGCTCGTCCTTGGACTACCCATCGGTCTCGGCCTCTTCAGCCTGACCTTCTTCGCCTTGGGTACGATCGGTTTACTTAAACCCATCGCCATTGCAGCGACAATCCTGGTCATCGGTGTGCTTTCGGTTCGATCATGGTGGAGGCTGTGGGTCGATGGCCTCCTCGCGATCAGCGAACATCTTTCCGGGTGGAGAAAGTCCTCCCTCCACCTTCGTATCGGCGTACTTATGGGTCTCGCCTTGCTTGCCCTCACCATCCTGCATGCGCTAACGCCGCCCTGGTCCTACGACGCGTTGATGTACCATCTCGAAGCTCCACGGCTCTTCCTTGAGGCAGGCCGCCTGCTCTTCCTGCCAGAGATCTGGCAGGCGAACGGACCACTCCTCACGGAGATGCTCTTCCTTCCAGGGCTGGCTTTCGGAAGCGACAGCTTCGCCCGCCTTATCCACGCCACCTGCGGACTTTGGTTAAGCCTTGCGGTTTATGCGTACGCACGCAGGTTCACCAATCGGCGTACCGCTCGGCTCTCCTTCTGGATATTTGTAGGCGTCCCCAACTTGCCCATTATCGCTGGATTTGCATATATCGACCTAGCCTGGGCGTTGTATACCTTCCTCGCTGTGTACGCCCTCGCGCGCTGGAGTCAAAATACAGACATCCGCGGCTGGCTTACACTGGCGGGAGTGCTCATCGGCCTCGCGATGGGCACTAAATATCTTGCCCTCGGCGGGTTTGCGACGCTAACGTGCTGGATCTTTCTGCATGTCCACCGGCAAAAACGAACCCCAACCCTTTCTAATATTGCGCGCTTTATCCTTACCGCCTCGCTCATCGCTGCTCCCTGGTATCTGAAAAATCTGTTCTTAACCGGCAACCCGGTCTTCCCTTTTGGAATCGGAGGTCCGGAATGGCCGCCCGATAGGCTGGACCTGCTCGTCGCCCATCTGGGCAGCATCGGACGACCTGAGAACACCCTTGAATACCTCCTCCTCCCCTGGAACGTATACGCCAACACTCAGGCATATCGCACGTTAGGAGGCGAAGGCTTGAGCATCTTCTTTCCCCTCGCCATTTTTTATTTCCGGCGAAGGAAATCAATTGCGCTGGACTTGCTCGCTTTCTCCACTGCTATCCTTACAGTTTTCTGGCTTGCGACCTCGATCCAGATTCGCTTTCTGCTCCCCATCTTCCCCTCACTCAGCATCCTTTCAGCTTTTATCCTTGGTGACTTCGTAGAGATGGCTAAAGCTCGACCTCGTATCTCCACGACTCTTGGAATCCTGCCGTTGCTCCCGATGTTGATCAGCATCATAACTGTGTTGGGAATCCTTCTCTATGTGAGGGCACCGGCCGTCTTGTTCGGTATCGACACCCGGCGGAATTTCCTCGAACGGACCGTCTTCGATTTTCGTGCACATGAATACGTCCGAGAGAATTTACCTGATGAAGCCCGTGTACTTATGCTCTGGGACGGGCAGACATACTACTGCGAATCGCGCTGCATCCCCGATGCAGATCAAGCTCGTTGGCCTTTACTGGTCTCCGACAACCCCGATCTTGAGCAGATAGCAATGCGTTTGCAGGGGCTCGAGGTGACACACTTCTTGGTGAGTCCAGGGGATGCTACACATATGATTGAGCACGATCCGACCGGACGACACGAATCCTCCTTCACCGATCTTGTTGGAACTTTTATCCCTGCTTGCACACGGGAGGTCTACAGCGATGAACACATGCTGCTGTTGGAGTTGATCTGCAATTGATCAGGACGCTGGTCACTTATGATGAAATCTTGCGCAAGGTAAACCAGATGCGCTGGACCGTGTTTATCGCTGATTGATTAACTGAGAAAGAGAGCAAAAAGAGAGGGTTGTTTTCCAAACCTTCTTCCTCGAGATCCACCCTATACAAGATAGGTCTGAGGTCACCGTCCTGTTTAAATTCACCGGCCAACCAGCGTTGATCGTCCCTCTTCATTGGCATAAGGACGCCCGTCCCATTGGCTTTCATTCCACTCTCCTCTATGCTACTTTATGCCTTGTGTATGGATAAAGAACTCCAGGAACGCTATTCAACTTCTCCTCCATCTGATTTCTTTGTAAGTAAAAATCGGGGTGCAAGTGACAACACCAGCCATTGAAATCCGCAGTCTCTCCAAAACCTTCGGCAAAGGGAAGAAAACCGTCAAAGCCGTCATCGACCTCGACTTAGAGGTGCAAGCCAGGCAGGTCTTCGGCTTCCTGGGACCCAACGGCGCCGGGAAGAGCACCACTATCCGCATGTTGATGGACCTCATCCGTCCCACCACCGGCGAAGCCTTCCTCTTCGGCAAATCGACGGGCTCTTTGGAATCCCGAAAACGTGTCGGAGCGCTGGTCGAGGGCGCAGATTTCTACCCCTTCATGAGCGCCTGGGATAACCTGGTCGTGTTGGATCGCACCGCCGGTACCTATCAACCGGGTCGCATCACCGAACTGATCGAATCCGTTGGCCTGAGTGAGCGCGCCCAGCAGCGGGTCGGTGGTTTCTCCACAGGCATGAAACAGCGCCTGGGACTTGCGGCGGCATTGCTCAACGATCCCGAATTGCTCATCCTAGACG
>JBARSI010000248.1:0-2025 GCA_049644665.1 Anaerolineales bacterium
ATTTGTTATCCGAAAAAACGCTTGTTACCGCGTTCTATCAACCCAGCACCCGAACCCGCCTAGCTCATGAAGCAGCGATGATCCGCCTGGGCGGACAGGTGACGGGTTTTGCCGATGCAAAGATGACCCGTGCTGGGGATTTTTATCAAGAGTCCATCAAGGACACTGTGAAAATGCTGGAGTTCTACGGCGATGTTATCGTGATGAGGCATTTCGCGCAGGGTGCGCCCCACGAAGCCGCGAAATGGGCATCCATTCCGATAATCAATGGCGGTGACGGCTGGGGGGAACACCCGACTCAGATCCTCACCGACCTTTACACCGTTCATCAAGAGAAGGGCCGTCTTGATGGACTCCGCTGGCTGGCTGTTGGCGATATGCGCATGCGCACGATGCATTCATTAGCCTATGGTCTGACCCAATTTGATTGTCCGATCACCTTCGTGTCTCCCCCTGACATGTCTCTCACGGACGAATTTAAGGAAGAGCTTAAACAACTCAATCTCGATTTCACCGAGGCAGAGCATGTAGAGCAAGCGATCAGTGAAGCAGATGTAATCCTGGTTGAGCCGGTCGTCCAGCCGGACTACACAAAATCCCGAGACGAACGGGATGGGGATGTCAGCTTGACCCCCGCGAATTACAAAATTACTCGTGAATTGCTGTCCAGCAAAGCCAAGTCAGATGCAATTCTATTGCATTCACTGCCACGGATGGATGAGATTCCTCCTGATGTTGATGGCACACGTTGGTCTCGCTATTGGCTGGAGGCCTTCAATGGTGTGGTCATGCGCATGGGGCTGCTGGCTTCGGTCCTCGGCGCAATGGAGTGAGCGTACCGCTTAACGAGAGCAAGAGGTCTGAAAGAATTAAGTCGAATAGGTGGTGAAGATGGCGGTTTGAGAGGTGAGCTCTGACAACCTTCAAGTCCGCAGACTGGCTGATACACTGATCTCTCCGTCCATCTGATCTAAAGGAAAATATAGACCCATAACTATAAGATAGGAGATGAAGTACCCATGCAAACAGATCTACGTGGAAGGGACCTCATTGGCGATCTCGATTTTTCACGCGAGGAGGTCGAAACCGTCCTGGATGTAGCTTTTGATCTCAAGCGCAAGCGCGCGCTTGGTGAAGCACATCCTTACTTACGAGATAAAGTCCTGGCGATGTTGTTTTTCTTCTCAAGCACTCGCACACGCGGTTCGTTTGAAGCCGGGATGGCTCAATTGGGAGGGCATGCCGCTTTTATCGAATCACGGACAACCCAGATATCTCACGGAGACACCGAGAAGGAAATGGGTGAGATATTTGGCCGTTATTTCGATGGCATCGCCATCCGGCACGTCGATTGGGGTATCGGAAATCGGTATCTGAACCTTGTGGCAGAAGCTTCGCGAGAGCCAATCCTCAACATGCAATGCGAGTTCTACCATCCATTCCAGATACTGGCCGATCTCATGACGATCATTGAGAAAAAAGGCAGGGATCTGCGGCGAAAGAAAATGGTCGTCTCCTGGGCGTATGCATCGTCTTACTTGAAACCCATGTCAGTGCCGCAATCACTCATCTTGCAGATGCCCCGCTTTGGTCTCGATGTTGTTTTAGCCCATCCTCCGGAATTCAAATTGATGCCGGAGATTATGGACCAAGCGAAGGCGCAGGCGAAGAAATTTGGCACAGGGTTTGAAATCGTCGATGATATGAATGAGGCGGTAAAGGATGCTGACATTGTCTATGCTAAGTCTTGGGGACCTTTACTGACGACGACAGATCCCGAGAAAGGGAAGGAAATCCAGGATAAATATAAAGACTGGATCGCGGATGAGAAGAAAATGGGGTTGGCTAAAACCGATTCAATTTATATGCACCCTCTCCCTGCCGATCGTAATATCGAAGTCACGGATGGCGTTATCGACGGACCACATAGCGTCGTGTTCGACGAGGCTGAGAATCGTCTGCATGCGCAAAAAGCCGTCATGGCGTTAACCATGCGTTAGTTTGGAGTAATGTGAATGAGTAAAT
>JBARSI010000249.1:0-3059 GCA_049644665.1 Anaerolineales bacterium
GCTTTCCCCGATGTTCACCAGGTCACGGACGCAGGTTATCGATATATCTACGTTGATGAGGTCTGGTGGGATTCCATGCCGGAGAATGCACGGGATTCTTATATGGATTCCTGTGTAAAGGTTATTCAAGAATTGCATGATAATGCTGCAAATGGTTCTCGGTGGCTATTTGATGTTGAAGAGTGTGGTTTAGACACGGAATCCTAAACCGATTATATTTTCGACCAGGTGGATTTGAATTATATGGGGTCAGGAATATCTTTATTGCCCCCTCTTTTGCTATTTAGTCACACTTGACTGTGTATAGCATAGGGTTATAATTCAGCAACTGAATTTTAGAAGGAGAACCATGGTACAAGCGGAGCAATCGGACCGTGAACTGGGGTTGCTTACAGAGATTGAACGCGATCCTGATATCACTCAGGCGGGGCTGGCGACTAAACTTGGCGTAGCCGTAGGAACCGTTAATTGGCATCTTAAACGATTAACCGCCAAAGGGTATGTGAAAGTCAAGCGTGCGGAGCGAAAGAAACTTCGCTATATCATCACGCCGGAAGGATTAGCGCTACGTGCTCAACTGACGATGGCGTATATCGAGAATTCAATGAAACTCTATCGCCAAGTACGAGAAGAAGCACGGCGAATATTATCGACAGCTAAACGCGAAAAGATCTCCACCGTGCGAATTGTAGACGACGGAGATATCGCAGACATATGCCGTTTGACCTGCCTGGAACTTGGCATCCGGGTCGTGGACACTGAATCATTGGACAATGTGCCCATAATTATGGTTGAAGGTCGAGAGATCAATATTATCGATAAACAGGCTGGCGAAAATTGGCATACCACATCCAGGTAATCATATAACGCAGGAAGTGTAACGATGTGCCTGATAGAGGACCGGTTCCATTGAGTGACCATTTGTACGGGTGAGCGTAGAAATCTAAGAAGAGGTAAAGATGGCGTCAAAATCTTCGAACTTAGAATTTTGGAAGGACCGGAAGGTATGCGTAACAGGTGGCGATGGATTTCTCGGGTCCTACGTACTTGAAAAGCTCGCCGCGCGGGGTGCTACCCAGGTATTCGTGCCCAAGATCGAGGAATACAACATCGTCGATCCGGAAGCAGTGAAACGATTGCTCGCCGATGCGAATCCAGATTTGATTCTGCATTTAGCCGCAAACGTAGGGGGTATTGGAGCAAACCAGGCACGCCCAGCGGAATTCTTCTACGATAATCTCATGATGGGTGTCCAGTTGATGCATGAGGCTTGGAAAGCTGGCGTCTCAAAATTTGTCGCCATCGGGACCGTGTGTGCCTACCCGAAATTTACGCAGGTGCCGTTCCGGGAGGATACTCTCTGGGATGGATACCCTGAGGAGACCAACGCGCCATACGGTCTGGCAAAGAAGATGCTTTTAGTTCAATCGCAATCCTACCGCCAGCAATATAACTACAATTCGCTTTTTTTGATCCCGGTAAATCTTTACGGTCCCAGGGATAATTTCAATTTAGAGACCTCGCATGTCATTCCCGCATTGATCCGTAAATGCCTCGAGGCGCAGGAACGAGGCGATGATGAAATTGTCGTGTGGGGAGATGGGTTGCCCACGCGTGAATTCCTTTTCGCCGCGGACGCGGCAGAAGGAATCCTGCTCGCAGCCGAGCGCTATAACTCTAGCGATCCCGTCAACCTTGGGTCGGGTGAAGAGATCAGCATCAAGGACCTGGCGGCCAAGATCGTGGCGTTTACAGGGTTTGAAGGACGGCTGGTTTGGGATACCAGTCGCCCCAATGGGCAGCCTCGCCGGGGGTTAGATACCTCCAGAGCAAAGGAGCGATTTGGCTTTCAAGCGCAAGTCAAGCTTGAGGAAGGGTTGAAACGTACCGTTGATTGGTACCGTAAAGCGCGAGAGCAAGCCTAACGTTAAGGGAAAGTTGTGAATCAAACGACAGAGTCACTTGAAAACCAAAAGGCAGAGCAATTAACAGTAATCAGACCCTCGCGTGGGTGGGCGTGGATCAATCTCCGTGAACTCTGGCTTTACCGTGAACTCATCTACTTTCTCGTCTGGCGCGATATCAAGGTTCGATATAAACAAACCTTGCTTGGTGCAGCCTGGGCGATCTTAAAGCCCTTCCTGAGCATGGTCATTTTCACGGTGATTTTCTCCGGCCTGGCGAAATTGGATACAGATGGTGCCCCACCCCCTGTTTTCTATTTCTCCGGTCTGCTCCCATGGGTGCTTTTCCAGGACGGTGTTGCTAAAGCGGGGAACAGCCTAGTCACCGGCAGCAGCCTGATCACGAAAGTCTACTTCCCGCGCATCGCGATTCCCTTGGCATCTGTCCTGGCCGGCGTCGTAGATTTTGCACTGGCTTTTCTTGTACTTGTAGGAATGATGATCTATTACGGTGTCCGTCCTATGCAAGCAATTTGGACGCTGCCCTTGTTTCTTCTTCTAACATTGGTGACTGCTCTGGGTGTAGGGCTATGGCTTTCAGCGTTGAACGTGCAATACCGCGATGTGGGTTATGTGACGCCTTTTCTTCTCCAGGCGTGGATGTATGCTTCGCCGGTCGTTTATTCGGCGACGCTGATCCCGGACGGCTGGGCGAGGATCGCCTATGGGCTTAACCCCATGGCTGGTGTGGTTCAAGGTTTTCGATGGGCGATCCTGGGTGTGGGGGAACCGCCTTCGGGATTGATAATCCTTTCGATCTTGGTGGCGATTATTCTTCTCATTAGCGGGATGCTCTACTTCAAACGGATGGAGCGAACATTCGCCGATGTGGTGTAACGACTGATGAAGGATGCAATTAGAGTTGAGGATCTAGGGAAGCGGTATCGAATCGGCGGTTTGCCGAGTGGGTATCGAACGTTGCGAGATGCCCTGGCGAGCAGCGTGCGCCGGTTGAGCCGCCGTGAACCCCCGCCATCAACAAACACAATCTGGGCGTTGCGACACATTAATTTCAATGTGGAGCGAGGACAAGTGCTCGGTATTATTGGCCGGAATGGCGCCGGAAAGAGCACACTATTGAAGCTGCTCTCGCGC
>JBARSI010000250.1:0-21063 GCA_049644665.1 Anaerolineales bacterium
GCATAATTATCGTTTCCGCGTTTTAAGAGAACCCCGGAAACATAATAATTATTTATTAGATCAATAATCTGATCATTTGTTGAAATCTCTGCGCCAGGGAAAGTGACGATAAAAAGCTGACCCACCCGCTCATTTGGTGTCATAGAAGCAAGCAGGTCGCTTGCAAGGTCCAAATCAGGTGAGTTACTTCGAGAATTCCCCAGATTGAAAGGCATAACAAGGAGAATTATTATTAGTCCCCATCGTAATTTACTCATAAAACCAGTATACCTTTTATAGATGCGTTTGAACCTTTGTATTGTGCTTAGGGTGTCTCGGTTTCCAGAATCTTTCTTAACGCTGCTCTTCTAGCATGGCCTGACATGAACTCAAGCTTCCTGATGCCCAGCGGGTCTATTGTTTCCCGGAGCAATCTCAAATCATCGAGCGTTGGAGGTTCTGTTGTTTTCACCTCATCTATTTGAATTTCAAAGCCCGTTTTCGCTTTCACTCTTTCGACGGAAATCCCTGGATGCACCGAAAGCAATCGCATCTTGCCTTTATTGAAGTCGAACTCACCCAAATTCGTGACTAAATACTTTGGTCCAGTGCCACGACGACGGGTGGAGTGATGCCCAAGGCCAGAAAGAAAGTCCAATTCTTTTACAAAAGTAACCCTTGAGTGCCGCGGTACATATAAGTAAATGTCATCCATATATACGGTCACGTCAGGTATTCCACCCGTTCCAGGCATCCTCATCCGCGGATGCATAAAATCCTTCCCAAAAGCGATGTTATTGAAATTGCCAGCTTGATCGACCTGTCCCGGCCGGAAAAATTCTTTTGGCTTTATACGCGGCAGGAGATCTGCTGCTGCCTGAACGAAACCGACTGACACCATGGCATGATCAAGCCATAAAGCTTCCACATGAGCTAATCCAAGCGGCGCCCCCGATCGACATATCGTTTGCCCTATTGCTGATGCAAAATATACACCCGCTGCGTAAGCGTGCCATGCGAGCAAGTACCCGGCAGCTACAAGCGGCGTAGCGATCCCCTGTGTCAGAATATCGCCGTCTTCGACCTGCCGTGCAATACAAACACAGATCAACTCATCAATCGACCACGATTCAGCGGACATTCTTTGTAGTCTCTCGTGTTCTAAGTTCGATAACTTTCTTCGCTATGTCCGGTGCGTCTGTAATCAGCCCGTCAACACCCATAGAAAGTAATTTCATCATCTCGGTCTCATCGTTGACGGTCCACACGTTCACTTTTTGCCCGGCGTCGTGATGCTTATTAACTGTTCCCTGATTTACTAATGATACCTCTGGGTGCACCGATGAATAAGTAGTAAAAGCTTCGAATATAAAGCGCACGCATTTGGGTCCTCGGCCGAATAAGGCAGCACGGCGGATCTCTGGACCAGCTCTCTGTGCCCGTCTCAAAGCAATGGGATTGAAAGACGATAATAGCACTCGATCTGATAGACCTTCCTTCCTAACTAAATCAACAATGATTTCTGGCAATCGGTCGAAGGGAGATGCATAATTATTCAATTCAACATTGATCATGATCTTATGCCCAACCATAGAGAATACTTCTTCGAGGGTCGGGATCCTCTCTTCGGCAAACCTCATGCCAAAAAATGAACCGGCATCAAGCAGTTTAATTTCCTCAATCTTCTTTGAGGAAATACTCCCGCTTCCATCTGTTGTACGCCCAAGAGTCCGGTCGTGAATTACAACAGGGGTACCATCCGCGGATAACCTTGTATCCAGCTCAATTGCATCCGCTCCCATCTCTATGGCAAGTTCGAATGCAGCAAATGTATTTTCGGGTGCATACATAGATGCCCCGCGATGAGCAATCACCAGCGGGGCTGAGGAATCCCAATTGCGCGATTCCGGCATATTACAGCTCTACGAAATATGCTTCAGCCGCGCGATTGAGCAGATCTTTTGACATTTTTGGGTCGATACTAAGGTAGCGAGAAATATCCAGGATTTGATCGCATATATCCCGTGGATGGGATGCTCGCAATTTTCGGTTCCGCTTTATGTACCACTCCTGCAAAAGATATGCGAGGCCACTTTCGGAATATTCGACACCCTTTGCGCTGGCAACCGTTTTGAAGATGCCGCGATAAGATTCGTAGGACGGATCTCCAACTTCGATCTTATGCCGCAAGCGCCGTAAAAAGGCTTCATCTACCAGGTCTTTTGGTGGAAGGTTTGTTGAAAATACAACCAGTACATCGAACGGTATTTCTACTTTTCTTCCTGTGTGAAGCGTGAGGTAGTCAATTCGGTTTTCAAGAGGCACAATCCACCTGTTAAGTAAATCCCGTGGACGAACCTGCTGCCTGCCGAAATCGTCGATTAGGAAAACTCCACCGTTTGCTTTTACTTGAAAAGGGCCTTCATAGAACTTATTTACATCATCGAAAACCAGGTCTAATCCCTCCATTGTCAATTCGCCTCCTGTGACAATAAAAGGTCGACGGATCCGTACCCAACGAGGATCTCTCTTTGATCCGGTTTTTAAAGATCCGGTTCCTTCAGAAGAGTGCTCCTCTTCTGGAGAAAGCTCATGATTAACCGAATCATACAATTTCACAACCTGGCCGTCGATATCGATGGCAAACGGAATATACATATCCTCTTCAAGAAGAATGCTTCCGATCGCTTTCGCAATCGATGTTTTGCCGTTCCCGGGTGGCCCGTAGAGAAAGATCGAGGTACCTGAGTTAACAGCCGGTCCGATCTGGTTGAACGTCTTATCCGAGAGTATGAGTTCAGTGAGGGCAGATCGCATCGAATGTGCATCGACTTTGGGTCTTCCCCTGCTCTGTCTAAGAATCGAATCGTTATAAACCGCAAGCGGCACTGGCGCAGGCCCAGCATATTGGCTGCGCTCAAGCGCTTCTCTCGCTCGCGCAATCCCTGCGCCTGTAATTGCATATTGATAAGATCCCTCGCCGAAACCCACCTGAGTTTTAACTTCAACGAATTTCTCGCGCTTTAACACCTCGAGAATCTGATCCGTCAATCCTGCAAATGGGAGTGACATCGCTTCGCTTACTTTGAAGCCGGTCATATACCCCCTGAAGTACAGAATCTTCAACGCCAAATCTTGAAGCCATAGTTGAGAAAGTCCGGTGTCGGATATTCGGCTCACCGGTGGAGGGACAAATCGCAGATTTGAGGTTGTCGGCCTATCATCAACCGCCGCAGACCTAACAGGGCTTCTTGGTAAAGACATAATAAATCTCCGTTGCTGAGAAAAATGCTATTAATCTATATTCAATAAGAGTATCCCGATTATATATACCCATGCCCCTATGAGCAAATAGTATGTTGTGCCCACACTATGCAGGAGGTAGAATAATGCTCATGAAACTAAGCGTTGTCATTCCAGTTTATAACGAATACGATACCATCGAGCTGCTTCTCGAGAGAGTGATATCTGTCGAACTTGCTGACGAAATCATCATTGTCGATGATGGCTCAACAGATGGAACGCGAAAACTCTTGCAGGATCTGGCGTCCACCCTAGGATCCGTACGGCTAATTCTTCATGAAAAGAATCAGGGTAAAGGGGCCGCAGTTCAAACCGGCTTCCAGGCGGCTACTGGCGACCTGATCCTCATTCAAGATGCGGATTTAGAATATAACCCCAAGGATTACCTCACTCTGCTGCAGCCCATTCGCGATGGAGTTGCAGATGTCGTCTACGGGTCCAGATTTCTCGGTGCACCTCGCCGGGTGACGATGTTCTGGCACATGGTTGCAAACAAAATGCTTACCTTTATGACAAACGTTCTCTTTAATAGCATCCTCTCCGATATGGAGACAGGTTATAAACTCTTTAGGAGTGAAATCATCAAGGATATTCCGCTCCGTTCGAAACGCTTTAATATTGAACCTGAAATTACCGCGAAGTTGCTCAAGCGGAGGATTCGCATTTTCGAAGTTCCGATAACCTTTAACCCGCGCGAGTATGAAGAAGGCAAGAAAATCGGTATTGGAGATGCTTTCGAGGCTGTGTGGGCTTTAATCAAATACCGCTTTATTGATTGACCTGCTTTTCCCTAAGCGTAATCATTCCCATCGGGATATTTTATATCAACAACATTCAGTTGTAGAGTCTCATAGCCTAGAAAGGCGTTTCTCTCTAATCGATAGGCAATATTAATAAATTCCGGAAGTCGTTCACTGAGCCCCCCCATTCGAAATGCGATTGCATCGAAGGTTATTGATGATTTCCGCAAAGTCATCTTCAGATGCGATTGATCTGAACCGACTGCTCGACTGTCCATAACCTGCACCTGCTCAGTACAGAATATTGGCCAAGTATTTCCTTGCCCACAGGGTTGTAATCGGTCAATAAATTGCATTGCTCTATCCCCTAATTCGCTAAACTCAGCCTCGGAATCAATTGCTAATGAGGGCATTAATTCATCTTGGTCGAGCCCCTCCCCGGCAATGGCTAGCATGCGATCCTGAAGAGCCTGGAGATGTTCATTGCGAACACTGAAACCCGCAGCTGCTGCATGTCCCCCAAAGCGTTCAAGAAGATCTGAGCACTTCTCTAATGCAGCTGTTATGTGAAAACCAGGGATGCTTCTTGCCGACGCACGCGTGTGACTCTCTCCTATTTTGCCGACGATGGCTGGCCGATAGTATTCATCGCAGATTCTTGACGCCGCAAGGCCAACAACTCCTTCATGAAAATCCGGGGCTGCAACCATCAAAATTGGTTCAATGGCTTCGTTCTTAAATGTTTCGATCGCCCGAACGACAACATCTTTTGTAAGCTCTTTTCGCTTCTGATTTAACTGATCGAGATCCTTGGCAAGATCATTCGCTCTCTGTGGGTCTTCTTCGATAAGTAGTTTATAGGCAGGGAGAGCTGATTGAACTCTTCCGGCAGCATTTAACCTGGGTCCTAACCCAAAGCCGATGGCTGTTGAATCGATGCCCCCTTCCTGGTAGCCCGAAACATTAATCAGTGCTCTTATCCCTATTCGTGGTGATGAGTTAATGACATTCAATCCCAATTTAACAAGTGAGCGATTCTCGCCCGTCAATGGAACCATATCTGCAATGGTCCCGATTGCGACCAGATCGAGAAGTGCATTCACGTCCTTGGATGGGAGTCCTTTTTCGCTGAAAATCGCTTGTGCAAGTTTGTAAGCGACTCCTACGCCAGCCAGGCCTTCATTTGGGTACTCAGCGTCGACTCGATGGGGGTTGATTACCGCTAGCGCTTCAGGTAGCTCCTCGCTTTGAAGATGGTGGTCAGTGATGATCACATCAAGCCCAAGCTCATTCGCCTGAGCGACTTCTTCAACGGCGCGAACGCCACAGTCGACGGTGATCAAGAGCATTGCCCCTGACGCTGCGATACGTCTTACTGCCTTAAGATTTAGCCCATATCCATCCTGAAACCGGTCAGGGAAGTAGACCTTAACATGTGCACCGACCGCCCTCAGCGCTTCGGCCAACAACGCAGTTGCAGTAACTCCATCTGCATCATAATCGCCATAGATGACAATCGCCTGGCTCTCGTCAATCGCGAAGTTGATCCTTTCAACAGCTTGTCTCATCTCCTTGATTAGAAATGGATCAGCATCAAAAGACATATCCGGATCCAGGAAAGCGCTAGCGCTTTCTTCTGTCCAGAATCCACGATTGAAGAGTATCTGCTGTTCAATTCTATTGAAGGAGCTTAGGGAATTTTGTATTTCAGCGTGAGGTTTTTTGGGTGTGATCCATTTCATTTTTCATAAGCCTTGTACTTAAGATTGATCATCATTCTTCCGTTTCTATTTCAAAGTGTACCTTACTAAAAGATTCTTGGGAGCACTTCCCTGCGCATCCCTAAACGGGCATATATGCAGATCTTTTCGTAAAAACGAGTGATGTGCTACGATGAGCCTATGAACGTCCTCTTTATGGGCTCACCCGAGTTCGCCCTTCCGTCTCTAAATGCTCTATCAAAGGGGCATGATATTGATATCCTCGGTGTTTTTACTAAACCAGACCGCCCTGCCGGTCGGGGACGGAAATTACAGTCGTCTCCCGTTAAGCTGCGCGCCATCGAATTGGGATTGGACATCTATCAACCTGACTCCTTAAAATCGGCGGCAACAATTTCAACGATTCAAGCTCATAATTCGGATCTCCTTATCGTCGTTGCGTACGGGCTAATCCTGCCCCCAGATGTTCTTGGTCTCGCAAGATTAGGCTCCATCAATGTCCATGCTTCTCTATTGCCACGCTGGCGTGGTGCCGCTCCAATTCAAGCAGCAATCCACGCGGGAGATCTGGAAACTGGCGTGACAATAATGAAGATGGATCCCGGACTTGATACAGGCCCAATCCTTTCTCAGCGCCGCCTCAAAATCCATTCATCTGAAACGGGAGGGGATCTATCGCAGCGTCTAGCAAAACTTGGTGCAGAGTTGCTCATCGAAACTATTCCTAACTATTTATCCGGAGAGATCCACCCTATCGAACAAGACGACAAAATGGCTTCGTATGCACCATTGTTGAAGAAATCTGATGGTCGCCTTGATTTTATGCGGTCCGCTATTGAGCTTGAACGTCAAGTAAAGGCTTTTGAACCTTGGCCTGCGTCCTTTTTTGAATGGGGAAATCGACGCATTATTGTCCGTAAAGTTGATGCGCTTGCCGATAACACCTTAGCGCCCGGAACTGTGGGCCGAATCGGCAACAACCCAGCCATCGGCGCTAAACCGGGCACACTCCTCCTTCAGGTCGTCCAGCCAGCAGGAAAAACCAAGATGTCTGCGGAAGATTTCTTGCGGGGCGCAGAAGGGATTTTGGGCGCTAACCTTCTCACCAACCGGGTATGACAATGGAACTCCAACTCCTCCGTACACGACATCCTCCTGAACTCTTTCTCCAGCAACTTATTGAACTGTTCTACTCAGCAGGAGTCGATATTAGTTTAGAAGAAATTCACTCACGGCTAGATAAACTCCCTCGAGAGGATCGTCTCATTTTAGCAGTAGATGGAGAGAATCTGTATGGCTATGCGCATTTGCATATTGCGCATGATCTGGTCAACGCTGAGACGGCCGTTGTCGTTTCCGTGCTCGTTCGTGAGGATCAGAGACGACAAGGGATCGGTAGTCGACTTGTATCAGCCGCCGAGACCTGGGCACGCCAATCCGGCCGATCTCGTCTCCTCCTCCGAACGGATGTCATTCGAACGGACGCGCACGCATTCTTCGTTGCCCAGGGCTATGAAGGGAGTTCAACAAAGCTCGAATTCATCCGCAATCTCTCCGATTAAATACCTTCTCTCGACCAATATAATTCTGTGCGCGTTGACAAGCAGTTGTTCTGTGAGAAAATGGCCGAGGCATGTCGTCATTATCCACTCAGGTTCTCGTCATCGGCGGTGGAGCCACCGGGCTCGGTATTGCCTGGGATGCCGCCATGCGTGGATTAAAGGTTGTCCTCATCGAACAATCCGATATCGGTCAGGGAACCTCAGGACGTCACCATGGCCTGCTGCACTCAGGAGCCCGCTACGTTATTTCAGATCCCACTTCCGCGCAAGATTGCGCCTGTGAAAATCAAGTTCTCAGACAGATTGCAGCCCACACAATAGAAGATACCTGCGGGCTTTTTGTAGCAACTCCCGCTGACCCGCTTGATTATCCGGATCAGTGGCTTAATGCCTGCTCCCAATTGAATGTTCCGGCAGAGGAAATTTCGCTCTCGACGATGCTTGAACGAGAGCCATTACTCAATCCGAGAATTTCTCGATCCTTTCTTGTTCACGATGCATCTATCGACTCCTTCGACTTAAGCCACGCTCTGGTAAAGGGGATACGGGAGCACGGCGGTGTAGTTCTCCTCCGGCATCGGCTGGAGAAATTTATCAGACACAAGGATCGCCTTGTAGGAGCAAAGATTACGGATTTATCAGACAATAAAAGCCTGAGTCTATCTGCCAGCATTTTCGTCAATGCAGCGGGTCCGTGGGCTAAAAACATTACCACGATGGCGGGATTCGATTTACCCCTTGCCCTTGGTAAAGGGACACTTGTCGCTATGTCCCACAGGTTAGTTAACACTGTCGTTAACCGATGCAAACCGCCATCAGACGGCGACATTATCGTTCCGGTAGGCACGGTTGCGATCCTCGGGACTACAGATATTCCCGTCAAAGAACCCACATCCCTGGATATCGAATCCTGGGAAGTGGACCTCTTGCTCGCGGAAGGAGATCTCCTCCTGCCTGGGCTGCGAGATTGCAGACCACTCCGTGCCTGGGCTGGAATTCGCCCTCTTTATCAACAGACCGCAAATAGCGGCTTGCAAACCCGCGCTCTCCGCAGAGCGCATGTTATTCTTGATCACGAGGAAACAGATGGCGTCCAAGGTTTTATCAGCACGGTCGGCGGCAAGCTCACGACTTTCAGGTTGATGGCAGAGGAAACAGTTGATCTAATATGCGATAAACTCGAGATCGACCAGAAGTGCACAACTGCAACAACGCCCCTTCCGCAGGAAACAGGTCAATTCTATAGTTTGCCCTCCCGCTTGGATAAGCTCGAGCGTCATGACCATCACGCCACCAATGACCAGATTGTTTGCGAGTGTGAACTCGTCATGCGCAGCGATCTTGAACTCGTGCTTGAAAAAGCAGTCACCGTCACCGACCTCGATGATCTCAGGCGTGGCCTGCGAATGGGAATGGGGCCTTGCCAGGCGGGTTTTTGCGCATACCGTACGTTCGCTATTGCTTCAGGACTTAGTTCTGCGCCATCCTCGATAAAGGGACTCCATGACTTTCTATATGAGCGCTGGAAGGGAATACGTCCAGTAGCTTGGGGGAGCACACTGCAGCAAATGGAGCTCTCGCGCCGCATCTACATCGACTTGTTTGCTGTCGATCGAGATTCGGAGGATAGCTCGTGACACATATCATTGTCATTGGTGGTGGTCTCTCGGGGCTGTTTGCCGGCAACCTCGCCGCCGATCAAGGAGCCAGAGTCACAATTGCCATGAAGGGACGCGGCGGCTTTGCACTATCACATGGCTGCATTGATGTTTTAGATAGAAGTGCGCCGTCCAGATCTCTTGCAAGCCTTCCAGAGCATCACCCTTACAAACTCGCTGGCAGAAACAATCTTAAGGACGCTGTTTCCATATTTCGAGATCTGATGCAGCAAGCTTCATATCCTTTTACTGGGAAGATCTCGAAAAGCATGTTACTTCTTTCTGCTCTGGGCAGTATCAAGCGAACTTCCTTTGCTCCTGCCGGCATCGCCCAGGGCGACCTCAACTCTGGCGGACCAATTGTCCTGGGACGTCTCGCCAGCTTTCAGGATTTTTATCCCGACATGATACGAAAACAAGCACGTAAAGCCGGAATCAAGATTGCTAAAGTCATAGAGTTACCATTTCTTGAACCTCCAAGTCATCGCGATGCCTATACTATGGATTACGCTCTCCGATTTGAAGATTCTGCGTGGCGTGCAGAAATTATTCGCATGTGGAGGCCGCTCCTTCCTGGCGTCAAACGCCTTGGGCTTCCAGCTATTCTTGGCCTGCAAAGCCATTGTGAGATACTCGACGAACTTGAGGAATCGCTGGGTGTTGAAGTCTTCGAGATCCCTACAATGCCGCCGTCGATACCCGGGCTTCGAATCGAGCGCATCCTTCTCCGGCAAGCCCAGGGGCTAGGTGTGAGAATTATTGAGGGCGCCGGTGCGATTGGCCGGGTAGACGGCCGAAGCCGAGGAAAACGCGTTTCCGGAGTCGTCCTTCATTCTTCTAATCGTCCGATTCAACTCGACGCAGATGTCGTCCTGTTGGCGACGGGAGGTATTTTAAATGGCGGATTAGTCGCCCAGCAGGATCATCGCATACGCGAATCCGTCTTTGATCTTCCTGTGCCCCATCCAACTAATCGATCAGATTGGGTTGGATTGTCACTTTTCCATCAACAGGCATATGCGGGCACTGGCATTAGAGTTAATTCTCGCATGCAACCACTTGGACTCGACGAGAAACCTATTTTCAACAATCTCTTCGCTGCCGGTGGCATTCTGGCAGGTTCAGATCGGTCAATCGAGGGCAGCCGTCAAGGCATCGACCTCGCCACCGCTTATTGCGCTGTTCACGAAGCGCTAAGATGATGGTCTGTGGTTGAAGATTCGATAGTCCACTGATTAATACTCAAGGATGGCGTCTCCATGGTTCATAAGATTACACTCCTTCGTCACGGACTCTCCGTTGGTAATCAAAAGGGGATCGTCCAGGGTCAAATGGATTATCCTTTGTCTGATGATGGTTATAAACAGACTCATTCGCTATTGCGTTACTGGAAAGAGTTCGATATCAGTTTTGATTGCATCGTTTCCAGTCCATTGCTGCGAGCAAAACAAACTGCTGAAATCATTTCATCGGGCATGGACCTGCCAATTGAGTTGGATGAAGATTGGTGTGAGCGTCAATCTGGGAAAGCTGAGGGAAAGCCTTATTCTGAGGTAAAGCTCCAGTATGAAGATCAAGAACACGATACGCCATATGATCCGTTGTTCGAGACCGGCGAGAGCAGATGGGATCTGTTCATCCGAGCAGCAAAAGCAATGCAACTTATCGTCCGACGCCCACCGGGAAATTACCTAGTCGTCAGCCACGGAGCGATTCTAGGTGCGGCGATTCACACGATATTTGGTTTTTCGCCGGCGCCGGGAAGGACCCGGCCTGTGCGTATTGGTTTTGTTAATACGGGTTACGCAGTCTTGGAATATGACGGTAGCGAGTCTCGTTGGTGGCTGCAATGTCTAAATGCAACTTATCATCTCTCGGAAAGTTTTGGATAAATATATGCTGAATCAAGAGACGCTCCTTCTTGAAAACGCGCACATATATACATTCGGCCACCCTCCCGGTCCGATCGACAGTCTGGCAATCCAAGGCGGCCGTATCGTTGCGCTCGGAGATAAAGATGGTCTACACCAAACTATCCCCTCGAACTTTAAAAGCTTCGACCTAGGAGGGCGAATAATTCTTCCTGGCTTGACGGATTCCCATATCCACTTCGAAAAGTTCTCGCTTAACTACGAACAGATTGACTGTGACACAAATTCAATCGACGAATGTCTTGCGCGGATTAAGAGCAGAGCGGAGAAGCTAAAGCCTGGCGAGTGGATACGAGGGCATGGCTGGAATCAAAATATCTGGGGACGCTATGGCACAAAAGAGGAGTTAGATCGGGTTACGGCCATCAACCCTGCATACATCACCGCGAAATCTCTCCACGCGGCTTGGATAAATACGGCGGCACTTAACCAGGCTGGATTGACTGCCAACTCGGCAGACCCTCCTAAAGGTAAGCTTCAACGTCGGGAAGACGGAGACCTCTCAGGAATCTTGTTCGAATTTGCCATGCGTCTAATTTCCGAGATCATCCCGCGACCATCTCCCTCTGATCTATCTCAAATGATGCGGCGTGGCCAGGATGAACTCCTTCGCTTAGGCATCACTTCGATTCATGATTTTGATGGAAAAAGGTGTCTTAATGCGCTTCAATTGCTAAGGGAAGAATCTCGGCAGCAGCTTCGAGTTGTAAAATCCATCCACTATGATGATTTTGAAAGTTACATTGAGACCGGCCTGCGCACTGGCTTCGGTGATGAGTG
This sequence comes from Anaerolineales bacterium, assembly GCA_049644665.1. GTDB lineage: Bacteria > Chloroflexota > Anaerolineae > Anaerolineales > E44-bin32 > E44-bin32. Next base: position 11,675 of record JBARSI010000250.1, read on the forward strand.
GATCCGCATCGGTGCTGTTAAGTTATTTTCGGATGGCGCCCTTGGGCTGCAGACAGCGGCAATGCTCAATCCCTATGAAGTCGATGCCAGCAATTCGGGATTCCTTCTTCTGACTGCAGAAGAATTAACAGACATTGGCAAGAGGGCGGCGCTGAACGGTCTCGCGCTGGCAATTCATGCCATCGGTGACCGAGCGAATCGTGAAGTTCTCAACGCATTTGAAGAACTGCGGTCATTTGAAGCTACAAACCGGATTAAACCCCTTGCTCATCGAATTGAACACCTACAGTTAATCTCTCAAGAAGATGCCCGAAGGCCGGCCGATCTTAACATCATCGTCTCTATGCAGCCCATACACGCAACTTCAGATATGCAGATGGCTGATCGTTATTGGGGCGATAGAGTTCATCAAAGCTATGCGTGGCGATCTCAAATAGACGCAGGCGCGAAGTTGATATTCGGCTCAGATGCCCCAGTTGAGTCTCCGAATCCTTTTATTGGGATTTATGCTGCCGTCACTCGCAAGTCACTTTGCAGTGACGCTAACTCAGCGTCCTGGGTTCCCGAGCAAAGAATTAATCTTCAAGAGGCCTTTAATGCCTATACTGTTTGGCCAGCACAATCAGTTGGCCTCGGATCAAAACTCGGAAAACTTCTTCCGGGATACCTCGCCGACCTTATTGTGCTAGATGAGGATCCATTCTTTCTGGATAATTCTGAATTGCCAGCCATTAAACCATCGGGGGTGATGGTCAACGGCAAATGGCACTTCTTAGATTAAACGCCGCTCATCACCTTCACGTATCGTAAATCCTATCGCATCAAGATGTTCCATCAACGCAAGCGCATATTTTCTTGAAGTTTGGAATTTGTCACGAACCTCTGCGACTGTGATCGTTCTGTTTTCCTTTATCATATTCTTCACCTGAGCGACCATCTCCTCATACGCAGCCGCTTTAAAGACAACGTCCTCTGACACCTGAACCAGAGATCCGTTTTCCATCAGGAATCGGACAAGATCCTCACCGATCTCCTTCGTAGCTTCCTTTTTTGATGGAGGCGCATAGGGATCAGAATCGAATTTATTAAGCAATTGATCTACTAGTCGTTTCTGGCTCTCGTCAAGTTGGACCCGATGGTCCTTAAAATACACATACCCCGGAATGATTACAACGTGCCCATCTTTTGCAGCCTGTTCAAGCACAATAGTTGCCAGTTTCGTCTCAATTCCCATTTTGCTTCGTAATTCTTCAATTGGCATCCCACTCCGTAGTTGATTTGCTTGATGATAAACACCTAGTATTTTAGTTATCCGCTCGACCATCGTCTGCCATGTATGTTTATCAACTACCAGCGAATATGATTTCACGGACAAATCTTTGTCCTCAAAGACAACTAATTCGCCATTTGTAACCAATTCCCGAATGGCTTCCTTTGCTTCATCATTTGAGAGGCCAGCCTTTTTCAAACTCTCTGATAGAGGTATGGGGCCAACCTTGGCGAGCGTTCGCAGTAAAATTGTCGCTGGTGAACCTTTTATGAGGGCTTCCAGTTGCCTGATGACAACCTGATCCTTTAGGCGATGTCTCCTTTTGGGATGCGCATCGGCAACAACCCCGCCTCCCAACGTGGAGCTAGGTGAAGGGCGTCTTAGTATAAATCGGTCTCCCCGTGCGGCTACGACGCGGTCCGAGAGAAGAAGCTGTAACCACCCATCCTCCCCCGGAAGGATCATCTCCCGCCCTAATAAACGAACCTTCGCAATGCGCTCCGCTGCACCTATATGGAGTTTTACTTCCTGATTATGGCGCATTACATGATCCGAATCAGTCAATGATCGAAAGTGGACATCAATCATGCTCGTTGACTTGTAAGTGCCTGGCTTGACCACAACTTCGCCGCGCTCCATTTCATCCACTTCTACTCCGCTAATATTTACGGCGACCCGGCTTCCCTGGATGACTCGGTCCATTTTTTCCTTATGCGTCTGTAAGCCTCGAATCCTCCCTTTAGCACCACCGGGTAGGATCTCCACGGAGTCACCTACCGCAAAGGCGCCGTCGTGCAGAGTCCCCGTAACAACGGTTCCGAACCCATCGATTATAAACAACCGATCGATAGGCAGCCGCGGAGTCCCTCGATCCTGGCTTTGTGGAGCTTCCTGCAAGGTATTTTGCAGCGCTGCAACTAGCTCATCCAGACCTTCGCCTGTCTTTGCGGATACCCTTACAATCGGTGAATTCCCAAGAGACGAGAGGCTTACAAGCCTCAATACATCTTCTTCGACCAAGTCCAACCAATCAGCATCAACGCTGTCAATCTTTGTTAGCGAGATTATCCCTCGTTGCACATTGAGAAGATCTAAGATTGCCAGGTGCTCCCTGGTTTGCGGCATGATCCCCTCGTCTGCCGCAACAACAAATATAACCGCATCGATACCCCCTACTCCCGCTAACATATTCTCGATAAAATCGCGGTGTCCGGGAACATCGACAATGCCAACAGATTCGCCATCTGGCAAAGTCAGCCAGGCGAATCCTAAATCAATCGTCATCTGTCTTCTCTGTTCTTCCGCAAGCCGGTCTGGATTGATCCCGGTTATCGCTTGAACGAGAGATGATTTACCGTGATCAACATGTCCTGCTGTTCCAACTACACGCATGATAATTCCCTACAGATTATCTGAGAGTGAGTTACCTGCCTCTTGATTCTACTTCCGTCATCCATTCTCGAAGTGTGGACAACAACTCGGCAAGTCGCCTTTTATCGCTTCCGTGTATCTCCTCCAACTGTTCGAGAATATTACTCATAGCCGGTGTCATCTCATCGATTTCAGATCGCAATTTGCCGTGCAACCGAGCATGTTCGTTCCAGCGCTCATCCAGAGTTAATGTATAAGTGCTCCAGCGTCTGTGATCTTCTGATTGGAATTCTCCCCAATTATGCTTCATGCGGTCTTCGGCAAGGCGTTGAATTTCACCAACCTCTGTAATCCTGCGCTCTAACCTTTCAATAACGTCTTCCAGGCTGGTTTGCATTTTCCTCAAAATGCGATGCGTCTCTTCATAGGCGATCATTTGCTCATTGATAATTTCTGCCCGTTTCTCGAAGGATAAATAGCGCTTCCCCCATTCTTTCCAGGATTTTTCAAATTCAACAATCTTCAGGTCTTGACCCTCCATCCAGATTTCCTGCGTTTCGAGGCGCTCTTTCTCGCTCGCTTGAAATTCCGCCGCACGCACCTCCAGGCGACGAGACAGGCTTTCAAGAGCTTCTATCCTTTCACTCGCTCCATCAATACTCTTCTTCTGTTTTTCAATAAGGCTATCAATCTTTGAAAGGCGCTTGCTAACCTGCTTCTGGTTTTCGTTAAAGGAGAGTGTTTTTTGTTTCTCTGTTTTGAACTCTTCATATCTATGTTCTTGCTGCTCCTTGATTGTGATGATGTCATTGCTAAGTCGCCGCTCCTCCTCTCGACGATCCCCCAGCAATTGTTCGAATTCTTCTAACCGTAATAGCTCCTTGCGAACATCGTCGAGCCTCTTTGAGAACCCTTTTTGGTCTGTCTTGCGGATGGCTTCAATGTGCTTTTCTTTCTTTGTTCGCCTCTCTTCGACATCGTTCAATTGTCGAGATATCTCTTGTCGATGCTTCGATAAAGCATCATCCATTTGATGGATCCTCGAAGCAAAAGCCGCCGCCCTGGACGTTTCGTCGGAAAGCTCCAAGATCTTTCGATCGAGTTTCTCAATGGATTCTTCGAGAAACTTATTCCGGTTCAAAAGCACCTGAAATTGTTCGGAGTCTTTGATCCGCTGCTCATCAAGCCATTTAAGTTTTTTCTCAACCTGTTTTTCATCCATGTCCTACCTCCCGTAGAAAATGCGGATAAATCCAATGAAGGGAGATCTCTATATAAATAGATTCGCGAGTCCGGATGCAACTTCTTCGACCCAAGGAAAAACAAGCTGCGGGAATAAACCAAGAAGCAACAACAAAAGAATGCCGCCTACAAGGAAACCGCGGGACACTTTCGACATCGCGATTGATTCCCCGCCATCTCCTCTTCCAAAAAGTATTGCCGCCCACCTAATAACGAGCACACCCAAACCAATCATTGAGAATATTACGGTTCCTGCCGCAAGCCTATCTGCGTGGAGAACAATAGTTAGGAGAGACCATCTTCCAGGGAAACCTGCCGTGAGGGGCGTTCCCGCAATCGAAAGCAAGCCGACGAGGAATGCAACTGCGGCGAAGGGCATTTTATACCCAATGCCCCTTATCTTATCTGCACGCAGCTCTGGATTGCTCAAAAACGATAGCCCCAATGCGAGTACACCAAGTGCAACAACGCGCACAACACTAAGGCTCAAGGCAAGACGGAAACCATCTTCCGTTGCGGAGCCGATTGAAATCAGCATCACACCCAAATCAATCAGCAACGCATAGACTATTAATTTTTTAATATCTCTTTGACTCGCTGAGAATACGACTGAAAAAATCGTCGTTATTATCCCTATGATTCGAATTCCGTCGTAAATTAATGCTTGTTCTCTTAACCAAATGTAACTGTTTAAGAACCTCAAAAGGAAGAAAAAGCCGGCGCTTTGAAGGATGACCACGATAAACACCAGTATGTAGGGATTGGATTCGTCAGCAGATCTTGGCATCCATAAATGAAATGGTGGTACCGTCATTAATATAGCAAACCCGAAGCCGAGCATAAATGTCACCCGTTGGGCTAGAACCGGAGTTGCGCTTGATATTCCGGCAACCTCCAGTAATGAGCCTGTGAAAAGGATGCTGAACATCGCAAAAGTGTAGAGAATAAGCATTCGAGTAGCACCGGTACTCTTCGGATTTTGTTGTGTGACAAGAATAAACACTGCGCCCATAGCCGCTAGTTCAATAAATGCAGCGGCAAAAACAAATGGATCGACCATCAGCGACGCAGCCACGGTTGCCAGGATCAATAATCCTACAGACGGGAAGTATCGATTTGCATGAACGACCCACGCTGGAGAAATGAGAAAAGTGCCAGCCAGATACAGAAAACCGATCAGCGGCCGCACCGATTCGCCCATTGAAAACATTCGCCCCAAGATTATCCATTCCCTTGTGAATTTAATTGAAACATCCCCGATGAGTAACGCCTCATCAAGCGGGACGAAGAGCACAAATGCTGCGATAGATCCAGCTCCAATTGCCGCAACCAATGCAGACGCAATTCGCTGGTTCCGTAAAATCAGGCACAACGACGCATAAATAATGGTGAAAAGGAAGATAACAAGACCCGCATTCATGGAATATGCTTCTCCGACATGCCATAACGAGCCTGTACAGAAATGATGTAACTGAAAACGAGCACTATTCCTAAATGAACCATCGCGAGCAAGGCAATCACTGCTAATGAAGGCTCAATGAAGCTGTAGATTAATTCACCACCGGAAATTAGCGTGAGCAAACCAATCCCACTCCTCAGGTGATCTGAACCTAAGCCTAAATTCAGCAAACTTGAAGCTATAAGGAATGATGCACTTACATTAGCTTCCATACTGATGTCAAATTGAGCAAACAGATTGCTGCGTGCAACACTTACGGAGGCCACCGCTACCAACAGCAGGGCAATGACACGAAACGATAGGTTGGCGGATATTGGCTGATCATCTGACTTAAAGGGCCTATCACCAATTTGTCGTATTCCGAGGTACAAGATTACACACACCAGAAAGCCTGTAATCAATTTTGCATATGCGCCTGCGGCGGGTAAATTCGTAAATGCCAACCAAGAAACAGATATGTATTGCATCGCAAGAACGGGTATTAATCTTGCGCTCGGCTTAAAAAGAGCAAGCGCGCTTCCCGTTAAGAAAAACACAATCATAGGCACGAACATGTTTGTATCGAGCCAAACCATTGACTGATCACCTCAGAGCGAGAATGAGCACCGCGACGAATGCAAACATCCAGAGTATTGCTGCCTCGCCCTCGAATAGTTCGCCAATTGATCTTGCTAAGCTTAAAGAACGACGGAGGATGCCCCAGAACGCTGAATAGATCCATTGCAGATTCAACCGAAGGATAAAAGACCTCCACCACTCGTAGTTATTCCCACTCAGACTGCGCAATGCAAAGAAAACACCCGCTCCCACCGCAATCGCTGCTAACGAAACAAGCCCGCCATAGATGCTGAAGGCCTCATAAATCCAGAAGCCTAGCCCTATACTTACCAAAATCGGTAATGCCAAACCCATACTGTACATGACCCGAATTAGACTTTCGCCGGTTGGCCATGTCTCCTCTTCAGAAAAGAAGATATGGATCGCGCCCAGTGAGAGACTGCTCAGACCAATAATTCCGATGAAAACTTTAATCCACGCTCCGTCATTCACTGCCGAAAGCCCCATTTGCGAGCTTATCAAACCACCTAGGCTCCATGGCAATCCAAGCATCAGCGCTCCAGCGAAAATTGGCCAAATTCGATGCGAGGGTGTATGGATTTTTATAAGCGATAGCAATGCTCCAACAAGCAATAGCAATGCACTTGTTGCGAAAAGCACTTCACCATTCGCAGAAGCACTGCTGGTTGCCAGGATACCCACCCCTGCGAGTCCCATCACTAAAAATGACCTTGCCGAAATTCGATCTTCTTCCAACAACCAGCGAATTCCCCCCACCATGATGCCGATCACCCCTGCGATTGCCAGCCATAACCCTATTGATGAAGGCGCACCGCTTTCAAGAAATCTCGCGAGTAGAGAGAGCGCTATTGCCGGTGGAAATAATCGCAACAACGTTCCTGCTCCCCTTTGAAGAGGAGAGGGTATAGCGAAATGCAAAGGGAACACTCCCAAGCGTAACAGAACTCCTAGAAAAAATAAGATTGCTGCCGGCGCCGTGAAGGACGTAGCGTTAAGACCTGCCCCACCCCCATCGATTGAATTGACCCAGGCCGCTGAGACAAATAACAACAACGCACCCAAGTCGACACCGGCGCGAGCAATCGCTCGGCGTACACCATCCACGCTTTCTGAAAAGTAAATGAAGAAAACAAATGAGCATAAATCGATTAGTGCAAACGTAAGTACTACTGTGAGTAGATTTGTTGCGAATAAAGCCAGCATAGCCATAGCGGCGTACACAAACCAGAAAGAACGTACGGCAGTTGAGGTGATGTCCGGCTTTGTTGCAGCGGTAAGAATCATCGAGAGAAGAACAGTCGAAATGCAATACGCAAGACCCCAGCTTGTTTTGTCAAGAGAAAGTTCAAGTGGAGTTTGAAATAAATTCGCGGGCTGCCAGATCGCGTATCGAGCAACGTCCGGGATCGCAGTGAGCATCAGCAATGAAAGAAGCCAGATGAGCAAGCCTAGCGACGCACTGACAACCCATTGAATCCGTGATGGGCGATTGCGGGCTAACCATGTAGCGCCTGCGGCGAGTAGAAGAGCGATAATTGGAATAAGCAGCATACGATTTTGTGAGGAAATGCCTCTGTCTTTATCGACGATTAGCATACCACGGAAGCGTCCCCATGCTATACTTTTTACACATCTTCTCACAGACCAATCACATTTCGAAGAAAAGAGAATTATTTAGATGACCATACGAGCCACTCCATCCTATAGCAATCCATCTCCTGATCCTGTAATGATCGACGGGAATAGTCTCACACTCGCGGACCTCGAATCCGTTGCTTGCTACAAGGCTCGAGTTGATCTCGACGATTCGGCAAGAGATTTGATTAACCAATCTGCCAAGAACCTCAAGAAGATTGCGTCATCCAAGACACCGATCTATGGCGTAAATACTGGTTACGGTATCTTTGCCGATAGGCGCCTTGATTCATCGCAAGCTTCGAAGATTTCGGAAAACCTGGTTATGAGTCACACAGTTGCCGTCGGAGACCCCTTCCCTGAGGAGGTTGTCCGGGCAGCGATTCTCATTCGAGCAAACTCTCTTGCCCGCGGAAACTCTGGTGTACGAACTGAAATCATCGATGTCCTCCTTTCGTTATTGAACAAAGGGGTATTTCCACGCATCCCATCTCAAGGCTCATTAGGTTCATCGGGGGATCTGGCGCAACTAGCTCAACTCGCCCTTGTAATTACAAAGTTCGACACTCATGAGTTTGTTGATTCTGATGTTCAAGCCTGGTATGAAGGTCGCCTGCTCCCTGGTCATGAGGCAATGGACAAAGCAGGTATCCCGCGCATATCACTTGGCCCGAAGGAGGGCTTAGGACTTACGAATGGCGCATCCTTCTCAACAGCTCTTCTCGCTTTGGCTGTCATCGATTCCCAGCGTGTTCTCTTTTCGAGCGAGATCGCTTCGTCAATGACCCTCGATGCGCTGCTTGGCGTTTCTGCAGCGCTGGATAGGCGCATCCACGAAGCGAGGCCTTTCGCCGGCCAAAAGGCTGTGGCTCGAAGAATTCGAAACCTCATTACAGGTAGCCAGTTTATCGATAGTACGGCAAGAATTCAAGACGCTTACAGCTTACGCTGCTGCCCGCAAATCCTTGGTCCGGTTTGGGATACACTCGCCTACGCAGAAAATGTCGTCAATATTGAGATGAACTCTGCAACCGATAATCCATTGCTATTTGACAATGACGTCCTCTCCGGGGGAAATTTCCATGGGGAACCATTGGGACTTGCCGCTGACTATTTAAAAATAGCGCTTTCGGAGGCTGGCTCAATATCAGAGAGACGAATCTTCAGGCTTTTATCAGAGGATATGAACTCCGACCTGCCGCCCATGCTTATCGCAGATCGCGATAAGATCGGACTCTACTCTGGTTTAATGATGCTCCATTACACGGCCGGCTCTTTGGCACTTGAAAATCAGGCTCTGGCTAATCCCAACTCAACTTCTTCTGTACCTACGTCTTCCGGTCAAGAAGACCATAATGCCAACTCAACTACAGCAGCCAGGAACCTTCTACTTGTTGTTGAAAACCTGACACGAATCGTCGCCATCGAGCTCATCTGCGCCGCTCAAGCTCTCGAATTGCGCATGAAGGAAACCCCCAATAAAAAACCCGGAAACGGAACTCTTGCTGCGTTTGAGCATATACGAAATTCGATAAGATTCATCGAGCATGACCGGCCTTACTCAGAAGATGTCAATCGCGCCAGCGAGCTTGTCCGTTCGGGATCACTACTAACTGCCCTTCGGAATGCGGGATTTGACGATTACCCGTGCTATAATTCGTCATCATGAAATCTGGGTCCGCGCTGCACGCACGAAACACATCAGCCCGCCATCTGGTGGGCAAAATGCGCGCGTAGACCCACCCGCTCTGATAAGAAGGGATCGCTGATAAGACGGCGTGGGCTACGCTCAGGTCGTTTTTTTTGTGATGGAGGTATTTATGACTGTAATAC
>JBARSI010000251.1:0-4153 GCA_049644665.1 Anaerolineales bacterium
AAGTAAGGCTGAAAGCAACCCTGACGCCATCGCCATCCAATCACCTGACCGCCCAGGTCTATCCTATGGAGCGTTGTATAAGCAGGTACAGGAGGTGGGCATCACCCTGCGTTCGATGGGTTTGCAGCGGAACGACCGTGTGGCGATCGGGTTACCGAACGGCCCGGAGATGGCAGTGGCTTTCCTTTCCATCTCAACCTGGGCTACGAGCGCACCCCTCAATCCTTCCTATCGGATCCGGGAATTTGATTTTTACCTGTCGGATTTGAATGCGAAAGCTCTAATCCTCCCGCAGGGAAGCGAATCGCCAGCGTTATCCGTTGCCCGAACCAAGGGAATACCAGTCATCGAACTCTCAGTTCTCCCAGGATCACCAGCCGGCGTCTTCAACCTTTTGGGTGAGGTTCCATCGAAGGGTTCGGCGGTAGGTTCTCCACTTGAACATGCTCAAGCAGCCGATATTGCTCTCGTGCTGCACACTTCTGGCACGACTTCACGACCGAAAATCGTCTCTCTCACACATTCAAATATCTGTACCTCTGCAGGCAACGTCAGCGCTTCGCTCGCTTTATCTGAGGTTGATCGCTGCCTTAACGTCATGCCCTTGTTCCACATCCATGGGTTGATTGGAGCCCTGCTCTCGTCCATCGATGCTGGCGCAAGCGTGGTTTGCACTCCTGGATTCGATGCGCTGAAGTTTTACGGATGGGTCGAGGCGAGTTACCCAACGTGGTACACGGCGGTGCCGACGATGCACCAGCTCATCTTGTCGCGTGCAGCGAACAACATGGATATTGTTAAACAACATCCGCTGCGCTTTATCCGTTCCTGCTCTGCATCCTTACCGCCGAGCGTGATGGCTGATCTAGAGGCGGTGTTCCATGCGCCGGTACTCGAAGCATACGGCATGACAGAAGCATCCCACCAGATGGCGTGCAACCCGCTGCCCCCTCGAGATCAAAAGCCGGGTTCCGTAGGTGTCTCGACGGGTACCGAAATCGCGATCATGGATGAAGTTGGGTTGCTCCCCCAGGGAGAAATTGGTGAGATCGTGATCCGTGGGAAAAATGTGTTCCAGGGGTATGAGAACAATCCCATCGCCAATCGCGAGGCGTTCACGGACGGCTGGTTCAGGACTGGCGATGAAGGGTATCTTGACATGGATGATTATCTCTTCCTCACAGGACGGATCAAAGAGATTATCAACCGTGGTGGTGAGAAAATCTCGCCGCGCGAGGTGGATGAGGTTCTCCTGGAGCACTCTGGCGTTGCCCAGGCAGTTACCTTTTCGATCAAGCATTCCACCCTGGGGGAGGATGTGGCTGCCGCTGTGGTTCTTCGCGAAGGGATTGAAGTCACTGAGCCAGAAATTCGTGAATTTATTGCGAGTCGGCTTGCACCATACAAGGTGCCGCGAAAGATAGAATTTCTGGATGAGATACCCAAAGGTCCGACGGGGAAGGTCCAGCGCATAGGATTGGCAGAGAAGTTGGGTCTGTAGTAGACCTTTAGGTTATCGATCACCGAAAAACCGGGTGGGCGTGTACACAATTGCGGAAACAAGGTGAAATTGCTTTGAACGATAAACAGTCTCTCATCATCATGGGCACGCATCTCTTCGCTGAAGAGGTCGCTGATTTGGTGAGCGAGTGCACCGGATACCAATTGGTGGGTGTCTGCGAAAACTGGGAACGATCACGATCCGAAGGTGAATTGCTTGGTCTTCCGGTATTCTGGATAGATGCGCTACCATCACTTGCCGATACGCATCAAGCTGTATGCGCAATCGGCACGACAAAACGCGATGATTTTATCCATCAGGTTGAGGCGATAGGCTTCCACTTCGCTACGGTTGTGCATCCGTCAGCCCGGGTTTCGAAGACCAGTCACGTGGGGACTGGAAGCATCCTGAGTGCAGGCGTGATCGTAGCAGCTAAATCCCGAATCGGACGACATGTCATCATCAATCGGGGGTGCCTGATCGGTCATCACACGCACGTCGGTGATTTCGTGACGATTTCACCAGGCGCGAATATCGCCGGTCGAGTGAAGATTGGGAATCGAACGTACATCGGTATGGGTTCTATTATTCTAGATCGTGTGACGATTGGCAGACAGGTTGTGGTCGGGGCAGGCGCGCTTGTTACAAAGGATGTGCCTGATAACGTCCAGGTTATGGGTGTACCGGCAAGGATTACGAAACAAGGTATTGAAGGTAGATAGCCAGAAACAGGTAATCCCGAAGAGCATTGGATCGACGGGAGAGTATTTCCCGGGTTGGATAAGAAAATGAATTCTTCAAGCGCACATCCACTAGACCTAGTTTTGCGATCCATAAACGACCTTGGGTTGAAGATTCATGACTGAGAATTCCCAACGAGCAGAGGAGACTAGCCGGCAGCCTCTTGGACGGTTTGATGTACTTGCGGTCCTTGCTTTATTTATCCCCTCCTACTTTATCATCGTGCTGATCAACCGGTATGCAATCAATGTCCCGTACTGGGATATCTGGGATTGGTCCGTTCGACGTTTCGCATTCGATGTGGGATACAATTTGCGCGATTTATGGGGGTTAACAAATGAACATCGCATGGTATTCCCCCAAATCATTGATTTGATGATCGCGAACGCAACCTCATTAGATATCATCCCCAGGATCTATGCGAAGGTGCCTTTCGCGGTGGCAATTGCGATAGTTTTATACTTCTTGTATCGCATGAAGGGGACATCTCCCCTCGTATTTGGTCTTGCTATTCCTATCTCTATGCTTTCCTTCTCATTATCCTATTCGCCTGCCTGGGTGGATCCGAATCCGCTAGCCTCTCATTTGTCAATTCTTACGCTCATACTTGCTTTAATGGCAATCACCGGCTTAAAAGTTAGCTGGCGAGCACTAAGTCTCGCTGCCGTCGCGACGTTTGTTTCCTCATTATCGTATGCAAGCGGGAACGCAAGTTGGGTTGTGATTTTTGCGCTACTGTATTTTAAAGGCTATCGTAAGCGCCAATATTTCATCGTATGGACACTTCTGGCGCTTAGTGTCCTTATTCCCTATGTCATTGATATTTATCAGTCTACAACAGTGATCCGAACGGTTCGACCTGCCGGTTTGCTGGATCTGGGAAAGTTTATCCTGACCTTTATCGGTGCACCCCTGTCAGCAAATAACACTTTGATCGGCTTTTCAGCCAGCATACTGGGTTTACTCGGTCTAGTAGGTGTCTTCGTGCTTTCCTTCGCGATTAAAGTACACATCAAAGATGGCGTTAAAAAGATGATCCCCTGGTTGGCGTTGATTGTCTGGGTTTTACTCAACGCCGGGGCGGCGGCGCTGGGGAGGTCTGGTAAGTACGGCACTGAGGGTGCAGCAGTTTGGAGATATGCCCACATCCAGACACTCTTTTGGATTGGAATAGCTGCCTTGATCGCCATTTTACTAACAGAGCCTCACCGTAATGTTAACCAGGAGAAGCAAATCAATACTAAAGTTTGGTTGGATGTAATTGCCATTATCCTTACTTTGGTTATAGGCATCGGGTATACGAACGCCAACTTTGACAAGATCCAGAATAATAGGTTGGAGGATCAATCACATTACTTCGCTGCTGCGAGGGAATGTCTTTTAAATTATGAGTATGCAAATGATGATTGTTTACGACAGCTTTACCCGGACCCAGACAGGATCCGAAGATACATGCCCAGGCTGATCGAGCGGGGCGCATCATTTATTTACGATCCTGAGCTTAAATTCGCGACCGCAATAATCGAGGCTGAGAATCCTCGATGGATCAGGCATGAGCATCTTAACCTTGAAGACACTACGCATGAAGTGATTTTTCAACATCCCCCTTCTGAGCTCACTTGGCAATTGAACCTTCAGCAGAGATACAATCAAATCACATTACGGACAGGCATGATAATTCTCCTGCCTTCCCACCATGATGCATCTCCAAGTGATGGCGTTCTTTTCAGGATTAGTGTGATCAAGGATGGCCAAGAACAAGAGATGTTTGCGGAGTTGGTATTACCAACAAAAAACGATAAGGGTTTTCAATTAATAGATATCGATCTTTCAATGTACGCTGGAGAAGTGGTTAAGCTACGCTTTTCCACGAGCCCAGGGCTCTATGCAAGCTATCACGCTAATTATGAT
>JBARSI010000252.1:0-19662 GCA_049644665.1 Anaerolineales bacterium
CCCAGATCCAGATCCTTGGTGTTCGGCCGGAAGCCCATTGCCAGAAGGGCTTGCTCGGCTTCGAGAGTCTGCACACCGGCCGATCCGGAAACGGTGACGGTCACTTTCGTTTTCAGCCGTTCAATCCCCTCGACTTTCGTCCCCGCCAGCACTTTTATGCCGCGTTTACTAAATGCTTTCGTCAGTTCCTGGCTTACCTCCTCATCTTCCAACGGTGCAATCCGCGGCAGCATTTCCACCAGGGTCACATCCACACCATAAGCGCTCCAGATCGTTGCGAACTCTAGCCCTATTGCCCCCGCGCCTATGATCACCACGGATTTCGGCAGATGCTCCTGCAGTATCGCATCTCGGTAGGACAGAACCCGTTCCCCATCTGCTTCCAACCCCGGGATCACCATCGGAGAAGCACCTGTCGCCAGCACGATGTCTTTCGCCGTGAGCGTCGTGCTTTTACCCTTGTCATCTTTCACGGTGACTGTTTTAGGTCCGCTGAACGCTGCATGCCCCATATGGACATCGACCTCATTCTTTTTCATTAGAAACCCGACGCCTTTTGCCAGCCGTCCAGAGACTTTGCGGCTGCGTTTTACCGCCGCACCGTAGTCCAGCTTCAAACCTTCAACTTTGAAACCGAATTCGTTTCCACGTTCCCGCAGCGTGTGTGCGACTTCAGCGTTCTTGAGCAAAGCCTTTGACGGGATGCAGCCGATGTTCAGGCAAACCCCGCCCATAAACTCCTTCTCGATAATGGCTGTTTTTTTGCCCAATTGGGCGGCTCTGATCGCACAGACATAACCGCCGGGGCCAGCGCCGATGACGATGACATCGTATTCCGTCATTGAGAAAACCTCCCGATACATTTAATATGCTATTTTAACCCATGCCTGCGAAAAAGCTTTTATTCGCTCGGCACAACTTTGAGGAAACAAAAAACCGGGTAATGAATACCCGGTCCGAATTGCACACTGACGGCTGATCAAGCTGCTCGTGCTGAGATGGGCTCCTCGATAATGATGGTAACTTGTATCTCGAGATACTGCTGAACATCCTCTAGCGCTTTCTGATAGACGCTCACTAGGTCCAAGTCTGAACCTCTGTAACGCCGCAAGCTTTGTTTTGAACAAGCTTTGCAGCCGCGCATAGCCCTGTAGGAATCCGTTTCACAACTCAAACATCCGTCAATTCGAATCATCATTAAGGAGAATGCTAATAGTTCAATACTGTCGTCGGGGAGATTGGAAACGCGCTCGACAAGCGCAGACCATTCTTCCCCACGAGACTGCTGCAAACTTGGAATCACGTACGCTGGAAAAAGCAATTCGTTGTCCGCATACATAGAGGCCGCGACTCCTGAGGGTGAGATGATGGATACGCCGGCTGGGCTTTTCTCATTGTAGATTCGGGGGGAGTCCTCAGGGCAGAGTACTTTAGTACCAAGCAGTTGGCCGCCTTCGCAGGCGATCCAGTCGCCCTCCGCTTCAGAACAATAGGATTGCCGAGTTGGATATTTCAGCTGCGGGGAGGCAACGATTGTGGCCATACACCGCGGGGGTAATCCATCACCGCGGGAGACGAGGAACCATGTCAGGCGCCGCCTGCTCCATAGAGTTCAGCGTCTGTGGGTGTCCGCCCTGAAGGATCATGAACATACACCCAGGTTCCTTCCTCAGCCCAATCGTAGATCCAATGAGCATCGAAGGGTGACATGTTCACACAGCCGTGGGAGCGGGGGTAGCCGTAGCCATTGTGCCAGTATGCCCCATGGATTGCTCGCGACTGATCATAATACAGGATCCAGGGAACGTCCTCGAGGTAGTAATAATCCGAGTGGTCGGCAGTAAATGATCCCGCCATTGGATCGGCCTCTAGTTTTTCATATACCTGGAAAATCCCGGGCTGTGTCCACCATCCATCCAGCCCGGCCGAGATGAGCGTCGCGAACACCAATTGTCCTTCTTCATAGACTGTCAACGTCTGCTCGTAGAGGTCAATCGAAATCCAACGATCGGATTCAACCCCCTCCGGGCGCGTCGAATCGGGGATTACTTTCGCTATGCTGCGCTGTTCGATCCACTCATCCGGGCCGATTTGATACCAAACCCAGCCACCCACTTCCTGTGAGGCGGATATATAGACGATCTGAAATCTTTCGACGGTTCGGCCGGTTTTAGGTTGGTTCAGACCTGGTTCTCGCCTTGTTTCTGTTCGGGTGAGCACCCACGCGAAGGTCTGACTTGGCGTGCGGGAGAAAGCCATGCCCTTATAGGATGGTCCAGTGAGGCGCGCCATGCCGTCTCCGCGAACATAGACACCGGGAACGATCATATAAGCAACAGCGTTATCCTGGTCATAGCGTTCGATCCAGGAGAAAAAGACAAAACCAGGCTCGATAACTCGATACGGATTCTCCCCTTTCAATGCATCCTGTAAGCTGGTATAGAGAGGCGTTCCATTATCGCGCCTTGACTGAATGTAGTAGAACGGCAGGGTGCTTAGAGACTCATCAAGCCGTACGAGCGGAAGTGGTCGTTGTGGCTGGAGACCTTTGCTTGCGAGTTCGTTGAGTTCCGCTCGCACTCCCTGCGGTCGGCAGCGCTCAGGAAATCTCAATTGGAAGCGAACAGGACACACCAAGCTTTTGGTTTCCATCACGCCATTGACGCGATCCTGAGATGCGGCCTGTGCAGGCAGCGCACTTAACCCAACAAATAGGGCACTGCTAAGAATTCCCAGAGTGATCGCCAACCGCGCTTTAACCATAATTTGACACCATTGATCGAGAATTATATCCAGCAAACACACAACTGTCACTGATCCTGGTATCCCGGAGATAAACATCGGCAGGATGCGTGTAATAACAGAAGTGGACCGATGGTGATTCCATCGATCCACTAATTTTCGCGGCTTTGCTAAATCTACTTATGCTCCAGAACCTCGGCTTCCAATCGCTCGAGGAAGGATTCAACCGACAATGCTCCCAGATCATCTCCCGATCGCAGACGCACGGCAACCTGCTCGGCTTCTGCTTCACGATCTCCGACGACGAGCATATAGGGTATCTTCTGCAGCTGGGCGTCGCGGATTTTGGCATTCATCCGTTCACCGCGGTGATCAAGGTCAACTCGCACACCGGCTTCCCGTAACTGCCCGGCTACCTTTTCGGCATACTCGACATGTCTGTCCGCGATCGGAATCAAGATCGCCTGGACCGGCGCCAGCCAGATGGGGAATGCCCCGGCGAAATGCTCAATCAGCACTCCCATGAACCGTTCCATGGACCCGAATAAGGCGCGATGGATCATATAGGGTCGATGTTCCTGACCATCCTCTCCAATGTAAGCCATATCAAAACGCTCTGGGAGAATGAAGTCGAACTGGATCGTACTCAGCTGCCATTCCCGGCCGAGGGCATCATTCAGCTTTAGATCGATCTTCGGTCCATAAAATACGGCTTCACCCTCATCGATCTCATATGGGACCCCGAGTCTTTCGAGTGAATTGCGGAGCGCCTCCGTTGGTGCTTCCCAATCTTCTGGTCTCCCCGCTGCCTTTTCAGGATTTCGCGTCGAGAGATACGCTTGAAAATCCTCGAAGCCGAAAGCGCGCAGGATATTCAGGCTGAACTCGAGAACACGGTCGATCTCATCCGGCATCTGGTCCGGTCGGCAAAACAGATGCGCATCATCTTGTGTGAATCCGCGGACGCGCATAAGGCCGTGCAGGACACCGCTCCGCTCGTACCGATACACTGTACCCCACTCCGCATACCGCAGCGGAAGATCGCGATACGAGCGCGTACGACTCTTGTAGATTTGGACATGGAAGGGACAGTTCATCGGTTTCAGGTAATACTGCTGTCCTTCAATATCCAGCGGTGCGTACATCCCCTCTTGATACCAGTCAAGATGACCGCTCGTCTCCCAAAGCTGTGCTTTTCCGATATGGGGTGAGTAAACGAACTCATACCCTCCCCGCTCGTGCTCCTCGCGGGCGTAGTCCTCGGCGAGCTTGCGCACCATGCCGCCCCTCGGATGCCACAGGATCAATCCTGGACCTACCGCATCGCTGGCGCTGTACAGATCGAGTTCCTTTCCCAAGCGGCGGTGGTCTCGCTTCTTCGCTTCTTCGAGCTTCCAGAGGTACTGCTTGAGGTCGTCCGCCGACTCCCACGCCGTACCGTAGATGCGCTGCAGCATGGGCCGTCTCTCATCTCCGCGCCAGTAAGCGCCGGCGACATTGAGCAGTTTTACGGCTTCCGGATTAATTTTCTTCGTGCTCTCGACATGCGGTCCACGGCAGAGGTCCGTAAAGATATCATGCGTGTAAATGGATATCTCTGGTTTCTCTGTGCTCGGCTCGCCGTATTCGTCCATCCCTCCGGCTTCAAGACCTTCGATGAGTTCCAGTTTATACGGTTGATCGCCGAACCGTTCTTGGGCTTCTTCTGCGGATAGGACCTCGCGTTGGAATTCGAAATCGCTGGCGATAATTTCTCTCATCCGCGCTTCGACGCTCTCGAGATCCTCCGGAGTTAGGGGGCGCGGCAGATCGAAATCGTAGTAAAAGCCGTCCTCAATTGGAGGACCAATGGCGATCTTCGCATCTCCCGGGAACATCTCCATCACGGCCTGCGCCATGACATGCGCCGCGGAGTGACGAATGCTGTACAGTTCCGATTCCTCATATTTGGCTTTCTTACCCTTTGCCATTTCGAACCTCCTTAAACCTTCCGTTCTTGAAACAAAAAAACTCCCACCCTCTGGGGCGGGAGCACAAACTCACACGGTTCCACCCAGATTGACCCTTGCAGGGTCATCTCTGACAGCCGCTAACGGTGCTGCTCCGTTCGCCATACTCGGCCGATTGTTGGCCTTTCCGGTTTACGCTCGCGGGTGGTTTTCGCCGACTCATTTCTGGTGGGGACTCTCAATCCAAGATCCCCATTCCCTGTCAGACCTGATTCCGACTACTCGTCCCGGTCCATGCGTTTAGGGTATTCTATTGGACTTCATTATAACGAGGCATGATTGAAAGTCAACCTTCTCTTTGGTATGGGGTTCTCAGCCAATCATGCCCTGCGCTGCTCAAACCAGGCATAAAGAAACAAACCGCTCACATTGTTAAATGAACGGTTTCTCAATCTCCAGTGGGCGGTATTGGACTCGAACCAACGGCCTTTGCGATGTCAACGCAACGCTCTAACCAACTGAGCTAACCGCCCGAACAGCAAAGGAATTATACAAAGCTGAGACCAAATCCGCAATGGTTTCATGCACAATTGCCCGGCGGGCCCCTCGATTACCCTGCGTAATTCCACCCCAGATCGAGCAAGCTCAACGCATCACCCACATCGATGATGCGGACATCCTAGCATTGGAGATAAGCAGCAGCGCCTTCCATAAGGAAGATATTTATGGCGAATGCGCATCTCTTCTCAATCAAGCAATCGCGATAGGGGTTTCTGGGGGCCATAAAACCCGGCTAAACTCTGGGCATGCCGAATTCCAATTAAAGTTATAAACTTGGTGATAGTGTAATTACTCAGGTCCCTCGCTCCATCGTCGTCCTTCGGCGCTCCTCTCCTGCGAATGACCCGCCCGATTAATTACAAGTACACTATCTCTGTAGGAGATGACGTATGCAAAACCAAGACCCAAAAGCTATGCTCATTGCCATGCTTCAACCGTGGCACGATTCCATCGCAGATCCCGCCAGCGCCCAGCAAGCCATCCTGCAGCGTTTGCTGCGGGATTACGCCAAAACCGGGTACGGCCAGAAGCATAACGCGGAGAACGTCCAGTCCATCGAGGCCTACCGCGAAGCTTTTCCCATCGCAACCTATGAAAATTTCAAACCGATGATTGAAGATGTTATGGCCGGCGAGGTCGACGTGCTTCTCCCCGAGGAGCCGGTTGGCTGGGCCATTACGCGCGGCACAACCGCCGGGGAGTCTAAATTCATCCCCATGACCCCCACGGACCTGCAGATGCGGGTGAGCGCCGGTAGAGCTATGATGAATTACGTGCTCGTCAACGAGAGATTCGACCTTTTCGGCGGCGTGAATCTCAATCTCAATTTCCCTTCAAATGTTGGTGTCGTTCAAGTCGGGGATCGCGAACTCGAATACGGGTACAGCTCAGGGATCTATACCAAATTCGTCTCCCAGCGCACGCCCATCCGTTCCGTTCCCTCCCAGGAGGAAATCGACGCCCTCGGCGGTGGGAAGACTCAGCGCGATTGGGATGCCCGCTTCGAATTGGCATACCAGAAATGCAAAGATGAGAACGTCACCCTTGTGGGGGGTGTGGCGCCGACGATTGTGCTCTACGGTCGATACACAAAACGCAGACATGGTATCTACCCAAAGGATGTATGGAAACCTCAAATAATGACCCTGGGGAGCGTCCCCGGGATCAATACCAACTACAAATCATCGCTCACCGCTCTATACGGTCCGGTGGTCATTCGTGAGATCTATGGAACAACGGAGGGAATGTTTGGGCAGCAGCGCGATGAGAAGCGCGCCTGGGTGCCAAACTATGATCTATTCTTCTTTGAGGTAGCGACTCGGAGCGGGATCAAGATGCTGCATGAAATGTCCCCCGGCGAGACGGGCAGCCTGGTGGTCTCGACGCCAATTCTTCCCCGCTATCGCATTGGAGATCTCATTCTTGCCTTGCAGCCGCCGTACTTCCGATGCATCGGCCGTGAACGCTGGTGGACCCCTCTGCGTTATTGGTGGAACGAGTTCAAAACCTTCAATCTCGGTCGCCTGTAATTCAGCCCTTTCCCAGGTCTGGTCTCAGCCCTTACGGAAAAGAGCACGGAACAAGATCACGACGCCGAACCCGATAATAATGGCTGGCCAGATGATGGACCAACCGACCACATCGTCCAGCCCGATCCCGAGCAGGATCAGGGCCACGATGAGACTGCCGATAACGGGTCCACTATATTCCGGGACAACCAATCGGATCAGCACTTCCACGAGAATGATCACCCCAGCCCCGGCAAAGGCGAGCGACCAGGCACTCATCCCCCCCAGGAGAGGCACATCGCTCAGAATGCCGAGGTTATTGGCCAGCAGGACTACACCCGCCCATATCAATATCCCGGCCCAAATAACCCTGCCGAGAGGATCGCTGCGGTGCTTCTCCTCCCATGCCTTCTCATCCATTTTCTCGTGCTGTTTCTCCTCCGTCTTCTCTTCCATTTCTCGACCCCTCTCAAAGTTCTCTTGACCAGATTGATCAGACATTGTTCTCCCTCGCATTCGGTTAAGCGCAACTGCTGACGAATTTGATATTCAGACATCGCCGAGACTATTCGCGGGCTCGACATACCATGTCGCTACTCAAGAGCGCCGTCGTTTGTAAGCCCAGCGCTCATTATCCTTGAGGAATGAGAGGACTTCAATTACACACGTCCACTTCACATTATACGGCATGAGGGTGAATACTATCGCCGCGAATTTCATACTTTCACTCGACCAATGCGAACACAACGTCCGCCGGCATCCCGGGCTTCAACTTCCCCTCCGGATCGAGAACTCGCAGATCCAAGGCGTAGACGGTTGTCTGCCGCTCTTCTTCCGTCTGGACATTTCGCGGGGTGTATTCGGCTTCATCCGCTATTCTGACAACCTCGGCCTCGAAGGCTTCCCCTGGGAAAGAGTCCGCGGTCACACTGGCGAGGTCTCCAACGCTGACCTTTCCATATTGGTTTTCTGCCAGGTATACGGTTATTGTCATCCGATCTACATTTCCTAGCGTCATCACCGTCACTCCGGGCGCAATCACCTCCCCCTCCTCGACGGAGGAATTCAGGATCACTGCGTCTATCGGGGCCCGGATTACCGTGTCTTCAAGTACCAGTTCAATAGACCGCAGTTGGCCCTCTGCCTGCACTTGTGCAAGCTCGAGGAGGGCTTCTGCATTGGCCACATTCGCGCGAGCCAGGGCAACCGCATCAGGGTCAGGACCGTCCTTCCACTTTTCGAACTCTTGAGTCGCCTCTGTAACCCGCGCATCTGCAAGTGCAACGTCTGCATCAAGCATTGCTTGTTCAATCTCGGTTGGTGTCCCGAGATACCAATTGAGGTTCCTTTGAACGGAATCGCGTTGCTGTTTCGCTGCGATTAGATTTGAGAGGGCCAGCGCTTTGCCGGTTTCGCCACTGGCCTGGTCATATAACTGTTGGGCTCGATCAACTTCTTCGTTCGCAAGGATCAAGTTCGCTTCAGCCGCATCAATCGTATTTGAACTGGCGCGATTGCCCTCTTGCCGGACGGTTAGATAATAGTTGGCATCTTTCAATGCATCCCTCGCCTGGGCGAGCTCCACCTGGTATTGGGCTGCCTGGATCGGCCAGTTCTCGTTCAATTCCGTGAGAGCCTGACGAGCCTGAAGCAAAGCAAGCTCCGCCCCCGCGACTGCGGCTTTGCCACTGGCGATAACCTGCGTTCGCTGCAGTTGCAGTTCTTCATCATCAATGCTGAAGAGAGAATCGCCCATCGTAACAGCTGTCCCCTCCTCGACAAATACCTTCGATACCCTGCCCCCAATCTCGGCCGAGATCGATACGTTCATAATTTCCACGACCCCGGATGCCTTCAGCGCGGGCGCATCGCCTTTGGTGAGAACATCACAACCACTGAGCACAAGCACAGCAATGATAAGGATGTTGATGCCGAACAAATGTTTTCCGTTACGCATAGTTGCCTCCAAACCCATATCTGGGACTGTATCCCTAGTCCATACAAGCTATAAAAACATCTTCTAAGGAAGGATCGATTTCCCGGATCGAATACAATTCGATACCAGCACCGGTTAGGAAACTTTCAATACCCTGCTCGTCCTCGATGTCGTCTGGAAGCACGACGTGCACAAACGAGCCGTACATCGCAACTCCCTTTAGTGGAAGCCTTTCACTCTCAGCAGCATTTCTAAGGAGTTCAATAGTCTTAGCTGAATCCGAGGGATGGATTTGAACCACACGCCCTTCCATCATTGTCTCTTTAAGGTTCTGTGGCGAGCCGGTTGCGATTAATTCGCCACGTTGAATAAATGCCAGGCGGTGGCAGTGTTCAGCCTCATCCATATAGTGAGTCGTAATGAATACCGTCACACCGTCCTCTACGAGTTTATAGAGCAGCTCCCAGAACTCGCGGCGGGAAATTGGGTCTACCCCAGCGGTGGGTTCGTCGAGGAAAAGAACTTGAGGTTTATGAAGGATCGATGCACTTAGCGCGAGGCGTTGCCGCCATCCACCGGAGAGCGCTTCAGCCTTTACCTTCTCCCGGCCGCCTAAACCCGCTAAATCAACAGCAACCTTCATCTGTTCATGCAACTCGGCATTGCTCAAGCCATACGCTGTGCCATAAAAACGGAGATTCTGTTCGACGGTCAGATCATTGTATAAACTGAAGTGCTGTGACATGTATCCGACCTTCGCTCGCAAAGCCCCGGGATCTTCGATGACGGGAACATTCAATACATGCACATCGCCCGCGGTTGGCGCTAAAAGTCCCAGCATCATGCGGATTGTCGTTGTTTTGCCCGAGCCATTCGGCCCGAGAAATCCAAAGATCTCCCCCTTATTCACGTGAAAGTTCACGCCATTCACAGCTGTGAAGTCGCCAAAATCCTTCTTTAAACCCTCGACGATGATCGTCTTCTGATTGCCCGTCATATTCAGACTACCTTCAATGCAATGTCCGCCGGACATAGCGGATTGAAAATGTTACGATGACCAAACCAATACCCGCTAAAGACAGAACGTGAGGCCAAAGGACCTCCATCCCACTCGCCTTTAATAAAATACCGCGCACGATCGCCAGCCAGTGATACGCCGGGATCACGTTGGCGAACAACTGTACAACTTGCGGCATCGACTCGACCGGGGCTGCATAGCCGGTGAACATGAAGTCAACCATTCCAATCAGCATGACCAGTAGAAAGGCCTGATGTTGGGTTCTGACCATGACCGAGATAATCAAGCCCTTGCTCAGCTCGACGGTCACATAGCCAAGTGCAAGCACAAATAAGAGCGCAAGTGATCCACGCACAGGCACACCAAAAAAGAGGTTGGTCAAACTTAGCATGAGAGCAAAATCAAACAGACCAATGATCATCACCGGAATCGCTTTGCCAATGATGATCTCTAAGGATGAAAAAGGCATAACGAGCAACTGCTCGAGTGTGCCCAATTCGCGTTCACGAGAAAAGGACAGCGCGGCAAAAAGAAGCACTGTAAATTCAAGCATTAAGCCAAGCTCTGCGGGTGTTGTGTACAAAGCGGCGTTCAAGGCTTCGTTGAACCAAACCCGTAGACTGGGGAAGAACCCCTCAAACGCACCAGGGTCCATGCCGATCCTACTGACCGCCAGGCGATCACCCCATGCTTGAGCGACTCCTTCGATCGCCCTTTGCGCGGTCGAGGCAGGAATGCTCTCTGCCCCATTCAGGATCACGACCAGCGTGGGTTGGTGAGTGGCGCTTGAATAATCCGATGAAAAATCGGGCGGAATGATCACTGCCGCGTTGATTTCACCCCGAAGCATCGCATCTTCAATCGTTTCAACATTGGTGACTAAAGATTCGAGTGCGAACGTCCCCGTATTTTCGAGATCAACGATGAAACGTCGGCTCTCCTGACTGCGATCATGATCCAACACCATGAGCGGCAAATTCGTGATTGGACGGGATGTCGCCCACCCGACAAGAACCAGTTCCATCGCCCCGCCCAACAGCATAAAAGCTGGCAACCACCAGTCATTGCGCAGGTGAAGGAACTCCTTGATCGAGAGCGACCAGATCCGACGTAATGCTTGGACCATGCGCTTAACCCAGCCGCTTCCGGAAAAAGAGTGCCGCGACGCCGGTAAAAACAATCCCCAAGCCCAGCAGCATGACTGCATAGGGCCAGAGCACATCTAACCCAACACCGGTGAGGAATAAGCCGCGCGTGATCACCGCATAATGTGTTCCTGGAAGGAAGATCGCCTCCATGCGCATGATCTCAGGCATGGCAGCGATCGGAAAGAATATGCCGGTTAGAAAAAAGCCGGGGAAGAAGATCAGCAGAAATGATACAGCCATCGCCGCAGCTTGCGTACGCATAAATACCCCGATGATGGTTCCCATGCTCAGGATTCCAAATAAAAAGAAAATCGATAGCAACATAAAGAGCGGGAAATTGCCGTTAAAGGGAATGTCAAACCAGACCATGGCCAAGATCGGCATGAAGACAACGTTGGCCATGCCGGCAAAGATGTATGGGATCATCTTCCCGATCAGCAGATCGGCCCGACCAATCGGCGAGACCATAAGCTGCTCGAGGGTTCCATGTTCCCTCTCGTGCGCCAGGGCCAACGCCACTGAGAGCGCCGGGAATCCCAGGACCATCGAGATCAGACCGGGAATCATATCCACCCTCGGTTCAAGTCCGGGGTTGTACCAAGCACGCACACGGAGGTCTATCGGGAGTAATGCTTCCTCTGGGATGCCAAGGGCTTGCATTTGATCCATCATTACGTCACGGATGAACCGCTCCACCCGCTGTCCAATGTGATTTACAGCAAAGTTTCCACTCTCGGGCTCGGTTCCGTCGATAATGACTTGCATGGGCAACCCGCGCAGTGAGAGGACCGCATCGGAGAAATCCGGAGCGATGACGATCGCCGCTTTGATCTCGCCCTTGACCAACATCGTTTCAATTTCGTTGATCGACCCAACCTGCGCGAAGAGATCAAGGTCATCCCCGGCGGTAATCTGCTGAACAAATGCACGCGATATTTGCGTTCGGTTGAAATCCAGAACCGCTATGGGGATATGCTCGAGATCGACCGTAAGCGAGTAGGCCATAATCAACAATATCATCGTCGGCGTGATCAAAACCATGAAAAGCGTGCCTCGATCGCGCACGATGTGTTGGATTTCCTTACGCATGACAGCGCGGATATTTCGCCAGGACACCCTTATCGTCCTTCCTCAGTCTCAAGCCGGTTGATTAGAGAGATAAATGCCTCTTCCATTCGCGGTGCTGTGGGACGTAAGGATCGATATCCAATCCCATTTCCTTCTAGCGCCTGTTTGAGTTCTGGCAAGCGATCCTCGGCTGAATCCACAATCAGATGCAAGGATTCCCCGTAGGTCTGGACCTGGATCACCCCAGGAAGAGAAGCAACGAGCCCACGAGCGGTGCGCCAATCATCGGGTTGAAGTTCAAGGAGGTCGCCCGGCAGTTCGGAGCGAATCGCCATGGGAGTATCACAGATGACGAGGTGACCCGCATATATTAATCCCACTCGAGCGCAGCGATCGGCCTCATCCATATAGGGCGTGCTGACGACAATTGTTGTTCCGGAGAGATTCAATTCGGTAAGAATCTCCCAGAACTCCCTTCGCGAAACGGGATCGACACCCGTCGATGGTTCATCGAGCAGCAAGATCTTCGGTTCATGAATCAGGGTACAGGCGAGGGCCAGCTTTTTTTTCATGCCGCCGGAGAGATGCTCGGCTCGCCTCTGTTTGAATTCCGTGAGACCTGCGAACGCAAGCAGCCGTTCAGACCTTTCGACTACTTGAGTCGGGTCGACATTATAGATCTCAGAAAAGAATTGTAGGTTTTCCACAACGGTCAGTTCAGCATACAGACTGAATTCCTGTGCCATATAACCGATGAGCGGTTTGATCGACTCGGCTTCTTTACGAAGATCGAAACCCGCGACTTTTCCCTCACCTTCATTGATTTTCAGCAACCCAGCCAGGAGCCGCAACGTCGTTGTCTTCCCGGCGCCATCGGGACCTACCAATCCAAATAATTCGCCGGGTTGAATCGCAAGATCGAGTGCATCGACCGCGCGATGCTCTTTGAAAAGACGAGTCAACCCCTCGGCTTGGATGATTGCTTCAGTTGCGGACATCAATTACCTGTCAGCTTTTCGCCTTTTTGATGATCCAAAGGACCAGTGGGACGCTCAAAGCTGGCTCTGTTGCGGCACCTACGTATTTCAAGGTGTCGCTAAACCCCATGGCCGGAATCACAACCCAATCGAGTAAACCCACGACGACGGCCGTGACAACCCCGATGATGTAGGCAGCGGTCACACTTACAGGCAGCTCATCTTTCCAGATCAATTTGGACACAAAAGTCATGATCAGCCCAACCACCACCATAGCTGCAATCAGAATCAAGATTTCCATTTCAGCGCCTCCTCAGTAGGGTCAACAAGATCGATCCTTGATTTTTAATACACTGACTTCATTCGAGTTGAAAAAATCCTCAATCTCTGTCTCCTGCGGAGACAGCCCGCAAGCGGATAACCGGAACATATCGTCCAAGCTCTCGATATGCTGCTTCTGTGGAATCTATACGAAAACCCATTAGTCGCGCTAGCTGTTTCAAAGCCGCAGGATGCCGCCTACCATAATCCAGCATCTCGAGTTCTGCATCCTCCACCGAAAGCCGCCCGGCAACAGCAGGAAAAGAGCTGCCTTTAAACTGCACGTTCACGTTGGCGTCCTTTTGAATATTGAGCAGCCAATCGGATTTCTCACCCCAGCCGGAGGCGACGTAAAAGGCATCGTCTTTCGCATCATTTCGGACCACTTCGAGGACGACATTACGCTGTTTACCGGTAACACGCCCAATATGTGTGAGCATGAGAAATCGCCCTCCAAAAATCCAACCAAGCCCGAGTCGATAAAAGCCGATCGGTGCTCGTGCAAAAATCCGCATCATCCCGCTTGGCAGCTTTGGCTCGGAAATTTTATCAATCATGTTTCACCTTAACTCAATAGCTTCTTCAGGACATTGTAGGACGCAGGCTCCGCAGGCAATGCAGCGCTCGCCCTGGTGAAAGACTACACAATGAGCATCATAATCCGGCATCCAACAGCCGACCGGACACACCTCATAACATTGCCAGAGACCCTTGCAGCGCTCGGGAGCGAAATAGATTTTCAGGCTTCGGAGCTTGCGAGCCAGGTACCAATGCTCTGCAAGCAGAGAACCCATATTTGGCCCTTCAGACACTCACTACCTCCAACCCATAACGTTCGGAATCAACCAATAAGCCAGGCCGAGGAGTCCCCCGATCACCGCTTCCCAGCCCCAGTTCGCCTGTTCACCGCGCATGAGTGGAGACATGCCCTGCAGCTCCGCGGCGATAAATAAGGAAAGCGCGGTGACACCGATGGAGCGGGCGAACAGGACATCAATGGATGCCGGATCCCAGAGCGCCGAATATACTAGCATTCCCGCTAGTGCGATCAACGCCAACGGCAGAGTTTTCGCCAGACCATCCCGCCCAGGAAGCCAGGGAAGGGCAATAGCATAGAATGTCGACAGCGCGACCATGGCGATGAGCGTCGGCCAGAACATGCTGCGCCAGAAAATCGCAATCGGGATCAAGATCAGCAGAGCGTAAAAACCCAAAGTGACAGCGGTCATCTCCAGCCGGTCATGCAGCGGGAATTGCACCCAACGCATGTCGTCTGTTTTTTTTCGGCCGCGCGCGAGATAGTCGGGAATGTCATCAGCCCGCGCCGGGCCCCAGTGGACTCCCCATCCGGTCTGCTCGCGGATGTGCCAACCTTCGACCCCATTGGCGCACAGCTGCGGGAGGATCAACGCATGGTGGTGAAGATACTCACTCAGTCCGCTGATGTGCAGCGCTCCGATGATCTTATCCGCGGTGAGGAAACCCCCACCGGCAGCACACCATACATTAATGCCGCCCGAATCTACCACCAGTATCCAGACGTCTAGCGCCTCCTCGATTGCGCCCACCAACCGCCGAACAGTGAGTTCGTAATTTCCGGTGACAAGCAAGGGCGAATCTCGATCGGGCTCTCCAACCGCATAGACACCGGGCTTAACCTTTGGATACGGTGGAATGATCCGAAAAAGGGAGGCCCACAGGTCGAGTAGAACCGTTCGTAGAGTCCGCTTAGCGGTCAGTTGACCGCGGAACATCTCGGGCCTACGGTCAGACTCGTCCTGGTCCACAGGTGTGGCGAGGTAGAGGCGCAAGCTGCCAGCCAACTCTGATGAGAGCTGGTTCCAATCGTAGCCGGAATTGGATAAGACTCCCTCAAAGTTCACCAGCGGGTGCGTCGTGGTGCGGGTAAGCAGCCATGTGAGGAGCTGCAGCGGCGCGCGCACGAGTGTATTGAGAAGCCGAGATCCCCCCGAAGCAGGTCTCACCTCATCGAGCACGGCAAGCTTCCCGTTGGGAGCAAGTAGTTCTCGGCCCGCCTTCAGAATGAAACCCCGCCCCCGTTCGGTCATCTCGCTGAGTGCCAGGCTGCTGACAACCAGATCGAACGAATTCGGGTTGAATAGCTCATCGATCATGACAGCATCCATGCGCTGGAAATCGACTCGCTCCTTGACATCTTCAATTCCAATTCGTTTAACAGCTTCTGCGAGCATCGCGGGGCTGATGTCGATCGCCGACACTTTCGCTCCAGCTTTCGCCATCGCCGCCGTCAGAGCGCCGGTCCCGCAGCCAATTTCAAGCACTCGCGTCCCTTCCTGAATGAGTTCTTCCACGATCAGATTATGCATCGACTCGAGGCGGCCCAGGGTGAGCAGGCGGATGCCGCGATCGTAAACGGCCGGACGCCTCTCGAGCCACTTCATAAAGACCGTGGCCATCAGCTCTTCTCCACCGATAATCCTGCTAGTATGGTTTCTAAAGGCGCAGTGCCTATTCGGTCCCAATCCACGAGTTCTCGTTCGATGAACCAGAGCATGGCCATACCTTCGTACATGGCGATCACAGAGATTGCGGTGCGTTCGGGGTCGCAAGGTTGAAATTCGCCACTGTCTATACCCTGCTGGATGATCTCAGCGAGGATGGCAGTGTAGCGCTTGAAGTAACCGACGATAGCCTCACTGATGGCTTTGCTCCGAGCGGCTAAGGCGACAAATTCATAGGCCAGGGGGAGCATTTTTTCAAAATGCTTGTATTCCTGCACCGCATTGGCAACGAAGGTTCTCAGACGCTCGCTCGACGAACCCTGTGCATGAATCAGCTCTTCCGCATCGCGCATTTCATTGATGAAGACCCGGTCAAGCAATGCACGAATAATGGCGTCTTTACTTTTGAAATACCAGTAGAGGGCGCCTTTGGAAAGCCCCGATTCATGGACGATGTCATCCATGCGCGCTTTATCAAGCCCGCGCTTTGTGAAGACCTTCTCGGCCGCATCGAGTATCTGTTTTCTTCGTTCCTGCTTGAGATCGATTTGCGGGTTCATTCCAGACTGACCAGTCGGTCTATACCAATGTATACGATTGCATTCACAGCGTCAAGCAGGAGAAAGCGGGGCTGCTATGCTATAATCCGCCGCATGTCTGAAAAACAGAAGACCTCACAACCCGAATCTCCCACGGTGGTCGAGGACGTCGGGGGATTCCAGTTCTCGCGCCGAGCTGTATACAGCGCCCTCCTGCCCGTCGCATTTGTGACGGGTTTGGCCGCAGGGTATCTGTTTTGGGGTCGCGACACCATCGCGCCAGCTAACCCGGCTGCTCCTGGGGCAGTCGCTGAAGAGACCGACCCTGGAACGCCCGAAGAACCCACACGGTTTGACGTCAGCACGGACGACGATCCGGCACTCGGTCCCGAGGACGCACCGATTACGATCATCGAGTTCAGCGATTTCCGCTGCCCTTACTGCAGCGTGTTCCACGTGGAGACGTTCGATGCCCTGATGGCACAGTACCCGGACCAAATTCACTTTGTGTACCGCGACTTCCCGGTCGTCGGTGGTTTCGAAGCTGCACTTGCGGCGGAATGCGCCAACGAACAAGGCGCTTACTGGGAGTTCCACGACTTGCTTTTCTCACGTGAATACCGGGATTTAGATCGCGACGCGTTCGCAGCCTATGCCGAGAAACTCGATCTGGACGTTGAAGATTTACTCACTTGTGTGGACGAGGAACGTTACGGCGAAGAGGTTGAGGCAGATGCGCGCTACGCCTCAGGTCTTGGCATCACTGGCACGCCAACTTTCTTCATCAATGGGATCCCGATGGTCGGGGCGCAGCCGCTCGAGGCTTTTATTCAGGTCATCGAGTATGAACTCGGAGAGTCTTAGCGGGCTGATAATTCCTTTCCCTGCCCAATATCCAATTTATATAGAAAATCAAGCAGCGTTCTGTTAAACGCATCGGCCGCGTCGATCGGTGTGGCATGGCCGGAATCGGGGATTACGACCAGGTGTGCACCAGGGATGTGACTAGCTAATTCCTTTTTGGCGTCCATCGATACTGTTTTATCGAGCTCCCCGGCGACGACGAGTGCCGGGGTGTCGATTTCGTTTAGACGATCGCGGATGTCAAAACGGGCGGCTGCCCATATCGCCCGCAAATATGCGCCGCGCGGGTTCGAGGCAATGCGCTCGGCTGCAGCCTGGCGCAGACCCTCTTGGTCCGGCTCAGGGAAAAGCCCCGCCGCAACCCATTCTCCCACTCGGTCCATCCGACCAAGCGCTACAAACGAAAGCCTTGCCAGTTTCCGGAAAAACCCGCTTGAGCCCGAATGCAATCTCGCAAACGTATTGATCAATGTCAACGAGCGGACAGTTTCCGGGTTATCGAGCGCCAACTGCATCGCCACCGCGCCGCCAAGTGATAAGCCCACCACATGCGCCGGCGATTTGGCCTGCTCTCTCACCAAAGATGCGACCTGGAACGCCATGTCCTCGATGGACAGCCAGCCCGCTGGTTGGCTGGACCGACCATGCCCGGGCAAGTCGAGCGTCAGAAGCCAATAGCGCTCACTGATAATCGGGATCTGGAGCCCCCAATCCTCGCCGCATGAACCCAGCCCATGCAGGAATAGAACACCAGTTCCTTCGCGGATTGATGTGTTGTGAAAATCGTAATAGATTTGACCTTCTTCCACCCTGTGAAATCCCATAGCTTTAGTTCACTTCCGCAGACTCTGGCTGGATGCCATGTGCTGCCGTTGTATGCTCCTGCGCTTTATCAGCAATTATCAACCTCAGGGCTGTGCCACTTCGACCACCACCATGCGATGGTCAGTAGCGAGGGAGTCAGAGACCCAGGCCTTTACAGGCACCAGCCCGCGAACCCATACATAATCGATGCGCGAATCCGGTCCGATTGCCGGACTTGTGAGCGGGGCGGGATCGATCCCGAGTAAGGCAAATGGATCCGCGAATCCCGCATCTCTGATCAAGGCGATCTCCGGCTCATCCGGCCGCGCATTGAAATCGCCTCCGAAACTAGCGGGGGAACGGTCCCCGATGAAAGCCAGCGCCTGCTCGATCTGGCGCATCGTGTCCTCATCAGAAAGACCCAACCAGATGCCGTAAGAATGCAGGTCTTTGCCATTCCAACTGAGCGCGGCGTGAACAACCCCCGTTACTTCCTGTAGACTGGCCACGAGAGTGGAAGATTCCGGCACCTGCGGACCCTTATAAAGCAGCGCTATGCCCGTCAGATGCTCGACCGTCGGGAGATAGACGACGTTCATCCCCAGCCGTCGAGCCAGGAAATAGGCATTGTCCGCACAGTAGCTCATCATGCGTCCCGTGTCGACTTCCTGCAGCGCGATCACATCCACACCTTCTGCCTCGATCGTTCGGGCGATATCTTCCAGCGTGGTGTGCCAATCGTCATCGTATCCATAGTGGATGTTGTAAGTTGCCAGCCGCAGCCTTTCCTCCGGCAACGGTTTCTTCGCCTGCGGCCATACAGATACACCCACGATTACCACAGCGAGCACAAGGGACACCCACGACCAGCCCGATACTCGCTTGCGACTCTGCTGTGCCTGTGCACCTTGCTGTTTCCACAAGAAACCCAGGGCGAGAAAGATACAGGCTGCCAAATATACGGCCCAGCCCATCCCTTTCATCTGCGGCAGCGTATAAGGGTATGTAAATGCGAAAGCGTTGAGGAAATCGAGAAGCAAGAGCAGCAGGCCGCCCAGAGCCAGCGGCCAACCGGGCGATCTTACCGGCAAAGCTTTTTCACCTAAGAGCAAAACGAGCGCAAATACCGCCGCTGCCTGAGCCAGCAGCAGGGCGACCGCAGCCACCGCGCCGTTCATGAAATAACCGAGCAGCAGACCCCCGGTGAGAAGCGCCGCGACGGCAATGCCCCCGCCTGTTTTTGCGAGCCTGTCTCTAATGAAATCACCAATGTGAGGAAGAAGCGGAAGGAAGGTGATCACTATAAACAGAACTGCGATCCACGGATATGGGGTATTCGTCCAACGGGCGATACCATTTGGAAGAGACAGAAGAGACGTTTCAAGAAAGAAGAAAGCTCCTAAACTCAGGCCGCCCACCCAGGAAAGACCTCTAAGCGGATGCTCGGGCTCCTGTTCATTATTTGTCATCCACAGTGAGATGCCAATCGTCAGGGCCGACCAAAGCGCTACTGGGATGAGCGAGGCATTCTGCAGGCTGAGGTCGAACGTATCACCAACGATGCGCAGGATCATCTCCAAGATCAACGCCCAGAGGATCGGCTGCCATATCTGTGGCCGCTTTCGCGAGAGCCAGAGTGCCAGGTAGGATCCACCCGCGCCGATCACGATTAACGCGCCCCAATAACGAACCAATGGGTCGTTCACCGAGAGTGCGACCCGCGCCAAGGCAGTCAATGATGCAA
>JBARSI010000253.1:0-7009 GCA_049644665.1 Anaerolineales bacterium
TGGTGTGTGGCAGTCACAACGCCTTTCACGAAAGAAGGGGTTCACGCGCTAGGTTTATTAGAAGAACGATGGATCGTCGATGATCCGAGCCGGGCAGCAGATGTTGTCAGGCAATTGATAATCGAACAAAGCAAAGAGGGATGATCTGAGATGGCAGATGATCGAAATGCGCTGAAGAAAATGGCTGGTGAAAAAGCCGTCGAGTATGTCGAATCAGGCATGGTTGTAGGTTTGGGGTACGGCAGCACGGCAATACATGCCTTACGGTTGATTGGTGAACTGATTCGACAAGGAGAGTTGGAAGGAATTCAAGCGATCCCCACGGCTGATCTAATCGCTGATGAAGCGCACCGAGCGGGGATCCCATTAACCACTTTAGATGAACATCCCAGGATCGACGTTACGATTGACGGCGCGGATGAAGTCGATCCTACATTGAATCTAATAAAGGGCGGCGGCGGCGCATTATTGCGTGAGAAGATCGTCGCACAGGCAACCTTGGTTGAAATCATCGTTGTCGATGAGCAGAAACTTTCGCCTGCTCTTGGAACGAACTTCGATCTTCCCATTGAAATCATCCCCTTTGGGATGCGTCCTGTGGAAAAGTATTTGCGATCGCTTGGTGCTGAACCTACATTGCGCGTGAAAAGGGATGGGGCACCATTTATCACTGATAATGGGAACCACATCATCGATTGTCGTTTTGGAACTATTGATGATCCCTACGCTCTCTCTGCACAGCTAAAGAGCAGGGCGGGGATCGTCGAGCATGGGCTTTTCCTTGATCTGGCGAGCGAGGTGATCGTCGCCGCGGGAGATGGGATTCGTTCCCTAAAAAGAGATTAAAGAAAGCAGGGTCATGAGCATGCAAATCGGAATGGTTGGTCTGGGAAAAATGGGGGGTAATATGACCTCCCGTTTATTAAAAGGTGGACATACTGTCGTTGTATTCAACAGAAGCAAGGACCCGATTAAGAAAGCGGTGTCGGAAGGCGCAGAAGGAGCGGAGTCACTCCAGGATTTGGTCAGCAAGCTTCAAGCCCCTCGCGTTGTCTGGAGCATGGTCCCGGCGGGAGATCCAACAGGGTCGCTTCTAAACGAGCTGGGAGAGCTGCTCTCAGACGGTGATACGCTGGTTGATGGCGGTAATAGCAATTATAAGGATACCCAGCGCAGGGCAGCTGAGCTGAAGACTAAGGGGATCTCATTGGTCGACGTCGGCACGAGCGGTGGGATCTGGGGCCTTGCTGAAGGTTACAGCATGATGATTGGCGGAGAAGTATCCGCAGTGAAACAGCTTCAACCGGTCTTCGAAACCCTCGCCCCCGGGGAGTCCAAAGGTTGGGGTTATGTCGGCTCCAGTGGAGCGGGTCATTTCGTAAAGATGGTCCATAATGGTATTGAATACGGTTTGATGCAAGCTTACGCTGAGGGCTTTGAGATCATGAAAGCCAAAGAGGAATATGACCTGGATTTGCACAGTATCGCCGAGATTTGGCGTTATGGAAGCGTGGTGCGTTCTTGGCTGCTTGATCTCACAGCGGAAGCCTTAGAGGAAGATGCAGATTTATCCGCTGTAAAGGATTGGGTAGCGGATAGCGGGGAAGGGCGGTGGACGGTTGCCGAAGCCATCGAGTTGGACATTCCCGCTCCCGTAATTACTCTCTCGCTTTTGATGCGCCTTGTAAGCCGACAAGATGAGCGTTATTCAGCGAAGCTCTTAGCTGCGATGCGCAATCAGTTTGGTGGACACGCGATCAAGCGAGAAGGGGATTCCTGAGAATGTGGTCCCTGTTCATGATTGTGGGAACGTTCTGTGGGAGAGTGAAAAATGAGTCCAGGGAAAGAGGCATCGAACTCAACGAGCATCGTGATTTTCGGAGCATCCGGTGATCTTACCGTGCGGAAGCTGGTTCCGGCACTCTTCAATCAATATTGTAAAGGACGGTTACCGAAGGACTTCCAAATTTTGGGAACCGCTCGGCGAGAGATCAGCCATGAAAAGTTCCGGGAAGATATGCGCCAGGGTGTAGAGAATCTAGCGCAGATGGAGTGTCCCGGTAAAGAGTGGAATGATTTCTGCCAGAGACTCTGGTACAAACGAGGTGATAGCAAGCAGAGTGAGGCCTATGTCGCATTGGATGGATTTCTGCAAGAACTGGAAGAAGGACCAGCGGATCGCCTCTACTACCTGGCGACAGCCCCATCGCTCTTCCCGGTGATTGTTCAGGAGTTGGGAAAATCTGGCATGGCACGGGAGCTGGATAATTGGCGCCGAATCGTTATCGAAAAACCATTTGGTCGAGATCAAAACACCGCTCTTGAGTTGAATCATGCGATCCACGCCGTTTTTGATGAGACTCAGGTCTATCGAATCGATCATTACCTTGGCAAAGAGACTGCGCAGAACATCTTGTATTTCCGCTTTCTTAATACCATTTTCGAACCGATTTGGAATCGGAACTATATCAGCCACGTTCAAATCACCGTTGCAGAGACCGTCGATGTGGAGCATCGTGCTGATTACTACGACAATGCAGGTGTTTTGCGAGATATGTTTCAGAACCACTTGCTGCAGCTGCTAGCTTTGGTGACGATGGAACCCCCGGCGACCTTCGCAGCAGATGCTGTGCGTAATGAAAAAGTAAAGGTCCTTCAAGCCATCCGTTCAATCCCGCTTAAAGATACAGTTCGTGGACAATATGACGGATACTGTGAGGCAGAGGGTGTCGCTGATTCCTCTC
Source organism: Anaerolineales bacterium (assembly GCA_049644665.1). Lineage (GTDB taxonomy): Bacteria > Chloroflexota > Anaerolineae > Anaerolineales > E44-bin32 > E44-bin32. Next base: position 2,745 of record JBARSI010000253.1, read on the forward strand.
AAACACCAACCTTTGCTGCATTAAAGCTCTATATCGATAATTGGCGCTGGCAGAGCGTCCCATTCTATTTGAGATCGGGCAAGGCCTTAGCGAAGAAGGCGAGCGAAATTGTCGTGGAGTTTAAAGCTCCTCCACACGTTATGTTCCCTCTACCAGAAGGATACACGTTAACCTCGAATTTCATCTCACTCTGCATCCAACCGGATGAGGGGATCCACCTGCGATTCGAGACGAAGGTTCCCGACTCGCAACAAGAGACACGCTCCGTCGAAATGGATTTCCATTACCGTGAATCGTTTGGCGAAAAAGCGCTGCCAGACGCATATGAGCGACTTTTACTGGACGCAATCCAGGGTGACCCCTCACTCTTTACAAGAAGCGATGAGATCGAAGCCGCCTGGGGGATAATCGACCCCGTATTGAAAGTCTGGGAACAGACCCCGGTGGCGCCGGGGTCTGTGAAGTACGGACGAGGGACTTGGGGGCCGCCAGAAGCTAATTCGTTTATTCAACGCGACGGATTTTCCTGGCGCTTTGGCTGCCCCGACTGGGAACATTAGCTCCAGAATCGTATCCATCATTGCTGTAAAGGGCTGATAACAGCTGATATAAGCCTTGGCGGAATCAGTCTCGATATTCGTAAGGTAAGTTAACAACTGATTGGAGTATTACGCAGTTCATATTAATAATCTGGGCTTGCCTGATGGGTATCCGCTAACCCCTTGGAGCAGCCTCATGTTCGCAGTTAGATCTTTTTTCAAAGGTACCAAACCTTACTCCCCCAATAGCTTAGCGTATGAAGGGGAGTAAGGTTCTTTGTATCTCTGCGATCGGCACTACTGCAGCAACTCAAAGGTCACGGTTACACGGGCGTTGATAGAAATCTGGCCAGGGGCGAATGCTCCGTCGAAATCCGAAGAAGGACCAGATGCGTTCTGCACAACGTTCTGCGACATCCCCGAATAGCGCGAACCCCACCAGCCGTAGCCGTACCAGGACCACCATCCGACGTGGTCTTCGTTTATCGACTTAGGTGTGCCGACGGAGATCGAGAGCTCACCGGCCATTGCTTCAGCTTTCTCGCTGGCAGCCTGAACAGCTAATGCCCGCGCCTGGTCTCGATATTTGCGCAGTTCCGATGTACGAAAATCGATTCCGTGGACGTTGGTGGCCCCCGCTTCGGTGACCGCTGTCAATAAATCCTCGAATATATCAATCTCGCGCAGGGTAACGACAACAGTGCGGCGGACAAAATACCCGTTAAGATCAGTGTACGGGTAGGAATCTTCGAATCTGGGTTCAATGCTGATGAAGTCTGTTTGGATGTCCTTCGCGGCCACCCCATAACGCTTGGTAATGCTGATAACTTCCTGCACGTTGGCATCATTACGTCGTTTCGCTACGCTTAGCTCACGGTGGAAGTTCTCCACTCCCAGCGTGACAAGAACCTCATCTGGAATGACCTTCACGACGGCCTCCCCGGAGACTGTTATCACCCCCGGGTCGGGTTCTACTTGCGTGGGCAAGCCAACAGCCCCTACAAGAAAAACAGCACATGCAACCGCAATAATCAATCCCGGTGTTTGTTTCATCGTCGAACCTCCTTCTTTGTGAGTATGCTCGTTTGTTTACAAATCCTTGAAGATCAACTCATAATCTTCAGGAGCCCGTGTTTCAATTACAGGTATAGCGTTAGATTGTGTCCTATTTCTGCCCGAACTGGGGCACTTCGGCGTCAAGTTTATGGCCGATAGATCTGCACCCAAAGGAATCGTTTGGCAGGCGATGGATCCATGTGGGCAAGACGCATCCAGGGGAAGAAGTTGAAAGATAGTTTATCGGCTTGGAAAGCCGATTCCAGAGATTCTGAGGAATAATTAGCGGCGTGAAATGCCGGTGGGGAGAGTTAAGATCACTGTTGTACCCGGGTTTCCTTCACCGTTCCATTCTGGAGAAGGGCTCAGGAGTTGAATGTGGCCGCCGTGGGCTTCCATTATGGCGCGCGCGATCGCAAGCCCCAGTCCGCTTCCTCCCTGGTCTCTCGAGCGGGAATAGTCCGCCCTGTAGAAGCGTTCAAAAATGTGTGGGAGGTCCTTGGCAGGCACCCCTGTGCCTCGGTCTTGCACGCAAACTACGACACGCGGCTCGGGTGGCAACGCTGGCTTGGATGCCTCACTCTTTGGTGAAGTAGGGTCTAGTTTTCCACTGACGCTTGTTCCTTGCATCATATGGCCAGCATCTCGCAGTGAAACGAGAATCCCTTCATCTGCAGGAGAATGCTTGAGCGCATTATCCATGATATTGGTGAGCACCTGGTCGATGCGATCTTGATCTGCGGTGACCAGAATCGGCTCTTTGGGGATTTCCATTTGGATTTGTACTCTGCGTCTCTTCGCTTCAGGGGAAAGTTTCGTCTTCGTATCCACGAGTATTTTCCTGAGATCGAAGTTTACTAGTTTGAGTTTCATTCCCCCCGCATCGACTCGGGTGAGTGTGAGCAAATCGTTTGTCATGCGAATGAGCCGGTCAGTCTCTCTCTCAATCGAGTCGAGGAAGCGATCCCTCACCACGGGATCATCGACCGCACCATCCTGCAGCGATTCCGTCAACCCTTTTATCGCCGTCAGCGGGGTGCGGAGCTCGTGGGAGACATCTGATATGAACTGAGTTCGCAGTTTCTCGACCTCGAGCAAACGACTCCGCATGCTGTCGAACGTCCGACTGAGCTGGCCCAATTCATCTCGCCGTTCGACGGAAAGCGGGACATCAAATACTCCTACCTGCATCCCGCGTGCGGCCTCTGCCAGCACATTTACAGAGCGCAAGAAATTCCGACTTAAGGATAAAGCGAGCAAGCTTGCGAGCGGAATGGCAATGCCAACTGCCAGGATGAGCCTCGAACGCAGGTCGGTAAGGACGGCTGTGATATCTCTTAATGGATGGCCAAGAAGAAGGACGGCCACGGTGTCATCTTGTTGAAGCAGGGGGGTGGCGACGAAAAGCCAGTCCTCGTCCTTGATTTTTCCCACGCTGCTGGCGATCTGACCACCGAATGCATCTCGTGTGGCGGGGATCTCTTTATACGGTTCCAAATCGAGATCCGCAGATGAAATGATGGTGGATCCATCCTGGTCGATGAGCAGGAATCGGGTTTCGATTGTGGAGCTTAGTTCAATCGTGAAATCTCGCAAGCTGTTTAATTCGGCTTGCGAAAGCGATGATGCAGACTCGTTCTCGAGTAAGTCGGATGGAGAGATAACTTGGACGTTGAGATTGCCGATGACTTGCTGTTGAATCGCATTAAACGCTGGTTCGTTTGGTGCATTCGCTGCATCGATATGCAATTGGGGCAAGAGGCTCTGCGTGATCACGTGCGCCTGAGATACAAGGCTGTTTTCAAGCGCATTCAGGAAATAAGATTCCGCTAGAGAGAGCAGTGAGAAACCAGTGATGATCGCGGCGATGAAGATCACTGCCAGGTGGCTGAGAAGGATTTTGCTTCTCAAGCTGCGTAACCAGATGAGAACGGGAAAACGCTGGAGAGGGGATTTTATTGAACTATCAGCGGGCATCGAGTCTGTACCCCACACCTCGAACAGTTGCGATCGACTCGGCGGCGTGTGGATTTGCTTCCCTCAAGCGAGCGCGCAGCCTGCGCACGGCTGTATCCACGGCGCGTGTATCGCCGAAAAAATCGTAGCCCCATACGGTTGAGATCAATTGCTCCCGGGTCAGAACATGCCCCTCGTTACGCATTAAGGCTTCAAGGAGACCGAACTCCAGGGCGGAAAGATCAAGGAGTGTCCCGCCCCAGTGCGCCTCGTGTTTATCGAGATTCATTGCGAGCGGACCCTTCTGCAGGGTTGTTTCATTTCTAATCTCAGAAGCCTGTGCTCGGCGCAAGACGGACTTAATGCGTGCGATTAGTTCACGAGTGCTGAAGGGCTTCACAACGTAATCGTCTGCTCCGAGTTCCAAGCCAACAACCCGATCGATTTCCTCGTCTCTTGCAGTGAGCATGATGATTGGGATATTGTCTTCTTTGCGAAGGCTTCGACAAACCTCCAGCCCGTCGATCCCCGGAAGCATCAGGTCCAGAACGATCAGGTCCGGCTGCTTCGCCTGTGCGAGTTGCAGCGCTTGTTCGCCATCGCGGGCGACGAGGACCGAAAAATTGGCTTTCTCCAGGTTGTAACGCAGGACATCTACAATCGAGGGCTCATCATCGACAACCAGGATTGTGTATTGCTTAGTGTGTCCAGACA
>JBARSI010000254.1:0-1594 GCA_049644665.1 Anaerolineales bacterium
CCACAGCCTCTAAGCTCTGCCCAGCTCGAGGAGATAAAAGCTGTGTACGGCATTTAGATAAAGAATATGGATTCTGAATTTATTGAGCGATAACGAATACTTGAAGATAGGATTTTCTATATGCAACCGCCTCAACCCATCCTTGTTTCTGAGTTGTTCCCCGTATTGTTGAACGAACTTGTCTCTCTCCTTAAAGGTTTGTCCAAGGCCGAATGGGGATTGCCAACGGCTTGCTCTTCGTGGTCGGTCAAAGATGTCGCACTGCATCTCCTTGGCGGCGACATTGGCATTCTTTCTTGGAGGCGTGATGGGCATTCAATATTTGCTTCGATAAATTCCTGGGATCACCTGGTAAGCCTGGTCAATGAGCAAAACGAACAATGGGTAAAAAGCGCACAACGGATAAGCCCGGAACTCATTATGGGGTTATTGAAATACACGGGTGAGCAAGTAACCGATTATTTTCAGTCTCTTGACCCCTTTGTGATGGGGGGAGCGGTTGCTTGGGTCAGCCCAGACCCTGCTCCGGCTTGGCTGGATCTGGCCCGGGAATACACGGAGCGGTGGCATCATCAACAACATATCCGCGATGCAGTTGGGAAGCCAGGTCTTAAAGAAGAGAAATTCCTGGCGCCCATCCTCGATACCTTTATCTTAGCGCTGCCGCGGACCTTTAAGAACGAGCAAGCGGAAAGCGGAACATCGATTGGAATAGCCATCACCGGTTCGGTAAGTAAACACTGGACCTTGAACAACGATCTCGGAGATTGGCGGCTTTATGAAGGAAGCGGGGGAGATGATCAGGCAACTGTCGTCATCGAAGACGATGTGGCCTGGAGAATCTTTACAAATGAAATATCAGCGGCTGATGCCAAAAAACTGGTCCAAATAAATGGTGCTCCGCAGCTGGGTGAAATTGTTTTAAATACTGTATCAATTATTGCCTGAAACCATCGTCATACACATTGAGCTTTTTCAATGGCAATAATCCTTCTCGATTAAAATTCCCGGTCACATTCCCCCAAAGCGCTTAGAGCGCAGCCTCTTATACCCTCAATTCATATTGGCATGTCCGCGTGTAGTTGATTAGAACAGCGATAGTTGCCTGGAAGGAGCGCAACCATCCAGGGTGATATACGGTGCGGCGCGTTCGGTGAGGATTCCATAGTTACGGAGCTGACCAAGTTCACGAATGTTTGCCGAGCACCGTGCTTTCAAGATCTTATCGGCTCCACGCGGGCCTATCCCGGGCACACGCATGAGTTCGCGGCGATCTGCCCTATTTACCTCAACGGGATTCCCGCGGATAACCTGATCCGCGTAAGCCACCTTGGGATCACGCTCTTTGGGGAGATTGCCAGAGGCGCCGAAGGGGAGTTCTTCAAGATCAAAACCGTAGTCGCGCAGCAGGAATGAGGCCTGGTAGAGTCGCACCTTGCGCTGTGGATCCTCCGGAGGGAGGCTCTCCATCGGAGTTCCTTCAACGGGGCTGAACGTCTCAAAGTATGCGCGCTGTAATCCTGTCTGACGATTTAAATTATCGACGGTACTCAAGAGTTCCAGATCCGTCTCTCCCGCCGGCCCAACCACAAAC
>JBARSI010000255.1:0-2665 GCA_049644665.1 Anaerolineales bacterium
GCCTGAAGCCATGGAATTCATTCAGTCTAACCAGGATATTATGCAAGAACGGCCTTGCGCGGTGTTCCTGGTATGCATGACCCTGGCGATGAAGAACGCTGAGAAGTATCGATCGTTCGTATCTGATTTTCTCAACCCAGTGAGATCCATTATCCACCCAATCAGTGAAGGGCTATTCGCTGGCGGGCTCGATATCAACAAGGTCCCTTCGTTCTGGGATCGGGTTCAGTTCCGAATCAGTGTGTTACTAGGGGTATGGAAAGAGGGCGATCATCGAGATTGGGAAGTGATCGATACGTGGGGGAGGAGTCTCATGCCATTACTTGTGCCGTGACTATACATTGCGGCGGCCTAACGTCTCGCTGGAGCGGACCAGGGAAGCGCGGCGAAATTACATGATGAGCATTAGCCTTGGCCGCTCAGCTCAAAATTGAAGCGAGCAATTCTGGTATTGATAGCGATATTTGCTGTAATGGTCATCGCGTTTGTGAGTATTGCTTTTTTTCTCATCCTCTCAAACCCGAAGGATGTACTCGATAGACTCGAAGAAGTCGATCCAAACCGGGAATATTTCACAGCTCTTGAGTCATACCAGCTTATCCTTCCAATTATCACTGCATGGAATTCTGATGCAGTCATCACTGGGATACGAGGTAGTACTTGGCATGGTAGGGAAGGAATCTATACATCGCTTGACGGAAGAATGGCTTATTGGACCTTCATTGCGTGTTCCGTATCTGCTAAAGAATGGACGAGAGCAGTTCTACTCCTTGGGTATGCAGGCATTGGATGGGGAGAAAGACCTGGGGGTGATCTAGAAGGCGATTGTCAAGAAATTCCTGTTGAACAGTTATTGGATACTAACATCGTTATAAAAACAGCAGAGAGTCGGGTGAATGATGTCCAGCCGAATGAAGTACGGCTTAGCAAATGTGACCAGATGGACTCGGTCGAATATTTATGTTGGAAAGTCGAATTTGATATCCCTCCAAATTCTCGTGTTCAAGTTTCCCTGGATGCCTATACTGGCGAAGTATTGAATATCTTCCAGGTTTACCCTGAGAAGGAAGATCTGGGCAAAGACTTGAATCTGGAGTAATTTTGGAATATTGTGATGCGCCCTAACCGCTGGAGGTGACCTGGGATGCGCCGCGATTTGCATGTGATGGAGCTGTTTTGTTATCGTTGAAGGCAGGAGTTGGGGAGTGCCCAGGCGTCTCAGCTCGAGGCCGTTATTCGGCTTTCAAATTTCGGGGATTTAATGGCCAGTGCTGTTAGTGTTGAGAAAGCAACACTTTATGAGAAATACCGGCTTCCCTATGCTCGTGAAGTCGTCGAAGACCTTCTTGAGCACATAGGCGAAGTGCAGGTCATTGCTGATATCGGTGCTGGCACTGGTCAATTATCAAGACTATTTGCAAATAGAAGCACGAAGGTCTATGCAGTCGAGCCTGATCATAAGATGCGGGAGGTTGCGTCTGTATCTTTGACTGGTTTCGAGATGATCGAAATACTTGCTGGTCTTGCCGAATATTTGCCTTTAGCAGATGGCAGCATGGATCTAGTAGTTATTGGGAATGCATTTCATCGTTTCAAACCAGAAGCCTGTGAAGATCTTCGTCGTATCCTCAAAAACCAGGGGTGGATCGCCCTGTTTAGCTATGAATTTCCAGATGAGGAATTTACTGAAATGCTTTCTTCGAGGCTGTCACTGTTGAAAGCATTGACAAACAGAATAGAGGCGTCTTCGCATAGAACACCAATCCATGATTTATTTGGGACTGCTCAAATCCATACTCTAAGCTGTCTCCAATCGCATACAGAAGAATGGATAGCCTTTTTTGGCGCTGCTTGTGCAGGCTTAGAGGCTCCCGAGTGTAATGATCAGACGTTTGCTCAGTTTGAAGCGGTCTATCGTGAAGTATTCGATACGTTTGCGCATAATGGCAAGATTAAAATATATTATGAGACCCAAGTTACATTTGGGCAACCATTGTTCGGATTAAAAGCCGAATAACCGCTGCAGCGGACCAGGGAAGCGCGGCGAATTCATAGCATCAGGTAGGATCCCTGGCCGCTGAGCTCAAAGCCGTTAAGCATAAATCAGTCATGAAACTGAAAAATGTAATTCAAATACCAGACATTGTTGTTGAGGAGCTAGGTTCAGCCCATTTGCAAGTTGAATGGCAACTAACTCATTTTCTGGAAGATAGATCTCACGAAGTCATCGAAATTGTAGACTCGTTGGTTGAGGATATACCTGAGGAAGTTGTTCTAGATCGCTTGACGAGTCCTAATTTCCTACAATTTCATAACGATGACAATCAGGAAGAAATTGAATCATCCGCGAGAAGAGAAATTCTTTATGAAGAAATCTCAGAGGCAATCACACAGGCCCGGATTCGCCACCTTCGAAATGTCGGGGATGGAAATCGACCGGCTCCGTATGATCATCCTTCAATGATCGATGCTCCAATCGATAAAGATTGCCTCGTCGATCTTTCTTGTTTCGAATTTCCGGATTGGAGAATGGTTAGAAATGGACATGCATTTGACCTTTGTCCAACACTTCCAGCAATAAACTCAAGCTATTGGTTAATGAGGAATCTCGAATCTTTGCCTGATGGGATTACGAAATGGATTCGACTCGATCCCTTAGTTGCTC
>JBARSI010000256.1:0-12674 GCA_049644665.1 Anaerolineales bacterium
ACCCGATCGCCCTGGTGAAAAGTGTCCGTGAGCTAATCCATCCCTTCGGATGAGAATATATATGGCTTTCCAAAAGATGAAAGAACTTGCCCGATGTTCTTTTACAGCAGGGACAGAATAAATTCACCTGTCCTACGACCTGCCGATCCATCCGTGTAGGTAACTTCCTGCTGAACGAATTTACTCCGCTCGAGCGAATTGGCTTCAGGATTTCCAAGATAATGATTAATCATCTGACACAATTGATCTTCATTCTCTGCAACCAGACCTGCCCCAGCCTGGCGAAATCTCATATGCGTTGGCCAATCGCCTATGCGAGAGAGTGGTAACGAATACTTTCGAGGTGTATCCCACCCATTTGGCGCATCAATACAAGCGCTGATAATGGGACGATCATGAATCGCCGCCTCTACAACCATCGTAGAGTAGACTGTTAAAAAGATGTCGGAATGAGAAAGCATCGAGGCTTTTTCGGGCATGTCTTCACCAGAGTAGTAATCCAACTCTCCACCTAACGGGAGCGGCTCTACAACATGGATGTTTGGAAATTCGCTGGCGAGGCCTTGAATTCGAGCTCGCTCGTCAGCGAACAAGTGAACATCCATGAAGTGATTCGGATGTAGACGTATCAGAAGCTGGCATGGTTCACGTAATCGACTTGAGTTCACCAGGTTGGAAAGAGCTTCTATATTCTGAAGATTTGGTGAGAAACTCACGAAGCTGCACGCGTAGGATAGCAACTTGCGACTGGGATCGAGATGATGAAGCTCGAAGTATTCCTCCCGCGTCATGCGCCAAGTTCCACGGAAGTATCCATCATAGGAAGGAATACCCCCGATGTGAACATGATTCTGGGACCAGTCGGACCCCAAGCCAAGCTCTTGTTTCTGGAGTGCAGACCAGCAGGAAATAGCATTTACCTTCGCCCCGGGCAGGCCATAGCTACTTGGATTATCCCACCCCACAACAACCGAAACTGTTGGTATCTTAGAGGAAACCGCTTCCCGTAAAAGGTAGCGATCTAGACGCCAGCCGGGCGTACTGGTAATTACTAGATCAGGTTTATAGCGAGTAAATAGATCTAGGTACAGATTAGGTGTGAAGAATGCCTGTGCTGAAATCAAAAATTTGCGTGCCCGCCTAGAATGACGCAGGATACCTATAAAAATACGTGCCAGGGGCATCAATACCCTACGCCGGTTGGGTTCTTCGACAGCCACTTGACGAATATAGCTGTCCATCGCACTTGTGTTGATTCTCTTTGAACTACCAACCCTTCTGAGGAAAGCCAACCACCATTGCAGTTCGTGGGCCACGCTTGCATATTTTCTTGCGTCGGAATTGCGCAGCCCCTCGACTTTGATCCCCAAATCCCCGAAACGCTCCTCGATCTGATTCTTGATGCTTTCATCGGTAAGGAGAATCACTTCAATACCTGCTTCTCTCAAAACGGAAACAACATCGCTCTGGAGGAAATAGACGATGGCAAGACCATGATCTGCCGATATCAAAACTGATTTCCTTTCCATCCTCTTCCTTATTCTGTTCTTCTCACCTAATTTCTTTCTTTGAGTAATACCAGCGGAAGATTCGGTTGTAAATGAGTAGTAGAAACCACTTGATAAACGGAACTTCCAGGATTTTCCTGTACAGAACCCGAGAATTAAGTCGAGTACCTCGAGCAACGACCACTTCAGGGATCGGCTGCAGCGTGTTGCTCATATTCATCGCTAATGGTTCAGCTGTCATAAGTCGCAGAAAACCGGCTTCATTAACTTTACGATCCAGCTCACGAACTTGGCCCATCGGCCGATCCATATCGAATGGGGTAAATTGTCGTATTACGGACTTCCAGGCCACAAACTGCCAGTGAGATGCTCCTACATGCGCTGTTGCACCTTGATATCGTATACGAACATCCTCCGTAGAATCATACCGAGTTCGTATCTCCTCTTCATCCTGTCCCAGGCTCATATCGAATTCCCGAAAAGTCTGCCATGGGATAAATTGGCCCCGCTCCATAACTACACCAGGCGTTCTTTCCGCCCACGCGATTGTATTTGAGAATAGTTCCGGTCGCGTTCTGAACGGACGACTCGTGACCATACCTGCGTTTGGGAAGGCCTTAAGAATCTCGACTGAGGCCTCTAACCAGCCAGGATGGAAATAGGCATCGCTGTCTGTGTATGCAAGGATCTCGCCAGGAACTGCTTCGAATATAACATTCCAGGCACCACCCTTCCCTAGATTCTTCTCAGAAAGAATAAGATACTGTAGCTTCCCTTCCTCCAATAGACCATTTAAATAACCCACTGTCTCTGGACCGCTCCCATTGTCAAACACCATGAGATCAATCGGCATTGTTGTGTTTTTCCAAATACTTCCAAGGCATGCTTTTAGGACATCAAGAGACCGAGCAAAATATCCACTTAGGAAGGGGATATAGGTTAAAACAGCAACTGTTATCCTGCTTGGTTTCGCCACTTCGTTCACAAACTTCGCAGGATTTTGTCCTTCACGCATCGGTTCTCCAATATCCCTTGATCACCATGACTGGTTTCTGTAGATTCTACCTCTCTTAATTTGTTCCCATCTTAAGGCTCTTTATGACTTCTCAGAACGAGCTTTTACCATATTTGAATTCAGTTTTTTTTAGAACGACTCACTAAATACTTCCAAATCCCGAGAGGGTGAAACAGCATTCTAATTGCTCTTGAAATCCTTCCGGGACCAAACATACACAGCAAGGAGGATTCAATCCAGCGTAAAGGGTCGCTTTCTATCAGGTATTTTTTCCTGACACCATTCATATCAAATTTCCAGGTCGCGTCACGGATGGTGAATACCGTCTCTGCACCACCGGCCATTTTTACGTTTTCCCGACTTTCAGGTAATTGATAATGAGGCTGACCTCCGGGGAGATGCTGATAATCATGATTCTGATGGACCACGGTAATCGCTTCGCTGGCATCGACGATAGGGAAGCCAGCTCTCCGTCCCGCGTAGATCATCCAATTATCCCACCCCGCCCTGCCCAGCGCGAAGTCAGGGATGTCTTGGAACAATTCCTTCCGAAAGATGAAGTAATCGCTGCCCGTTGGCGGGTGTCTCCGCCCTCTCGAGTGTACTTCCTCCATTAGTCTCCGCTGCCAACCCTCGCCAAAGGCCAACTCCCTCTCGAGATCCAGATCCCACCGTTGTCCAAGAATAAGAAAGTCATTAAACCGGAATGAGAACTGTTGAACTGCATCTATGAGGTCTTCAAAAAGCAGGATATCAGCGTTCGTATAGCAGAGAAAGGGGTGTCGCGACTCACTGCTCGCCAGTTTGAATATGGATGAAATAAGCGGGGTGCCTTCCTCGTTCCTCTCTACATCTCGAAGCACCTTAACCCCGAATTCAACTCCTACCTCCGCCAGTCCTGGCTCGTCCCCAATAAGCAGGATCTCAACTTCTTCCCCCAACTTCAGCCAGGAAGTGATTGCGTTTCGCTGTATCCGCGCAATGTGCGGGTCAGAAAATGGTTTAGGCGCGCTGAATATCGTCAACATCAAAGTCTATTCCCGGGAGAGATTAACGCGGATGAGCCCAATTGTTTCAGCCCACATCCAGGTGTGACTTATGCTGGATATGTGCGTTGATCTCCGCAAGTTCAGGTTCCTTCTCAAGCAAAGCCAATACCTCACCCCAGGTGAAATCATCACGCCCATCAAACCGAGCGTAGATTACACGAATGAAGGTCAGATCCTCCGCGGTATCTACGGTCCAGCGCAATTGACCGTAATCCTTATCGTTCCGAACATGCAAGATGTGGAAGCGTTCAGGGTTCTCGTAAAAGAATGGCATGACATGTTCACGCTGGTGCGGCTCATCTGCTTCACGCCAGGCGATTTCCAGTATCGAGCTGGCACACACCTCTGTATCAAGTCCAATTGGGAACGTCCGATCCCACGGCAAGCGATTAGCGGCGAAATCAGCCGGCGGATCAGACGCGAGAAATGCATCTACAGTTTGATCAATCAAATCCGGATCGATCAACGGACAATCCGCTGTGAGCCTGACGACGATCTCCGCCCCGTGCTCTCGGGCAGCGTTCTTGAAGCGGTTGAGAACATCCATAGCACTTCCGCGTGAATATGGGATGCCCATCTCCTCGCATAAGCGTACAATCGGCACATCCTCAACATCTACACTCGTGGCAATAACCACTTCGTCGAGTCGTTTCGCCCGTCTCGCTCGGGTATACACCCTCATGAGCATGGGCTCACCGGCAATATCCAGTAAAACCTTGCCCGGAAGCCGGTTGGAACTCATGCGAGCCTGGATAATCCCTACCACTCGGGGCGTATTCACTTTACGCCTCTGTTCGCATACGCTATCGCCATCTGATACGCCTCGATCATCTTTGGGTAATTCTTGTTCCAATCCGCTCGTACCTCAACCACATCCCGAGCCGTCTGTCCCATCGACTTCAAATCATCCTTATGTTGGACCGCTGTGAAAATCCCCTGGGCCAACCCCTCAACCGCTCCATCAGCAAAAGACCAGCCCGTCTGCCCATTCGTCACCCATTCCATGTTGCCGGGGATATTGGTAACCACGGATGGCAAGCCACAAGCCATCGCTTCCAAGAGGGACACCGAGCTGCCATCGCTGTGTGAAGCACTGATGGATAAATCCGCCGAGCGATAGTAATCCGGTAGAGAAGCATTCCCAACGATACCTGCAAAATGAACTCGCCCTTCAAATCCAGCGTCTGCTAACATTCGGTGAATCAAAGCGCGTTGAGAGCCATCGCCAAGCATAATTAACCTAAGATTAGGGAGCCGCTGCGCCGCTTGGACGAATGCCTTTACAAGGAGATCAACGCCATAAATCGGTTCCCACATCCGTGCGGATAACAGGACGAAATCCGAACCCCAGCCTAAATTCTGGCGCGCTTCAGCGGATCCCTCCGGATGGAAATGAGTGAGATTCACACCCCATGGGAAAACGACGATCCGTTCCGACGACATTCCCAAAGCCTGCGCCCGTTCCTTCACCGCCTGACAATCGCATATTAATGCATCACTGCGATCAAGCGTGAGTTTCGCCCCCCAACGCCCAATCCCACGGCGAGCCTCCATCAGTAGGTCTGACCCCCACGACATACTGACCATTGGGTGGTAGCCCGCCAATGCGACCAGCAGCGCCGATTTCTGGATCGGTCCAGCGTGGACTATGTCCGGATGAATCCGCCTGATGGTTTTCCTCGCCTTCGGAACCAGTTTTATCAGGTCAAACCACCCAGGATCCACACCGACTGCGAGATCTTCCTCAATGTGGATCCGGTTTGAAAACGTGCTTCCAGTCAGGCCATCCCTTTGGGCCGTCAAGCCAAGATAGGTGACTTCATGCCCCATCTCAAGCAGGGCGGAGACAAATCGCTGATCATGCGGCCCAAAGCCGCGTGTGAAATACAGAACCCTCAATCGCCCACCAGCTTCGTCCAGAACAGCGCCTCACCCGCCGGGATGTCCGTCGCTGCCTTTGTGCCTACAATAACCTCGATCTCTTTTGGTAGGATCGCGCCTGGCGTGGCGGGTCGCAGGACATCGATCATCTCTCTCGTGATCACCTCATCTACTTTGATGTCGCGCGCCGCCCTCAGGCATCGCCGTTGAAGAACCACAGTCTCCTTCTCATTGTCTGCTACACGTTTGAGCGGCGAACCAAGTGCTCGCTCGAGTTCGCGCGTTCTTGCGACCATTTCCGCCCAGGCATCCGGGTCCATGGCAAATTTATGGTCTGGACCCTCTCGGTTGTTATCATCCGTGAAATGCTTCTCAACTGCCCTCGCTCCTAAAGTTACAGCTCCGAGAACCGTCGCATGACCCGGGGTGTGGTCTGATAAACCCAAGACAACATCCGGGAAGAGAGATGCGTACGTCTTCAGCACATTCAAGTGGATATGATCGAAGTTCTCCAGGCTGGCGGTATAGTTGGTATTACATTGCATCAACACGAGGTCAGGATTTACTTCCAGAACAGCGCTCACGTTCTCTACCACTTCGCCCAGTTCGCTCGCGCCCGTAGCCATGATCAAGGGCTTTCCTTTGCCGGCCATATAAACCAGCGCCTCGGGCCAACTCATCAAACCAGAACCCGCCTTAAAGGCAGGGACAAAGGGTTCAAGCATGTCGATTGTCTCAAAATCATAGGGGGAAGAGAAATAGTGAATGCCTACCTTGTCGCACTCTTCCTTCAGGATGGGAGTCCAATCCCAGGGGACCGATGCGTTTTGATAGACCTCGAACACGGATTTCTTCCACTTGGCCTGATGGGATAATTGACCGCCCAAGGTTTTGAAACCGTAATCAGAAACGATTTTCGGCGCGCTGAAGTTCTGGAATTTCGCTGCTTCTGCGCCTGCATCCTTCGCCAGACGGATAAGCAACTTCGCCCGTTCTAGTTCGCCGTCATGGTTTGCAGCGATGTCGGCGATGAAATAGGTGGGGTGAGAATCACCTACCTGCCGGTCGCTAATCTTGATTTCCTTCATATTCCCTTCCCTCCTATCGTGCCTCGTAATCGAGCCGAGAAACCAGTCTCGCGTAATGCACGGAAGCGAATTAGACCATCCTTAATCGCCGGAAGCTGTATCCCTAGCGAGTGTTCGATTTTATCCCCCACCAGACAAGTTCGTGCCGGTCTGAGAGCCTTGAAACCAACATCATCCGAGACTGTCGGCACGATCTGATCTGTGTCAAACCCGAAGAGATTTGCTATGTATATACCGAAATCATATTTACTGATGCAGTCCGCTCCAGGAACATGGAATACGCCAGACAGAACTTCTGAAAGCATCGCAAGAATCAATTTTCCGAGATCATTCACCAGCAAAGGCGAGAAATCAATATCGGTGAGTCCCGGGCATGTATTCCCTGCTTCCAATTGCTCAAGGAACCACTCCGCTAAAGAGGTTTTCGGTTGAGCATTCCAACCAAAAATATTTGTCCGGATAATTAAAGCTTCAGGGCAGACCGCTTGCACAGCTTGCTCTCCCGCGAGTTTGCTCTTCCCATAGACGTTCACTGGCTCCGTCGGATCGTTCTCTCGGTAGGATTCTGACCGACCGTCAAAGACGGCGTCAGTCGATATATGGACCAGCTTGGCTCCGGTTTCCTTTGCGGCTTCAGCCACGTTACCCGCCATTTCCCGGTTCATTTGAAACGCAAGCTCGGGGTTACTCTCAAGTTCATCGATCGACGTAACCGCTGCACAGTGGATCACAAATTCGGGTTGAAAGCGATCGAACAACTCCTTCGCTATCCCCGGTTGACTCAGATCCGCCGACTCTGATTGGACCCCCTCCAGTTCGATGGGATGCCGATGGTAGACCGCGATCACATCATGTTCCTTGTGAGCATCCAGGACGAGGTTGGCTCCCAGCAAACCACTTGCTCCTGTGATCAATAGACGGGGCATATTCTTCTGCGTCACTCCGATGTTGGATTCTCAAACGGTTCAATGAGCTCGCGGATTTTACTCTCGTCGAGCCATTGATCGTTGCTGTCGCTTGTATATCGGTACCCTTCAGGCAGTCGTTTCCCGCGATCCCGCCAGCTACGACCAAACCATAACGCTTCCGGTGGTTCGACAACGTACATATCCTGCAATTCAAGAGTATGGCGTGCTTCATCTTCGGAGATCAAAACTTCGTGCAGTTTCTCCCCAGGACGGATCCCGATCACTTCAATCTCAGCGTCTGGGGCAATTGCATTGGCGAGATCAACAACCCGCATTGAAGGGATTTTAGGTACAAATACTTCCCCACCCTCCATTTGCTCGATGCAACGAATCGTAAAGCGTACCCCCTCCTCCAGAGAGAGCCAGAAGCGTGTCATTCGTTCATCCGTGATCGTGATCCGCCCCTTCGACCGCTGGTTTACAAAGACCGGGACGACGCTGCCCCGACTGCCGACAACGTTGCCGTAACGCACGCATGAAAATCTCGTCCCTGTCCCTCCAGCATATGCGTTCGATTGAACGAAAAGCTTTTCCGCCGCCAGCTTCGTCGCACCGTAGAGATTAATGGGGTTTACCGCCTTGTCGGTGCTCAGTGCCATCACTTTCTCAACGCCTGTGTCGAGCGCAGCTTCGACGACGTTACGGCCGCCGATGATGTTGGTCATGATGGCTTCGATGGGATTGTATTCACAGGCAGGCACCTGCTTGAGCGCGGCAGCATGGACCACGACGTCGACGCCCTGCATCGCTCGTCGCAATCGCAACAAATCTCGCACATCGCCGATGAAGTAGCGCAGATTCGGATCATCAAAACCAGCAGCCCTCATCTCATACTGCTTGAGCTCATCCCGGCTAAATACGATCAGCTTCGCCGGTTTGTAATCCTCAAGCATGACCTTAATAAACTTGCGGCCGAAGGAGCCCGTACCGCCGGTGATCAGGACGACTTTTTTATTCCAATTCATGCGTTTCACCTCGATCCTATATCTTCAATATCCGCCTACTTCTCAAATAAGATCATGGGATACTGACCTATCCGCCCGAAAAGATGCGGAGCTTTCTCCTCCGCCCAAAAAAGTGCCCGGAGCCACCACTTACCAAAAAATAGCCTGTGGATGAATGCCCTAAGGAAGGCAGTACTTACGCTCCTCCAGACTACCACTTGTAGACCCTGGATGTCATTCAATTCCCGCCTGACCCACCCGTAATCATGCTTGTAGGTAAAAGTTCCTGAAGCCCGTAACAGTTGGACTGTTTCAGTATCTACCGAGACTCCACCCGGAAGTGATGTTTCCTCTCCTTTTCGCCACAAACGACGGTAGAGTCTCAGCAGATCGAAAGCACATTGGATAGGGAGCCGGGTCAATCGAACCAAGAGTGCATGATCGCCCCAACTGTAAATAACAACTCCTCGGTTGCCAGCGCTGAGTACACGGTACATTTCCTCGAAAGCCTGGCGTTGCTCCTCTGCCGGCAAGTGATGGACCGTATGCAGGGAGACTACCCCATCAAAGGCGCTGTGCTTAAAGGGTAAATTGGCCACATCGCCCACGACAAACAGCCCATGGCCCCCGATCCGTTCTCTTGCCTCCTTTAAAGCTAAAATGGAAATATCCAAGCAGACGCGGTATTGGAAGCCGGAGGAATACTTCAGGTATTCTGGGTATTGGATCGGACCCGAACCCGCATCGAGGAGGTACTCACCCTCTCGATTTAAATGCCGAGTAACGCGCAGATGGCAACGGTGGATATACTCTCGTGAGACCGGGCGCAGATCTTCATAGCGAGCGTTCTGATAGATATCATCGCCGATTTGTTTCCAACCGACTGAATCGTAGAACTCGCGAACACGCTGTTTGATGTCAGATTCAGAATTAATCAACGTCACCTCATCTTCATTCGATACCATGTTTCAGCCAGTCTATCGGCTCACCTGTGAACACATTCAGGGTTTCCAGATACGGTTCAATCCTGGTCGATTGAATAACCTCTTCCAGAGGATGCGAGGCAATATCATCCCAGAACTGCAGCAAGTGCCAGGGGAACCGAAAAGGGTACTCAAAGAAGAAACGATGAGCGTACCGCCAGGCGAGGTTGACCTGGTTCTCTTCCAATCGGCGTCCAAGTGGTTCAGCGAGCCGACTTTCAATCAAGTGAAGATATTCCTCCAAGCTCAAAGGATCGTCTGTGAAACCCTTGCTGCGATAATGGGTTTGTCCTGCGGTGATGACCGGTACCCCGCTCAGGGTCATCTCCAAACCGGCAGTTGTAGTGTAGACAAGACCAAAGTGGGCAAGTTCAAACAGGTCGTAGGTGTTTATCTCTGACTCGGGCGGAACGACAATGACATGCTCCGGCATCTCTGGGATGCTGCTGCGTACGATTTCTATCGAGGGATGCCCTGCACCTAATAGCTCGCCCGGATGGACGCGGACGACGAGCTGCGCATCAGATCGCTCTGCGAAATATTTAACAGTATGCTCAAGCCAATCTGACATCCCATCTGTAAAGATCTGACGGTTGAGCGCCAGACTGTCGCCCACAACATTCGTCGCTAGCAGAACAACGGGCCGATCTGGATTTAGCCCTAAAACTTGACGGACTTCCAATGCGCCGCGGCTTTCCCCTGATTGCCATTGACGACCGAAATTCTCCCACAGCCTTCCGCCCCGTCGAGCTTGAAGGAGCGATTGAAGCTCAACTCGTTCGGCATCAGCCAGGGGGATTGATCCTCTAGCATCCCAGAGCGCTTTCGTATCCTGCCTCATCACTTCATCATTCTGACTAAGCCACATTCGCCCACTCTGTTCACCAAACTCATACGTTATGGAAGTTAGACCCAGATGGCGCGCAGTTCGATAAACCGCTCCGAACTCCAAAATGCTCCCATTAGGGATCACGATTGCCTCGAAAGAACCCTTGCTGAGTAGATCGACTAGCCCTGCAGCCGCCGTCCGATTCCGACGAAGTCGTAATTGAAAAAGAGCTTCCTCAGAACTACCCTCTTGCAGGTTGACATCTTCTCGTTGCAAAGTGTATTGAACATCCGTGTGGGATAACTCCCGGAGCGATTGCTCCAAAGCTTCTGGAAGCCCTGTGAGGCGCACTGCTGATAAATCCTGATACTCCAACACTGGAGCCGCTTGCGCTAAAACGTGCTGGATATACGAGCGTTGGCGGCGCAGATCAAACGTGGCGACTTCATCCGTCCAGCGGCGGTACGGCAGGAATGCCAGCGTTACTTTATGGCCTTGCGCCGCGAGCATCAGAGCCAGCGCTGTGGCATACTCCAACCACCATTGGAGGTACCCGAAAATCACTACTCGCTTTGGCTCAGCCTTCTCTGTAATCCTGCGAACATCGGCAACAGCTGCAGTCCATGATGGCAAATGTTCCTGGAGGCGGCTTAATTCAAAACCGTCCACTGGCAGACTCTCGCGCGCAAAAAAATTCTGGTACAACTCTGCAGTCAAGGGAATCTGACCTGCAACCGTTTTTATCCAAGACCGGGTTGATGGCATAGTTGTCACACGGCTTCGGTGATTTCCCAGTTCAGGGCTGGTCGAACTGGTCCGCGCCGAGGCTCCGCCCACTGGCTGCCCGGAGCGCCCATCGGATCGACGGTGAAGGTCAGCGCATGTTCATCTGTGAAGTAGGATCGAATCCGAAATGAGCTGGCATTGACACCGAGGACGAAGACCCCTCCATTGAGGAGGTCCTGTGGGATGCGGCATCTGCTGAAATAGTGGCCCGTGCCTCGTTCTGTGAGACGTTCGTAGGTCGCTGGATCATCCGTATCAAAGGATGTGAAAACCGGCTCGCCTCTGCTCGTGGCTAAGTACATCCCCACCCGTAAGCCGGTTATCTCCTCCTGAAGCTCATACTCAAGCTCCAAACTGAAATCCTCGGAAGAGATCACACGATCTACTACTCTGCCTTGGGAATCAAGAACGCGAATGGCGATCGGATGAAAAGGGTTGTTGGTCTGATAATCGTCGCCTGGTTCCCACCGGCGCTCCCCCGAACGCTCCATTTCCGAGGTCATATAGAAATCCACGGCCTCTGGCGTGGGCCCCCGCATCACAATCTGTCCTTTATCCAGCACAATCGTCTCTTCGGTCAGGCGCAGAATTGCCGACATGTTGTGGCTGACAAAGAGGACTGTCCGCCCTTCATGGGCAACATCGCTCATCTTGCCCAGACATTTACGCTGAAACTCAGCGTCTCCGACCGCTAGAACCTCGTCAACGACGAGGATCTCCGGCTCTAAATGAGCCGCGACGGCGAAAGCAAGGCGAAGGTACATACCGCTGGAATAGCGTTTCACGGGTGTATCGATGAATTTTCGCACCTCCGCGAAGTCCACGATTTCATCGAACGCGCGCTCAATCTCGGCGCGCTTCATGCCCAGGATGGCACCATTGAGATAAATATTCTCGCGTCCGGTGAGTTCGGGGTGAAAGCCTGTGCCGACCTCGAGCAGCGAACCGACACGCCCATAGATCTCTGCTCGTCCCTCCGTCGGATCCGTAACGCGCGAAAGTAGTTTTAAGAGTGTGCTCTTACCAGCGCCATTCCGGCCGACAATGCCGAGCACTTGTCCTCGTTCCACATTGAAATTAATGTGTCGCAACGCCCAGATTGTGTCTTTTGATGGTGGGGGGGCGCGGCGGCTCAACCGGCGCAGGCTGCTCGCCAGCGCATCTCGCAATGTATGATACCCACTCGGCATACCGCCGATTCGATACCGCTTCCCTAGATCCTCAACCCTAATTGCGTCGTTCATCAGTCGTTACACCACATCCGCGAATGTTCGCTCCATACGTTTGAAGTAGAGCATCCCGCTTATGAGAAGAAAGAGCGCCATCAGGATCGAAATGATGATTAATCCCGAAGGCGGTTCCCCCACACCCAGGATCGCCCATCGAAAACCTTGAACCACACCCGCCATCGGGTTAAGCCCATAGGCGATTCTCGCCCAGCCCTCCGGGATCAGCGTCGCCGAATAAACCACTGGCGATGCAAACATCCACGCCTGGAGAAGAAAAGGGGTCACATAACCCACATCGCGGTATTGCACGTTTAACGCTGAAAGCCATAGCCCCACGCCTAGTGAGGTAACCAATGCTAGAAGTAGGAACAAGGGCAATGTCCAAATCGCATCC
>JBARSI010000257.1:0-2682 GCA_049644665.1 Anaerolineales bacterium
CGGTACCCGCGCGCGCCATGCGGAAGGATTCGCACTTGACAAAGCGTATCCAGAGCAAAGCGTGGGAAACTGAAAACCTTCAGGTTATGAGTTCTAACCCTAAAAAGGGGGCCTTGGACCGTCAGGCCAGGTTCCCATAGGTGACCTTGCGATTTGCGACTGCTCAGAACCCAGCGAGTATTAGTTTCAAGTATCCTACACACGGAGAGCCAACCTAGCAAGTGCAGTCGGAGTATAGGACAGGAACGCCAATAACCTCACTTTCTTTCTTCTTCATCGTATGGGTCCAATAATTCCACTCTGGTAATTGCATTTCGATATGCATACGATACCGTCAGCAAAGTGATTTTTATAAACAGAGGAGTACTGCTCCCAAGAGCCTGGGATTTTTTATCTGAATCCATTTTTCTTTGGTTGTCATCGTGATTAGCTTGTTGTAACTGGCGGGGCGATCTTCCGCCCCGCCAGGATCGAATTCCTTATGAAATTGAGATAAAGCTTTTCCTGAGCGTCAGATGAGACAAAACTTTATTCCGCCTGTCTGAAGTTTGTCCGCAACATGACGATCCCCAGCCAGATAAACCACACGATTTGGGTTAAACCAAACACATCCGTTAGATCGCTGAGAGCCGGGATGGCCGATAGGATACCCGCCGCAGCAACCGCCACGCCAAGGTAGTTCAGGACCCTGGGAAGCCCTCCTGCCTTCAAGGCTGCCCAACTTACCAACAGAAGCCATACACCGCCTACAATCTCATTCCCGCCACCTAACCCGTCCCGCACAGAGTCAATCGCCACCCAGACCGACGCTGCTTGGTCCGGGGCGGTGCCATAGAGATCGACGACCCGGTCTATACCGACGTTAAAGATCATGCCGCTCGCAATGATCAGACCAGCCCAGATCAGCCCGATGGCGGTCGCGGTTTGCATGATTGCTGGTGAGCTGGTCTTCAAGCGTTCGAATAGTGCTAGCGCCAGGACAACCAGAAAGAAACCGAATAAGGTATAGATAAGTAGGTTCAATGTGTGCCAGATACTCCGATTGTCTACGAATGATGCTACCTGCTGGATCGGTGCGATATCACTTGAATAATTCAGCACGACAATATACAACGCAAAACCCACCAAATATGCCACTCCCGCATACAGTGCGGCAATGCCACCCATCTTCTGTAAATTCTTCATCATTTATCTCCTGTTTGTTTCTAGCAAGGAATAGACTTTTACATAGTCCGTTTCTGCATCCTCGATTAGCGCACTCTTTGAGTGTTCAATATCCTTGATATAGCAAGCTCCTTTCACCTATTGAGTGTCTCTACCTCGACAGCGGCCAATAAAATTCAATCATGGCAAATCGAGCCTGGTACTATCCTGAAAAAGCAAAGTTCTGAATAAGTTAGTTTAGGTGCGAATACTTTTACGAGAATATCGTGGCCTCTGTAAACACTTAAAGATCTATTGGGGAGGTTGTCCTATCCGATCTACCATTCCACATTCGCCAGAACATCGGCCAACATATACTTATCGATTGGAGAGTCCTTTCCCGATACGCCCACCTAATCTTTTCCCCTGGACAGATTCGAACGGTAGGCACAAAACCGAGCCAACGCCCCATCGGTTGAGGTAGCGAGGACCATCCTCGGTCAAGTATGCCTGCCAGCGTAAAATTTCTGCACAGGGTTAAACCTTGCGTGGCCAAGAAACAACCCATCATTGGGTGGGTCATATTACCGACAATTTCTTACTTGAGATTCAACGATGGATGTCGAGCTCAAGCTCCCGTTGTGCTACTTCCGATAATACTTCTGTACTCCTGGCATCATCGCAAACAGAAATATGAAGAAACCCATAACAGCTGTGGCATAGGTAATCGGCCACCACCCCAGCAACCAGCCTTCATAAGCCAACCAAACTGCAATTATTAATACGAGGATGAGCGTGGCTGTCCAGGCCCAGTAGTGCTTACTCCATTGGAATAACTTTTCAACCCAATTCCAATCGGGTCGGACAATCAACGCAAAGATCAGTAGTAGTGGGAATAAACCCATCCCGACGAATAGGAAGAGACCTGGTAGGACAAAATTCGAAACAGGTAAAAGTGGCAGAAGATCTGCAAACTGCAGATAGCCGCCTTGAGTGGGGTCAGCCAGCATGGGGATACCACCAGAAAAACCACCGAGGGCTAAGCAAAGAAGTACAAAGATTAATGGCCACAGCATCACTGGACGACGCACATTATTCTCCTTTTTCGAAATAGCCCTTAGAAAGGCTGATGTGTATATCTGTCGGTTTTATCCTTCAACCGACTTTCATTATTTCCGGGAGTGGTCATAGATCATCTCCTCGAGAACTTGTTTCCACCAGGTGCTAATCGTATTACATCAAGAAGAGCGCGAAGGGGCATGAACGTCATCTATCCGCAGTGTAATTCGATATGTTCTATGGGGATTATTAATCCTCGAAGCCTGTGGAATTTCGGAGCGGGGGTTAGCCAAGTAGATGGTTCTATTCATTTTTATAAGAGTTGCTTCAAAAGTATAACAGGGAGAGCGGTACTCCAAAATAAATACTGAGGGAAATAGCTGCAATACCCATTGTTATTCTGATGATGGATTTGATTTTCCAGTTGATATTCTTATCCAGATCTTTTTATACTCTGTATACTTGATAAACTGGTTTTCA
>JBARSI010000258.1:0-3767 GCA_049644665.1 Anaerolineales bacterium
CATTTCGGGCGAGCCGTGGAACAGCGACGGAATGACAGTATGCTGGAACCTGTCATGCTGAACGAAGTGAAGCATCTCGTTCTTCGAACAGAAGGGTGCTTCTTGCATGGAACGAGATTCTTCGTCGATAATCTCCTCAAGAATGACATCGGCTAGGAACCTGTCATTGGGAGCAAAGCGAAGCAATCTCCTCCGTTCTTACCGGGAGATTGTCACGTTGCTTCGATCTTCGCAAGGTTGAGGATGGGAAGGAGTCCTCCCGAAATATGACAATAAAGTTCTTGTGCACCGTTGTGAAGGCATCCGCCTTAATCTCCGATCGTTAATGGAGCCTAAAAACCGCAAGGAAACTGTAATGGAACTCTAATACAAACCCGGGTTATCCTGTGTTAACATGGACACCTTGTCGGCGATCAGCTGAAGATTTAGCTCTTTGTGAGTTGATCGTCGTTCGATGCAAACACGCCGTATAGGTTCATTGAAGCTCTCAATACGGCATTACTTAGCGGCGAGGTTTTTTGTTAATGGAAATTGCTAAAATATCAGGTACGAATGGGCGTGAAAACGGTACGGTCATCAAAGTAAAGGATTTGGTTAAAGTCTACTCGACCGCTGCCAACGGGGTCGAAGCGCTCAAGGGAATCAACCTGGAAGTCCACGAGGGGGAATTCCTCGCCATCTTCGGGA
Source organism: Anaerolineales bacterium (assembly GCA_049644665.1). Taxonomy (GTDB): domain Bacteria; phylum Chloroflexota; class Anaerolineae; order Anaerolineales; family E44-bin32; genus E44-bin32. The sequence goes on from JBARSI010000258.1 coordinate 688, forward strand.
AGTCGGGAGCAGGGAAATCCACGCTGATCAACATGATCACGGGCATCGACAGCCCTGACTCTGGCGAAGTCCAGATCGGCGGCGCCTCCGTCCACTCCATGAGCGATGACAAATTAACGCGCTGGCGTGGGCGCAATCTGGGCGTTGTCTATCAGTTTTTCCAGCTACTGCCAACGCTGACGCTGGTTGAAAATATCACGCTCGCCATGGACTTCTGCGATACATACCCCATTGCGAAACGCAGCGAGCGCGCTCTGCAATTGCTCGATCAAGTGGGTATCAGAGAGCACGCGCATAAGGTGCCGTCGAAGATCTCGGGCGGGCAGCAGCAGAGAGTCGCCATCGCGCGTGCGCTGGCAAATGACCCGGATGTGATTGTCGCCGACGAACCGACGGGGAATCTCGATTCGCAAACAGCGGACGCCATCTATGACCTGTTTTCTGATTTGGTCTCTCTCGGTAAAACACTGGTCATCGTGACCCACGATCAAGAGATCGCAGAACGAGCAAGCCGAATACTGGAGATCTCCGATGGGCGCATCATCAGCAGCAGATCGATCAAAGAACCGTCAAATGGGCGTTCTGCGCACGAAGCAGTGCCCTTCCCTAACCTTGCCCCGCCGCGAATTCATGCAGCGCATTAAAGAGCTCATAAGGAGATAAGGTACAGAATGCAACTCCCGACCCGCTGGACGAAAATACTAAAAGATATCTGGAGTAACCGCTCCCGCTCTCTTTTGGTGATCTTCTCCATTGCCATCGGCGTCGCCTCGGTTGGGATGATCACAAACGCGGGGATCATGGTGCAGCGGGATCTCTATGGTTCCTTCGCGGAAGGCAACCCAGCGAGTTTGGAGATTTATACATCACCATTTCAGCGAGACCTTACCAGCGCGGTTGATGCGATGCGGGAAGTGGAAGATGTTCAGGCGAGGAGAGTCGAGAGAGCAACGGTTTTAAACGGTGAGGGAGGTTGGGACGATCTTGCGCTAAACGCCTTCCCGGATCTGACCGAATTAAAAGTGAATAGGGTGGGCCTCGTAGAGGGGAGGATGTCGCTCGGTGTACGCGAGATCGCGCTAGAGAAACAATCAGCAGAAGGACTGGGAGTTGCGGTCGGCGACACGATCTCAATTAAGATGGAAGATGACCGCACATATGATTTGAAGCTTGTCGGCATCGTCCATGACCTTTACGGGATGCCTTACGCGCTGTTGGGGGAAGTTACGGGCTATGTAAACCTTGAAAGCCTGAAATGGATGGGGAAGCCATCTTACTACAATAAACTTGATGTCGTTGTGGCTGAGAATAAATATGATCGAGAACACGTGCTTGAGGTCGGCAACAGCATTCGGGATCGGGTGATCGAGCCTTCCGGGTACCGGGTCGGGAGCATGGGTGTCCCGGGGCTGGGATCCGATCCGGGCAAACATTGGGCGGAAGACCAGATCGACGGGTTTCTCCTCATCCTGCAGATTATGGGCGTCATGGCTGTCCTCTTGAGCGGTGGGCTTGTGGTGAACACAGTCTCCGCCATCCTCGTTCAGCAGATCAGACAGATCGGCATTATGCGCTCCATAGGTGCGGTTCGTAGACAACTCATTGGCATGTACTTCTTCAATGTCCTCGCATATAGCATCCTTGGCCTTGCCGTGGCACTGCCTCTCGGATTATTGGGGTCTTGGTGGCTCGCAGAATTCGCGGCTGGATTCGTCAATTTCGATCTCACCACAGTCAACATTTCGTGGCAGGTTGTGACGCTTCAGATCATCCTGGGCTTGCTGATGCCTCTTGGAGTGGCGATCTACCCGATACTCTCCGGAACCCGCCTATCGGTTTACGATGCGATCTATCAATATGGAATTGGATCCGAAGGCAGCGGTTGGTTGGACCGGGTGTTAATGAAGGTCCGGAATCTCGCTCCACCGGTTGTGCTTTCTTTGAGGAATACGTTCCGTAACAAAGCGCGGCTGGTATTCACCCTTCTTACGCTTACGCTGGCAGGCGCCATGTTTATCGCGGTTTTCAGCACGCGGGCTTCGTTGGCCGTTCAGATCGAGAACATAGCTCGTTATGTCGCGTTCGACGCTGCGCTTGGTTTGCCGTATGGATCTAAGAAGCAAACCGTTGAACGGGAAGCATTGAGAATTCCTGAGATCACGGCAGCGGAGGGGTGGGCTCAGTCGATTGGCGTCATCGTCAGGGAAGATGGAAGCGAGAGCGGGGAGCTCGAGATCGTCGGTCTACCTCATGATGCGGTCACAATCGAGCCGCTGATGCTTGATGGTCATTGGTTAGAGGCCAGTGACACTAACAAGATTGTTGTGAACGACGACCTGCTTGACGAGGAATCCGGGATAGGAATAGGGAGCGAGATCACACTGAAAATCGGGAATAGGCAGCGAACCTACCAGGTCGTCGGGGTGACATCGAAGCATCTTTCAGGTTCTCGTATCTATATGGAATATGGTTCCTTCGGTCAGTTGACGAACCGTCCGAACCAGGTTGATATGATCCGCGTCCGTGGAAACCTTGAAGCGATCGGCAGCAGTATTGAGCAGGATGCGATCGCATCCCGGCTGGAGACTCGTTTTGAAAATGCGAGCCTGAGTAAGAGCACGAGTATCACGCGCCATGCGATTTTTGGCGATTTCACAGATGTGGTCGACCTTATCCTGGTCGTTTTGATGATCATGGCCGGGCTTCTGGCTCTGGTGGGGGGATTGGGGCTTACAGGGACCCTCGGAATCAATGTTCTTGAACGTACACGCGAGATTGGAGTCCTGCGCGCAGTTGGCGCCTCCAACATCTCCGTGCGGCAAGTCATCGTCATTGAAGGCGTCGTGGTCGGCCTGATCAGTTGGGTGTTGGGAGCGGTGTTATCGGGACCATCTGGCAGAGCTCTTGCGGGCGCGGTCGTGAATGCCGTAATGCAAGCCGACCTGAGCTATACATATTCATTCGCAGGGCTGCTTCTCTGGCTGGTTGTTGTTGGGTTTATTGCTGTTTTTTCAAGTCTTGCGCCGGCGAGGAGAGCCGCCAGGCTCACCGTGCGCGAAGTCTTGGATTACGAATAGTGG
>JBARSI010000259.1:0-2244 GCA_049644665.1 Anaerolineales bacterium
GCTAATCCACTCCACGTCGTTGAAATAAACCTGGAATCCGAGGAACCTATTAAAAACGTTCTTTACTTAAAGGAGCCTCCACTCGGCCATTCATGGAAAAGTGTAGAGTTTATGTCTACCGATAATAATTTGATCCAGGGTTGGTTAGGCATCCCATCAATTGGCAATCCACCTTATCCAGCCATCATCCATACTCACGGAGGACCAGAAGCCGTTGCGACAAACCACTTTAATCAGCTTGCACAGGCCTGGATTGACCACGGATACGCGTTCATTACAGTCAATTATCGAGGCTCAACGACCTTTGGCAAAGAGTTTAAGGAAATGATCTGGGGACACCCTGGCGATCTAGAGGTTGATGATATCCTGGTGGCCAGAAAATGGTTAGTTGATGAGAATATTGCTCACGTAAATCAGATCTTTCTTACAGGCTATTCCTATGGTGGCTATCTGACCTTACAGACGATGGGCAAGGAGCCGGGCCTCTGGGCTGGTGGGATGGCAATGGCGGCTCTAACGGATTGGGTCATGTCGCGCGAATATGAGAATCCTACCTTGAAGGCATTTGGTGAGCGGATCTTTCTTGGATCTCCCGAAGAGAAACCTGAAGCTTGGAGGGCAGCCTCCCCAATTACTTATGCTGAGAACCTGGATGCACCTATTCTCATCATCCAGGGTTCGAACGATAGCCGTACACCGGCTGAACCCATTCACGTGTATGAGAAGAAACTCAAAGAATTTGGTAAGGATATCCAAGTGCATTGGTATGAAGCAGGCCATTTAGGTCCGACAACGGATCAGTGGATCGAGTTCACACAGCTCATGCTGGATTTTGCGAATGCAAAACTGAATTGACCTGCATCTTTTATTGATTTCGACGAAGCGTAAGATGAAAGCGGGACCTCTTTGTCCCGCTTTTTGCTTCCGATAATTAGCGTTCAAAGAATATTTTGGAGACTTGCTTCCGACTACACAAATAATCACTTCCAAATAGGATGAATTAAACTGAAGGTGAGTATTCTCGGAATCGGTTACTCAAGCAGCAATTAAATCTTACGGTCGATTGGTAGGTAAGAGATCGATAGTGCAGGGAGTAGAATCCACCACTAAACAAGTCACGACAGATATGATTGAGCTTGAAATATCGGAAAATATCGTATAAAATTTGTATACATATGACTACAAAAAGTATACAAAGCGCCCCTGTATTGGATGCTTTATTTACTTCCCGGGCTCGTGTGGAAGTCTTAAAGCTATTCTTCCTTCGATCAAGTAGTCGTCACTATATGCGTGAAATTTCTTCCCTAACAAACCAACCCGTCCGTGCAATTCAACGTGAGCTTGCACGCCTTGAAGACGCGGGCTTACTAATCTCGAGTGTCGATGGTAATAGAAAATACTTCCGAGCAAATCGGCAGTCCCCCGTTTTCCCCGACCTTAGAGCGCTCTTGGTAAAGACAGCAGGTATAGGGGATCAATTGAAGAAGGTCCTTCAAGAACGATCAGACGTTATCCGATCGGCATTCATATTTGGTTCATTTGCACGAGGGTCAGAGACTTCGACTAGCGATATCGATCTCATGGTGATCAGTGATATGACAAGCCGGGAATTGTCCGGATACTTGTCTCCTCTGAAAGCAGAGCTAGATCGCGAATTGAATCCGGTTACGATCCGAGTACATGAGTTCCAGGAGAATGTTGAAAAAGGCGATTCGTTCACGCAGACGATCATGGAGGAGCCCAAGATTTTTCTTATAGGGGATGAAGATGGACTTCAAGCGTTGGCTGGCAGAAGAACGGCTTAGAACCCACAAGACAAATGACGAAGAGATCCGGGGTTTGCTCGATATCGTGCGGCGAGATCTGAATGATGCATCGGTTCCAGATTTATCAACCGATCGTCGTTTTCTGATCGCTTACGAAGGGGCACTTGCGTTGGCGACAATCCCCTTGTACTGCGCAGGCTATGAAACATACGGGAAAGGGCATCATTGGCTGACGTTTCGACTTCTTCCTGAGGTTATGGGGGGAGAGTATTCCGACTTGGCGCAGTACTTTGATCAGTGCCGCACGAAGCGAAATGTTGGAACATACGATCGCGGTGGCCAGATCTCACAGTCTGAGGTAGATGAGTTGCTGGTTGAGGTTGTGTCATTCCAGGAAGACGTTGTAGATTGGTTAAGGGTCAATCACTCGGACCTGATCTAAATATTGATTTCTTCGCAATTTTATATACTCAAATTC
>JBARSI010000260.1:0-2941 GCA_049644665.1 Anaerolineales bacterium
GACTAATCCAGAGAGAAGAGGTGCAGCATGAACCCAATCATAGGCTGTGATGCCCACAGACGCTACTCGCTTTTCGCCGTTCTCGACACTTCTACTTTATCCGCTGAACAGACCCGGGTCAATCACCACCCAGGTGCCATCAAGGAATTCCTTTCCGACTACCCTGAAGGAACCCCTGTCGCCATTGAAACCGTCGGCAATTACTACTGGATCGTCGACGAGATCGAACAAGCCGGCTGTGTGCCACTATTAGCGCACGCCGCCAAAGCCAAGGTCATAATGGGCAATATCAACAAGACAGATAAACTCGATGCCAAAGGCCTTGCCACCCTGGTCCACCTCGGCAGCATCCCCACCGTCTGGTTGCCTCCTGCTGAGATCCGCGACGAGCGCGAGCTCCACCGCACTCGCATGGCATTCTGTAAGCCGCGTACCGCTTTTAAGAACCGCGTTCACTCCACCCTCGCCAAGTACGCTCTCAACACATCCGAACATAGTGATATCTTCGTCGGCAAAGGCAGAGCCTGGCTCAATCGAACCCTCAAGAAACTCCCTCCTGAAACTGGCCGCTGCCTGGAACAGGAACTCGATCTCCTCGACGCCACTATGGAACAAATCACCGTGCTCGAAGAACGCATCCTGGAACGCATCCATTTCACAGCGGATATGCAGCGCCTGAAAACCATCCCCGGTGTGGGTAACATCCTCGCCATCGTCATTGAACGTGAGATCGGCACCATCGATCGCTTCCCCAATGCAGGGCATCTCGCTGCCTACGCCGGGGTTGTTCCCAAAGTCCATTCCAGCGGCGGCAAGACCCGCTTCGGTCGTATGCGAAAGCAAGCTAACAACTATCTCAAGTGGTCCTTCATCGAAGCCGCCAACGTTGTTGTCGCCCATCGACATCATCCCTCCTGGAGACAGAAGAAGGTCACTCTGGTGTATGAACGCATCTGCAGCAGAAAAGGGCATGCCACTGCTGTCGGTGCAGTCGCTCGACATTTAGCAGAATCCGCATTCTGGATTCTCAAAAAAGGTGAAGATTATCAGGACCCTGCCCTTCGCAGGCAGGGCTCTCCGAAGCAGGCGTGAGGGCGGGCCTAACCTGTATCCACAGAGATACGCGAGTTGATTGCCAGACGCCAGCTGGAGATGCTCTTGTCGCTTTGACGACGGATAGATGTTTCCGGGGAGACCGGCTCGATCCAGGGGATGTTACTCGTCCTTCAGGAGGTATTTAACCTTGACAATTGCAGCGCTTTCATAGAGGTTAGGCCGCATTAAACATGAATATCGTTTCTGCTATCTATTGCATACTGCCAATAATGAATCCCGTTAGTTGTGAAGTCATCAATGAATTGCATTCCGATTTTTTCTGATACACGCTTTGATGCCGCGTTTCCAACGCGTATGAGAGAAATTAAACGGGGGAGATTAAGTTTTTCAAAAGCATAATCTCGAACAGCAGAGGCAGCCTCCGTAGCAAAACCCTGATTCCAGTAATCGCTCTGGAAATCATAACCAAGTTCGGTTGCAAGATCTCCTTCCACTTCCATATGCTCAAGTCCACAATCTCCAATTAAGATTCCCTCAGATTTCAGTATTACCGAGAACAGACCGTAACCGTGTGATTTTTGATGTTCTATGTTCCTTTGCATCCAGTTCTCCATTTGCTCGCGATTGAAAGGAACAGTGTCAAATGAAGCCATAACCTTTGAGTCCCCGAAGATTTTCAGGAGGTCATCGAGATCTGATAATTGCATTAGACGCAGGTACAGTCGTGGCGTCTCAAGTTGAAGTTTACTCATTTCTGTATTTGCCCTCAAAACAAATAATCCTTAGCGACCTAACGGCTCCCGGATGAGCGGCCCGGTAGGACTCCGAAAGAATTCAAAATCGGCTGCTTACCAGATCCGCTCCATCCGGATGTTAGGCCGAGTAAAACTTAATGGATTCTCTACGCAATAATCTTTCAGGGCATTATCGCCAAGTCGGTTTTAGATCCTGATTAGAGCACATCCAATTGCCACAGAAATGCTCCCTGTTCTCCAATTTCTGGATTGGATCCGGCTTCAGTAACGGTCGATATCGCTTCTTGAATAGAATATCCAAGTTGCATCATGACACATGCCGCGGCCAATCCCGTTCTTCCGATGCCAGCCGCACAATGGATTAACGCATTTTGACCAGTAGCTATGGATTGAGCAAGATCTGTTACGAAATCATGGAAACTTATTAATTCTAAAGGGACACCATAATCGTCTATGGCGAAGTTAATTCTCTCAACGGGGAATGAATTCGTCTGAATGAGAGTAGCATATTCTGGAGATAACTTGGATATCTCTTCGTCTGCTGCAAGGCACACGACAAGATCAATCTCATGGTCGGCTGCCTCGTTCAGAAATGAATCAAGTAGTTCAAACCTCCCGGGCATACTGTGAAGGTACAATTTCCCGGGTATTTCACTTCTAAGTTCAATTTTCCTAATGCTCATATTCATTTTCATACTCGGCCTAACGGTTTCGAGATGAGCGGCCAGGGGCAAGATTACACGTCATCAAATCGCCACGCATCCCTGGTCCGCTGCAGCGAATTGGTTATGCCGCCGTATTTTACACAGAACCAATTTCATCAGCCGAGAATAATTCGACTTGTTCCTTACTTAATTTCAGATTCCATTTCTCAATTATCTTAGGAGCATCCTTACTGTAGTTGCTGTGGCCGTCCTCAATAAGAATCACACGATAACCCAGCTCTTTTCCTCCAATGCTTGTAGCTTTTACACATCCTTGGGTAACCAACCCCGTAATTACAATGTCCTCGATCCCTCTGGATTCCAGGGTCTGCTTAAGATTAGTTTCTTTGAAAGCGTTGCCGTGGATCTTATGAATAATAGGATCAGTTTCTTTGATGTTTAGATCTGGATGAAATCCCCACCCAT
>JBARSI010000261.1:0-5389 GCA_049644665.1 Anaerolineales bacterium
AATATCAATAGTCATTGAACGATGGCTAAGTGACAGTGCGCAGGCTAACCACTGATCGCGATGCATCTGCTTGATATCATCAAAGGGTATTTGTAATCAAGTTGTGATTAGGTTAAGCCCGAGGTAAACGAGAGCGGCGATGGCGGCGTTGGCAGGGATCGTAATCAGCCAGGTCATCGCCATATCGCTGAGAACACTCCAGCGAACCTTGTTTATTCGCTCGGCCGCGCCCACACCAAGAATCGATGAACTCATTACCTGCGTTGTGCTGACGGGGCCACCGAGAAGTGCCGCGCTGAGAATCACGATTGCCCCCCCGATTTGCGAAGTGAAGCCGTGAATAGGGCGAATACGGAAGATTTTCCCTCCAAGTGTACGAATCAGGCGCCACCCGCCGAATGATGTACCCAGGCCGATCGCGGCCGCACTTACCGTCACAACCCACATTGGTATTTGGAAGGACGAAGTTTGACCACTAAGCAATAATCCCATCGCAATCAAGCCCATGGTCTTTTGAGCGTCGTTTGTGCCGTGGCTTAAGGAGAGGCCGATGAGCGTAACAACTTGAAAACGGCGAAAAAAAGTACTGACCTTTGGGGTTGCACTTCGAACCATCAACAATGTTAGCTTCATGACGATGAAACCGATGATGAGACCCGCAAGAGGGGAAAGGAATAACGCTATCGCAATTTTGATCAAACCCGAGACCTTGACAATCTCAAGGGAGCCACTGTGAAGCAATGCGGCGCCGAGCAGTCCGCCTAATAGAGCGTGTGATGACGATGAGGGGATGCCGAAATACCACGTTATCAGATTCCATACGATCGCGGAGATCAAACCGGCCATGATTACATTTATATTAATCGCGCTCATATTCAGGAGTTCGTCGCCGATGGTTGTGGCAACTGCGACTCCGAAGAGGAAGGGGGCTATGGTTTCAGAGATCGCGGCCAGGATCAGCGCTACGCGTGGGTTTAGGGCGCGTGAGAATATGACAGTTGCGACGATGTTCGAGCTATCGTGAAAACCATTTAAAAAGTCAAAGATGATTGCGAGAGCAATCAGTACGATGAGAATCGTTGACATGCTATTTTCTATCATGTGAAAAGCTTATCAGGGGTTGATGGTTTTCGTCAACGTGCAGATCATCTGTCGGCGTAATTTTCGCCGAGATAATGGACGGCAAGAATCGTCAAGCTGATCAGTATCCCCGGGATGATTGTTAACCTGGGCGCCTGAATTAGATGCATTCGACCGCTATTCAGCATCGCTCCCCATTCTGGAAAGGATGGATCACCGGACAACCCCAAGAAGGTCAGTGTTGTCGCTCCCATGAATGCCCAGGCAAAGTGAGTGGTCGCGAGAGAGAGCAATTGCGGAGCTGCATTGGGGAGCAGATGTGCGAGAGCTACGCGCGTTCGGCTTGCGCCGAGTGCACAGGCAGCGTCGACGTATCCCATCTCCTTAATTCCTAAAAAGATACTCCTGCTTAGACGTATGAAGCCTGGGATTCCCCCCAGGCCAACAGCGATCACAACTGTGGGTAGCCCCGGTCCGAATCCGGCGACTAATAACATAGCGAGGAGAAGCCCAGGAATTGCCAGTGCGGCGTTCGCGAGAGCAAGTATGATGCGATCTGATATCCCCCCAACTGTAATAGCGGTGAGGCTGAGGATTGTTCCGGCAAGCACAGTGAGCAGCGTTGAGAGTAAGGGAATGGAGAGACTCAGTCGAGTTCCATACGTAAGACGAGCGAAGAAATCCCGACCCAAGGAATCCGTTCCTAAAGGTGGGTGGTCTGCAGGTGATTGAAGCGTGATACTGATCGGCTCGTAAGGATCAGCGGAAGTGAGAATGGGTGCCGTGAGGGCCAGCAGTACTACCGCCGAGAGCCAGATTACGCAGAGAGTCTTTAACCAAGAAAATCTCATTCGACTCTCCGTAATCGGGGATCAATCATAAGTGTGAGAAGGTCAGCGATTACATGACTGGTTGTGTAGAAAATCGCCGCGAGCGCAACCAGGCCCAGCGAGATTGGATAATCTCCATCAAGGATTGATTTCACGAGCAGCCTGCCCAATCCGGGGCGGGAGAAGACGGTCTCGGTTACAACTGTTCCTGTAAAAAGGAAAGCGGCTTCTAGAGCTGTAAGGGAGATGGCGGGTGGAAGGGATGGTTTTAACGCATGCCAGAGCAAACGAACGCCGCGGCGAATCCCGCGTGCCCGCGCCGCCAGGATGAAAGGAGAGCGAAGGCTCTCTGAAAGGCCGCTATGTATCACGCGGGCGATTGGCCCGGAAGAGGCGAAACCTAAAACTAAAGCTGGCAGAATTAGCCTGATGAATAGCCCGCTGGAAGAGCCGAGGTCTTGAAGGAGGGGTCCAGCGATGAGCAGGGAAAGGATGCCGGCAAAGGCGACAGGGATTGATGTAGCCAAAGCCGCGATCGCCGCGGCGATCATCCCCGAAGTTCGTTTCACAAACCATGCCGCAATGATTCCGAGGAAAAAGCCGAAAAGTATCGCAGCAACGAGTCCACTAACGGCCAAAGCGGCGGTTGAAGGAAATTGTTCGAGGATGATTTGTGAAACGGACCGATGGGTGTATAGCGATGATCCCAGGTCTCCTTGGAGGAGGTTTACTAGAAATCTCAGGTATTGAAGCCAGAGTGGTGAATTTAAACCCAGTGAAATACGAATCCCTTCCGCTTGCTCAGGCGAGGCCAGTCCTTGCGATAACAAACTCGCGACAGGATCACCGGATGCAAACCGGAGAGCGAAAAAGGCAAGGGTTACAGCAGCCCAAGCCGTCCAGACGCCTTCAAAAAGGCGGCGGATTACGGCGAGGAAAGCTGTACGTCGATGAGATTTGGAAACCATCCCTGCGCGGAGAATTTCAACCCCTCAACGCTCTGGTGAGCGACGACGAGGTTGACATAGTCCCTTATCGGGAGGACAAGAGTGTTTTCGGCAATTGCTCGGACGATCTGGCTATACAGTCCTTCTCGGTGATCGGAGTCCAACGTGGTGCGTGCGGCTTCAGTCAACAACTGGTCGATTTCAGAGTCGGAGAATCCGGTCCAATTGTAAAAACCATCGCTAGCATAGAAAGAACGCAATAAGTCCGCATCTGTCCCGAAGAAATTTATCCCGATGGCATGGTAATCACCACTGGACTGGATCTCTTTGAGCGGCCCAAAGCCGGGAGCGATGATTAGTTCAACCTCAACGCCGATATTCTCCCAGCCAGCCTTAACCAATTGTGCGACCTCAGAATTCGATCCCCATGATGGGGCGATAAGCTTAATGACAAGTGGTTCGCCATCACGCTTCCGGAACGCATCTTGACCATCCAGTATCCACCCTGTCTCATCGAGGAGTTCACGAGCTTCCTCGGGATTGTGTGCGGATGGTGGAAGAAGAGCTATCCTGTTGAATCCAGCCTGAGAGAGAGGGTTGCTGCCAATTGGCGAGTGACTCCCAAAGACGGTGAGGACGATTGATTTCTTATCGACAGCTAGAATTAATGCTTGTCGAACCCGAAGATCATCGGTGGGCGACGCAGTGGTGTTGAAAAAAAACTGTAAAGGCTGGCCGGGGATGGCAACGGGCAACAGCGAGAAATCTGCACTGGCTGCGAGGCGCTCGGCTTCATGCGGCGGTATTTCACCCATGATATCTACTTCGCGCCTTTCCAGAGCGAGGGCGCGTGAGGCAGCGTCTTCATAGAAATAGAAGACGATCCTTTCTATCGAGGCCTTTGAGTTTTCATAAATGGTAGGACCCCATGCGTAATCCGGATTGTGCTCTAGGGTGATGCGGTCGTTAGGGATGTATTCGACAAACCGATACGGTCCTGTACCGACCTGGTGGAATTGATATTCAGAGGCTCCCCATTGATGCAAGGATTTCGGAGAGGCCAAGCCAAGATAGACCTGGGAGAGGGAATCCAATAATGGCGCAAACGGTTCATTAAGCATAAACGCTATTGTGTGTTCGTCCAGGATTTCTGTTCCCTTGAGCGGCCCGAGCATCGTTGCCGCTTTCTGCGAATGGTTATCTGGGTCGAGGGTGTAGTCGATGTTCTCCTGGACAGCCTGGGCATTGAAAGGTGTGTCATCGTGAAAGTGGACATCCTTGCGAAGGTAAAATATATACCGCAATCCATCGCTGGAGATCTCCCAGCGCTCCGCCAGCCCAGGGACGAACTCACCACTTTCCTGGTCTAGAAAAACAAGCGTGTCATACACAGAGCTAAGCGGAATGCCAAGCTCAGCGGATGCATTTATATGTGGGTCTATGCCTGATGGAGCTAATGTTAGACCGTAGTTAAGTGTTGATCTTGTATCGGAAGACGGTTGACAGGCACTCGAAATGCCGGACACTGAGAGTGCGACGATGAGCAGTAGTAATCTATTAATGTATGTTCTCATGATTGATTAGCCAGGACCATTGCGCCGACTAGCCCGGCATCATCGCCGAGCGCGGCAGGTAGAACGCGTACTCCTTCGAGATATGCTGGATCCATAATGTGCTCGTGAAGAGAGCGTTTAATAGGTTCGAACAAAAGGTCACCCAGAAGAGAAACACCACCACCAATAATGAAAACCTCGGGATTGAATGCATGGGCGAGGTCCGCCAAGTGGTGCCCGATACGGGTCCCGGCCTCTTCTATAACCGAGAGAGCAAGCTCGTCGCCTGCGTTTGCGGCTTTTCCAATATCGAGGCTGGTAATTTTCCCTTTAGAGCTGAGCGTTTTCTTCAGCGTTGATAAGTGGCCGGAATTCATTTGAGCGGTGGCATTACGGGCAATGGCCGGTCCAGCGGCGACGGCTTCGATATGTCCCTTTACTCCGCAGCCGCATGTTGGCCCGTTTGTCTCTATGGTTAGATGGCCGAGTTCGCCTGCTAAGCCGCGCGCACCCAGCAGCAGCCGGCCGTCAGCGATCACACCTCCGCCGATGCCCGTACTGATGGTTAGATAAATCATATTATTTGTGCCTTGACCGGCGCCAAAACGCCACTCACCCAGGGCGGCAACGTTTGCGTCGTTTCCTAAGAACACCGGCACACCAAAATGCTCGCTTAGCTGATCGCGCAGGGGAATATTGGTCCAGCCAGCGAGGTTTGGGGAGCTGAGAACAATTCCGGTACGAGGATCGAGTGGTCCCGGTGCACCGATGCCAATCCTGAGATCATTACCATCCTTTGGGATCTGTGATTCAATCGCTTGGATCAAGCGGAGGATAACCGAATCAGGTCCTTCAGAAGCAAGAGTTGTTGTCTTATTCTGAGAAGTTGGAGGAGGTTTTGGGGAGGGGAAATATGCCGCGCGGATATTCGTCCCACCGAAGTCAACGGCGATGATTCCAAGCATGGTGCGAGTATAAC
>JBARSI010000262.1:0-2514 GCA_049644665.1 Anaerolineales bacterium
CCCATCTGCTATTTATCCTCGTCGCGTGTAAAGATAAGGCGGTAAGTATCCGAAATTTCCATCAAAACCTCATGAGAGCCTGCGGCGGCGATCCGTCCTCGCCGTAAAACGATGATCAGATCAGCCCAGCGGATTTGTGACATACGGTGCGTGATGATCAGTGTTGTTCGCCCTTCGGCTGCGCGGAAGATCGCCCGCTGGATTTGATCTTCCGTGGCGCTGTCGATTGAGGAGGTTGAATCGTCCAGAATCAGGATACGAGGGTCGGTAAGGAAGGCGCGCGCCAGGGCGATCCGCTGGCGCTGCCCGCCGGATAATGTAATCCCGCGTTCCCCGATGACGGTGTTATATCCGTCTTTAAAAGCATGGATGAAATCGTGAGCCTGGGCGGCTAAAGCCGCCTGCTCGATCTCCGCCTGCGTGGCATTCGGGCAGCCGAAGGCGATGTTTTCGGCGAGGGTTCTCGAGAACAGAAATACATCCTGCTCGATGATGGAAATTTGCTTGCGCAGAGAGGCCAGGTTCCAATCACGCACATCCACGCCGTCGACCAGTACCTGACCTGATAAGGGGTCATGGGTGCGGTTGATTAATTTTGCGAGTGTCGTCTTCCCGGTGCCGGTCTGCCCGACGAGCGCGATCGTCTGACCGGGCTGTACGTGAAACGTGACGCCCTCGAGGCTGTTCTCCGCTCCCGGATACGCGAAGGTTACATCTTTGAAGGCAATCTCCCCTCGCATCTTCTGGGCATATCCACGCGGGTTTTGGTTGAGCTTCATCTCCCGGCTGATGAGATCTAGAATGCGCCGAGCGCTGGCCATACCGAGCGATACCTGGGAGTAAGCAAATAAGGATGCAAATGTCGGGAACCCGAAGAGCTGGATGAGACCCATGTAAGCGACAACCTGACCGACATCCAGGATGCCGTCTTGATAAAGAAGGAGTGCATGCAGGAACGCTCCAGCTTGAGCCAAACCGAGTAAAAGGAGCGGCAGGTAGCGGGCTTCGGCATCACCCTGCTGGACATATGCGTTGCGGAAGACACGGGCATTCTCGGTGAAGCGGTCGACTTCCGCCTTCTCCTGTGCCCCCCCCTTCACAACCTCGATACCATCGATCGCTTCCGTCAGACGGGCGTTAAGTTGTCCGAATGCGCGTCGAGCGGAATCGGAAATTGGCCGCAGCTCAAGCAGGTATCTCCAGAGTGCGAGGAAATAGGCGATCATGAAAAGGCCAGGCACGAGAATGAGGGATGGATGATAAAAAGGCGCAGCGATGAGCGGCATGAGCAGGAAATTGGCAGATCCCACAACGAGGTTAAACCCGGGATTGAACATCAGGTTGATCTCACGCACGTCGTTCGTCGCCCGCGCCATTGTGTCGCCTACCGGCTGTAAATTGTGGAAGGCCATGCTCTTCCCCAGAAGGCTGGTATAGAGCTCGTCACGGATATCCCTTTCGAGACGCTGCCCGATTAACTCCGCCCCGAAGTTACGGCCGAATTGCAGAATGCCTCGAAAGAGCTGGGATACCGCGATCCACACCACAATCAGCAGAAGCTTCTTTAGATCTGCAGGATCTGAAAGGATGGCGTTAAAGGCAATGCCAACCAGGATGGGCACAAGCGCAGCGAGTGCGGCGTTTCCGAATGCGCCGATAAAAGCCAGAACGACCATTTGCCAGTGGTGTGAGACGTGGGAAACGATCCAACGCATCGGTGAGCGCTGGTCAGATTGGTACGTTTGAGGGAGGGTGAGTTCAGCGGTTGTCATATCGGGCTTTTCTGCCACACGAGAGTCTGGAGAACAAGAACAGGATACCACACAGGGGGAGACCGCCCGTGTCGAATGAGTCGGGAGTTTTCATGCTATATTCACAGAAGAGACTCGCCTAATACTAGCGTGTCACAGATCGAGAAGCGTATTCGTTATAGATGTGAAGCAAGTTCATCACAAGGCATGTGTGTCTGAAGGCGGCCAGGCCTCGCTCGTCTGTCTATAGACCACTGAGGATCGGAGTTCTTCTGAGTAGAGTACTTGAGATTAGTACCTAAGGAGGAAACGATGTATGGGGAAATAAAACAAGGTAATCGAAGGTTGTGGATCTGCTTATGCTGCGGCTTCCTCATCCTTGGATTAGCAGCCTGCAACTTGCCGAGCGCCGGTGCGGATGATCCAGAGCCAACTGTGACTGGAGGCGAGTCTCAGGACGTTGAATTGGGGCAGCAGGAGCAGGCGCTGAAGAAGGGTGAGTGTCCTGAGGAGTGGTCGATATATGCACTCAGCTATAGTCACGCTACCGAATTAAACATTAGTGGTATGGGGGACAGGGGCGAGGAGATCCACTTCAAGACAGAGTCAGAGCCAGGTGCTACGTTTTATCTCTATATCGATCCTTCTGGGAAGGTGAGCAACGATGGCGCGATGGAGAACATCGCCACGATCAATGTCTCAGGTTGGGTGAAGGACGATAATGCTGGCAGCTGCCCCGTACAATATCTCCAGGGTGCCTGGA
>JBARSI010000263.1:0-3523 GCA_049644665.1 Anaerolineales bacterium
GTTTCCTCTGGGAGAATTCCATCCCAGTCCCAAATTGCCGGGTGGATGGAGGAAATTGTGAGTTCAGAAGGGTAAAACCGTACGAATACGTTGGTTCTTCCTCTGTATGAATAACATGGGAGAAGAACACATTCACCGATATTTGGCATCGGCACATTTGGCATCATAAAACCCCAAAAAGGCTGTCACCGAATGATCCTCGAAAGCATCCTTGAATATCTAGCAACCCTCTTGTGGTCAGGTTGGACGAACCTGTTGGATTACTTGGCCGCACATGTCCTTCTCTGTCTTGTCCCGGCTTTCGTCATCGCCGGTTATATGAGCGCCATGATCCCTCAGGAGGCCATCACCCGCTTTTTGGGGCCCAGAGCCTCACGTTTGGTAAGCTACCCCGCGGCCGCAATTGGCGGGTTTATCCTTGCGGTGTGCTCATGCACCATACTTCCATTATTTGCGGGAATCTGGAAACGGGGCGCAGGGCTTGGTCCGGCGATCACATTCCTCTTTGTTGGACCTGCGGTCAACATTCTTGCTATCGCCTACACTGGCGCTGCGATTGGAATGGACATCGCTATCGCCCGGATCGTTCTCTCGATTGTATTCGGAGTCGCTATCGGTTTGATCATGACATGGGTTTTCAGAAAGCAGGAGGCCGATAGAGCTGCTGAGATGGCAGCCGAAGGCATGTTCGATGGGACGGTGGAGGTCAAGTCCGCGATTTGGATCATGTTTATGCTTCTCATCGCTGTCCTCATTATCGGCACGCTGCAGGTCGAGTTTCTGACAGACAACTTGTTCAGCCTGCGCTTCCCAATCAACATCCCTGAATCTGTCACTTCGAACCTGGCAAATCTCAACCTTGTGCCGCACGGCGCGCTGCTCATAACGCTGCTTCTCTTGCTTGCTCCGGCTGCCTATCTTGGCTTTGAGAATATCCTCGAGCGCTTCAATCGCTGGACCTTTCTCTCTATTTCTTTAGTGGCACTTACTCTTTTAACGGCTTCATTGTCAGTTAGTGAAGGGAGCGCTGTAGTCGGGATCACCGGCCGCTTTATCGGTGAACTCTTTCTCATCGCGGCGATCGGTATTGTCGCGGCTCGCAATTTCGAGCGATACGAAATCGCGGAATGGCTGTGGGAAACCTGGAAATTCGTTAAACAGATCTTCCCGCTCCTGGTATTTGGCGTTTTCATCGCTGGCATGGTCCGAGTGATCCTGCCTCAGGAACTGATTCAGGCCCTCGCCGGCAAGAACACCATATCGGCAAATTTCATCGCCGTGGTTTTTGGTGTTTTCCTGTACTTCCCGACATTAGTCGAAGTGCCCATCGCCCGCATGTTCCTCGACCTGGGAATGCACCGCGGACCCTTGTTGGCGTACTTGCTGGCGGATCCTGAGTTATCGATTCAAAGCATCCTTGTCACAGGTCGGATTTTAGGGCGGAAAAAGACAGTCGCATATGTAGCCCTGGTGAGTGTTTTCAGCACTCTGGCTGGTTATATTTTCGGCTACATTCTAACGGCCTTTTGACGGCTTAGAGCAATCAACCACGGAGGTCAATTTCCCAATGTCGGAATCTAAAAGGATTGAATCTATTACACCTTCAGGCATGGTGGGGCGCTTATCTGTTCTGGATCGCTTCCTGCCGCTATGGATCCTGCTGGCCATGGCGGCCGGTGTGGGCTTGGGTGCCGTCGCACCCGAAGTGAAGGATGTCTTCGATGTACTGCGCATTGGCACCGTCTCACTGCCCATCGCCGTCGGTCTGCTGTGGATGATGTACCCCGTTCTGGCCAAGGTGAAATACGAGGAACTGGGGAAAATCACCCAGGCAAAACAGCAATTTGGGGTGTCCCTGATCTTGAACTGGATCATCGGTCCGGCCATCATGTTCATCCTGGCCTGGATTTTCCTCCCTGATCTCCCGGGCTATCGCACTGGCTTAATTATCATCGGCCTGGCGCGCTGTATCGCCATGGTTCTCATCTGGAATATGCTCGCCGGAGGCGACAGCGAATACTGCGCCATTCTGGTGGCCCTGAACTCCGTCTTCCAGATTTTGATGTACAGTCCACTGGCTTACTTCTACCTGCGCGTCGTGCCCGGCTGGTTTGGCGCTGCGGGCATGATCGTGGACATTTCAATGTTGGATATCACTAAAAGCGTACTCATCTTCCTGGGTATACCACTCGCAGCCGGGGCGATCACACGCCTCGCGCTGGTCAGACGTAAGGGTGCCGAGTGGTACGACGAAGAGTTTGCTCCCAGGTTAGGTCCCACGGCTTTGATCGGTTTGCTTTTCACAATTGTGGTCATGTTTTCCATGCAGGGCGACAAGATCCTTGCTAACCCCTGGCATGTCCTACGTGTGGCGATCCCTCTCATCATTTATTTCGTGCTCATGTTCCTGGTGTCCATCGCCGTTTCGAAATGGAAGGGTTTTTCCTACGAGATGTCGGCAACGCAATCCTTTACCGCGGCGAGCAATAACTTCGAGCTGGCGATCGCTGTGGCGGTAGGCACTTTCGGGATCGCCTCCCAGGAAGCCCTGGCTGCGGTGATAGGCCCTCTCATAGAGGTTCCCGTATTAATCGGGTTGGTGTATGTCGCCTTGTGGATTAAGGGCCGATTCTTCCAGCTGCCCGTGGAGGCAGTTGTGAATTGATTTACGAATCTTTCCTATCTTCAAAACATGCTCCCGGAGGCTCCTGCCACCGGTCAGCGGAGAGAATCCCATGAGTGAAGACACGAATAAACCAAAGGACCAAGATACACCAAACGTTGACGCTGAGCCCACGTGCACGTGTGTGCCAGACCCTTTCAACAGCCTGCCTCCAGAACTCCGCCCTAAGCCCGTGTTGAAGAAAAACGGTCTGCGTGAGTTGATTTGCCCGGGATGCGGAAAGAAGCTTATGACCAATCGGTCAACGGATTGGTGTTTCGATTGCGAGAGTAGAGAGTAGTCTCCCCGGTTTTAGGATAGACAAACTTTTCATTGGTGTCCAGACAGCTACGATGATTTTTACCATCGGTGATCAGATAAGATATTAGGGTTGGATACATGCGCAAAATTGAACTTTGTTTTCTTTCGCTAACCTTGCTGCTTATTCCCTGGCAGATCGCGGCGAGTATCCCCCCTGTTATTTCGCAACTCGCTTACATCGATAACGCATACGATGTTTGCGAGAAGGAACAGAGCACCAGGCTTGCGGATCCAGCGACGATAACTCCTACGCCGGCTGCTGTTGTTATGACCCCTTCCTCAACCGCTGATTGTGAAGAGTGTATGCTTCATGCCGACCGCATCAGAGCTCTTTCCACCCAAGTCGCAGCAGAATACGGGACCCGCATCCCGCTGTTGATAGATGCGAATCACGGAGTGTCGGAATCCTTTGAGGTGTTGAAATGGGCTGTAGGGAGCGGTGAGCCAGGACACACCTTTGTGCTGGTGGACGCCGATGGAACCGTACTATGGGTTCAGGATTACGGTGCTCCTGAGAATGGTGGGAGCATGTATGTACCG
>JBARSI010000264.1:0-2516 GCA_049644665.1 Anaerolineales bacterium
GGCGCGCCGAAGAAGGCCAGCACACCGTCGCCCAGGAGTTGGGCGATCGTCCCTTCATAGCGGTAGACGGCCTCGCCCACACGCTTGTGGGCGCCGGCGACGATCTCCTTCCACAATTCAGGATCGAGTGTCTCGGCGATGGTGGTTGAGCCGACGATGTCGGTGAAGACGATCGTGACCGGCTTGCGCTCGCCTTCGATATCCGTCCGTGCCGCTTTTATCTTTTTTCGTAATGCATCAGGAGCCGTTTCTTGCAGCGATCGGAGCCTAGATTCGCTGTCCGGCACCGAGACTCCATCCAATACGGTTCCGCAATGCCTGCAAAATAGTGCCTCGTGCGTATTTGACCTTCCGCAAGTCGCACAGTCACGCATTAACGGCTGGCCGCAGTTCTGGCAGAATCCAGCGTCAGCGGGATTCTCACACGAGCAATCGGAGCAAATCAGGGTCATGGAATGGATCTCCACAGGGCTGGTGTCCTCAGCTTGAAAGCTGCAGTACACGCAAGAACGATATCATGGGCACGGTACACAGAGCTTATGCCCCAACGAAGAAGTTCAACTCCAGTCGATCGTAGCCCTGGAGTGTCCAGTAGGTCATTAATGCGTTCAAAAGATTTCCCCCATGTTGTATTTGACTGGAATGCGAGCAGCAATGTTGCGGCTTTGAAGTAGTCTATTGAGAGGAGGATGAATTAAAGCGGAGTATGTGTTATGTCATAGAGAGTATACATTATCTGTAGGTCCTTGATTATGTCTGTATGTAAGTGGCCGATGTCTATCGGCCTTGAGTTCATCTGTGAGGGAAAAGACTGCTCGAGTTCAAATCGAACCGCGTCACTGGTTAGTTAGGTGTTCTGCGAGTATTACTCGCACAGGCGAAAAGGACGGTCTTGATCTGGAACGGCGTCAGGGTTGGGTGCTTAGCCCGTATCAGGGCGACAATGCCGGCAATTTGAGGCGCGGCAAAGCTGTTCCCGGTGCTGACGCAAGAACTGCCATTCAACCACGAAACTTCAACATTAATTCCCAGCGCTCCGAATTCAACCGGCGGGGAGGGGTTGTAATAATATGTCAACGGCTCAGGACAGTCGTGGGCGGCAACAGATATGACCGAGGAATAGAGTGAAGGGTAGCTTGGCACAGAGATGTTATTGACCGCCGACACCAGCACGATATTATTAAAATAAGCCTGATCTGCCAATTCATGAAACAAGGCATAATATTCCGCTCGCGAAGTGCTGAGGCTGAGATTGACGACATGCATCTCGTTCTCAATGGACCAACGCAAGCCACCGGCAAATTGAAGGGCTTTTGCCGTCATGTCCCTCCCGAGCACGCGGACGCTATATAATTGGGCGTCGGGTGCGATGGCATGAATGATGCCCGCACAAGCGGTTCCATGTCCTGACAAATCGATGAGATCGTCGTCCTCGACGTAGCGCACCTTATTCCGCTCTTCAGCGTCCCATTCAACGATTACACCCCCCCGCACGCTCTTTTCCAGGGCGGGGTGGTCTTTTTCGATCCCACTATCAATGATGGCAACTCGCACACCCTTCCCGGTGCTGTCTCCCCAGGCCCACTCCCTCGTGAGCTCGCCGATAGGTCCCAGGGCTTGCAGTTCGCGAATCGCATCAGAGGTGAATTGCGAAGACCACGCGGGGCGAAATTCGGTATCGCTCATGGAGATTGACCTCGCTTCAACCGGTCACTATAGGCAGCATGTCGTCAGGGAGCAAGACGCGGCTTCGAGTGGAGATATTCTGAGAACGCGCCCAAGATATGTAAACATGCCCGGCGCTCCGAATCACCAATTTCACTGAGTGTGTAAAAGTGATTGGCCAGGGCGTACAAATCCTTGAGTCGCTCATCCTCCTTACTTTTCTCTTCAAGCGCATGGAATAGATCGGCTAATTCCAGGGTGGTATCCGTGTTGGATAAATCCTTAACACTTTGAACGAGCGCAGCGCTGAGGTTTTCAAATTGTTGGGACTGGAAAATGGCGATCGCAGCTTGTTGGGCGAAAATGCCCAGAAGTTCCATGTCTTTCATACCAAAGGACGGTTCATCGATCTTGTCTAGTACTTCCATCACCCCGATCACCCGGTCATTACGAACAAGCGGCATGGCAAGGATCGATTTTGGCACATAGCCCGTGCTCTCGGCGAATTCAAGATTGAATCGCGGATCTTGCTGCACATCCGAGATCGCGATCGGCTGGCTTGTCATGACCACGTAGCCGGCAATACCTGAATCAAGCGGGATGCGCATGCCGACGACATCCTCATTGCCAACCCCATAAGCCACTTTGAACTCTAAGACCTGTTGTTTTTCATCGACAAGAGCGATCGAGGCAGCTGCAGCGCCAAATATGCGCGCCGCCGTGTCCACAATGGATTGGAGCAATTCCTGGTTTGAAGTTGGCATGATTGCGCGGCCGCTGGTTTCGATGGCCATGACGAGTTTTTGAAGCTGCTCTGCAAGCTTGCGATCTTGTGCTGATTTCTCGCTCAT
>JBARSI010000265.1:0-2704 GCA_049644665.1 Anaerolineales bacterium
CGAGATCGATCTGGCTCACACTCGCCAATTGGATGAGATAGAGCATGACATCAGCCAGCTCGGAGGCGAGTTCATCCTGGTCATCCAGCTCGTCGGCCCATTGGAAGAGCTCCAGGACTTCATTCGCTTCGAGGACCAAGGAGACGGCGAGATTCTTTGGCGTCTGGGGTTTCACAGAATCAGCGCCATACCACCCTTTCGAGCGCACAAATGCATGCATGCGTTGGGTGAGTTCTTGTAAGTCCATGACAAAAAACATTCAACTCTAGGTCAAAGCCCTGCTGGAAGAGGGTCTCTTGATATAAGGAATAATTATTCGGCTATCCCCCATCCTTGCCGAAGGATGACCCCTAAGCGTCGTTCAAATACTCTCTTGGAATTATAGACACCGCAAATTGGCCTGTCAAAGAAAGATCTCCAGGCAGTATTGACGACCTGGAGATCCAGATTAACCCAGCCGCTTTACACTTATGCTTCACCTTCCCCGGGTAACGCTGCGGCACTCTTCAGTTCATCTAGCTTCGAGAGCCGCTCCCAGGGCAAATCCAGGTCATCGCGACCGAAATGGCCGTACGCCGCGATCGCCCCATAGATCGGGCGGCGCAGATCGAGGTCACGGATGATCGCTCCCGGGCGGAGGTCGAAGACCTCCTCAACCAGGCTGCTTATCTTTTCATCCGCCAGCTTCCCTGTGCCAAATGTTTCCACGAAGATCGATAATGGGCTGGCGACGCCGATGGCATAAGCTACCTGTATCTCACAGCGATCGGCCAATCCCGCGGCCACGATGTGCTTCGCCACCCAGCGAGCGGCGTATGCGCCGGAGCGGTCCACCTTCGTCGGGTCCTTCCCACTGAAACATCCACCACCGTGACGCCCCATTCCTCCATACGTGTCAACGATGATCTTCCGCCCGGTGAGTCCCGAATCACCCATAGGACCACCCGTAACGAACCGGCCGGTTGGATTCACATAGATCTTTAGATCGCTGTCGATCATGTCTTCAGGGAGAATAGGCATGATCACATGGTCAATTACACCCTGGCGGATCTCCTCGGGGCTTACCTCTGGAGCGTGCTGTGTGCTGATAACCACGGTATCTATGCGCACGGGTTTGCCAAAGTTATATTCGACCGTTACCTGGGTTTTGCCGTCCGGGCGCACCCACGGGAGGGTCCCTGCTTTCCGCACCTCCGCCAGGCGTCTGCTCAAGCGATGTGCCAGATCGATCGGCAGCGGCATGAGAGTTTCGGTCTCGTTGCAGGCATACCCGAACATCATCCCCTGGTCTCCGGCGCCGAGTGTCTCAACTTCCTCATCCGTCACGGATCCCGAACGTGTCTCCAGCGCATGGTTCACACCCTGGGAGATATCCCCGCTTTGTTTTGCAATGGCAACCTGAACACCGCAAGTCTTGCCATCGAAGCCTTTTTCGCTGTTGTCATAGCCGATTTCTGTGATCACTTTGCGGGCAAGCTCATCGTAGTTTATCTGCGCTTTAGTCGTGATCTCCCCCAACAGCATGACAAAGCCGGTTTTGGTCGCGACTTCGCACGCCACTCGCGAGCGCGGATCCTGCTCCAGGCAGGCGTCCAAAACAGCGTCTGAAATTTGATCGCAGAGTTTATCGGGGTGCCCTTCTGTAACTGACTCGGATGTAAAAACCGTGCACGGGGACGTCATAAACGTCAGGCTCATATCTGGCCTCCTCATGAAAGTTGCCCCTTCATCCTGAGAAGGGGCAACAAAACATGCGTTGGCCACCCTCTCATCTTCCAGTACTCCGTCTGTCGGAATTGGCACCACGCCGTCTTTGCGTACACGGCAGGTTGCCGAGGCTTCACAGGGCCGATCCCTCCACCTCTCTGGATAAGAGTGTCATGGGGCTATTGAATTGTTGGCGTGGATGATACCATGTCAATTTTGGAGTGTCAATTTTGCGTATTCAGCGGTCATCTGCAATTGAAAAGTGCCATCCCTTAATAAGGCTGGGTCACAGTTGAGATGAAGAATCTCCTTCTTCGCATACAGGAGCTATCAGAGGTGAAGAACGAGAGCCTTCGTCGCTCAGCTCCTCAGAATGACCGCATCAATCTTGATCACGTTGACTTTCGAATTGGTTCCCCGGTATCAACCATGATTAGCGCCCTCTACGGTGATCTCTCCTATCCATCCTCCGTTGCCCTGCGTTCAAAAGCGAGTAGGGAACCAACTTCCGCCTGCGGACGGTCGATAGGAAGGTACTCCCATTGGCGCTGCATCTCACGGCGGATACCCTTCTGTGCAGGCATATGAATCCATTTCGTATCAGATTTGACGCAAATACCTGGAAAGCTAGACTGGATGGGCTTAGAAAGCAGCATAAGGCCTTCCGAGTTTTACTTTTGCTATGCGCTCTTGGGGCAATGGCGACAGCTTTCCCCCTCCCCGCAAGAGGACAATCAGCCTGGTCGGGAAACCTGCGCGGTACAGTGCTGGAGATGGGATCAGGAAAGCCCGTTGCAGAGGCCGAGATCCTGGTTGAGCAACTGCAGTTGACAACCATCTCCGACGATCAAGGTCGCTTCCGTATCGACGCCATCGCCCTCAGTGAAAACCCGCTTGCTGTAACGGTTACCATCAACGCGCCTGGCTTTGCCGAGTGGCGCATCGAGGAGGTGCTCCTCTTGGATCAGGACACGCTGATCCTCAATGTCGAAATCGG
>JBARSI010000266.1:0-2337 GCA_049644665.1 Anaerolineales bacterium
CGATCTGGAGTGGAATGAGACAAATCTTCATATAAGATACATTCTGATAATGCACTTAATAATGGCGGCTAACGGTTTTGAGCTGAGCGGCCGGGGCGTTCCCGACCGCTACCTTTTCTCCCTATCAATATCATACAACTTAGCTACCAAATCGCGCAGCATCCCCGGTCCGTTCCAGCGAATTGTTATATGGATCGCAGGTTTTTTCGAACATAGAGAACGATCATGAAAATGAAAGTTGTGCATATACAAGACACATACGTGACCCAGTCCGGTGTACCAAGCAGAATGTGCCAAAGACTGCGTTTGATAGGACCGTATGCAGCATGGAGGTATGAAGATTGAGGCCCTACCCATATGATTGTCAGCGAGATGAATAAAAAAATAAACAGCAGGAGAGACTTAACTAATAGAGGTAGTCTCTTGTGGACATTCATCTTGGTATAAAGGACAAGGGAGCCTAACGTGAGGACTAGACCAATTGTAGGAATGATTGCGTATGCCGAGAAGATATCTGCAGCTAGATCATTGATGTGATAGTCGGCCCACTGCTGTGCCCAAGAGTAACCTGATAATCCGCTCCAGAATGATACTAGGAGAGGAGATGCACTGACAAAGATAGCGGTTATCCAGATGAAAGCTCGCAAGAGTGGTTTATTCTGTAGTATTCGGGAATACACCGAAGAAGGTTCACGTAGAGCGTCCATTACCGGACGTGCGGCCAGGACTATCCCGATGATGATTGCCAAACAACCGAGAATAATTAATAGAATGGAGAATCTTATCATATCCATATTAAACAGCATCCATATAACAGTCTTGAGCTGAGCGGCCGGGGAACTCGCGACCGCTACCTTTTCTCCCCACTCACATCATACAACTTTGCTTCCAAATCGCGCAGCATCCCCGGTCCGTTCCAGCGAATGGTTATGGCGCAATCACTCGGCGGTATTAGACTTTGAATTCACCTGATTCGTAGAATAACTCGCCATCAACAATGATCTTTCCATGATCCCTCATATCGGTGAGCAAATCCCAGTGGATCGCGCTCTTATTTACGGATCCTGATATTGGATACCCATTACCTAGTGCTAAATGAATTGTGCCTCCTATCTTCTCGTCAAACAGCATATTGCGCGTGAATCTTTCAATTTCATAGTTAGTACCAATACCAAACTCCCCGATATATCTTGCACCCTCGTCCGTATCCAATGTGCCCAATAAGAAATCCTCATTTTTTTCAGCGCTAGCTTGAACGACCTTTCCATCTTCGAACACCAACTCCACACCATCAACTTCAATACCCTGATATATACAGGGATATGAAAACTTAACTCTCCCTTTTACAGAGTCCTCTACTGGCCCAGTGAAAATCTCACCATCTGGCATATTCGCTTCGCCAGAGCAGTTCACGAACGTCCTGCCCGCAATAGACATTTCGAGATCAATGCCATCTCCAGAGATATGTACTTCACTCTTGTCTCTTAACCAGGAAACTAATCTCTCTTGGTCTTGTTTAACATCCGTCCATTTTTCAACTGCATTTTCTGTATCTGTATACGTCGCCTTATAAAAGAATTCTTGGAATTCTACAAGGCTCATTTCAGCTGCCTGTGCATAAGAATGTGCTGGAAAAATCGTGAATACCCAACGGAGATCTCCCGCTGCCGATCTAGCTCTGATGCGATCCCAAATGTCCGAGTTTGCATTATTAACTAACTTCCGCGACTCCGGCTTTACATTAGTTAACAAGAGTCGATTTGATGGGCAGCCGATACGAATATCGACATCGAATTCTTCTGCGACCAAGTTCATGAAAATATCAGGCATTAATAGTTGAGCTTCTGAAGCCTCTTGAAGATAGAAATACCAAATATCTTCTATATCCACTAAGAAATATGGGTGACCACCTGCTTTCAGGACTTCCCTGAAGACCTCAATAATCAGAGGGGATGCTATAGGTTCAAGCGGAAATCCTCTAATTACTACCTTATCCCCTTGTTGTACCTTTGTCGAATAATGAACAAGGGTTTTTGCTAGATTTGATACTCGTGGATCAGACATATTAGCGCCCCTTTCCGCATTGGCAGAAATGAGCTGTGCTGTAAGCTTTGATGAGAAGGAATGATGATTCATTAGCGCGGTGAGTTTTTTTAAAAATTACATTGTTGCGAAATTGCTGACAAACATCAATAGCACCCATCCATTACAAGAGAATTGCGCCATAACGAATTAAGAGATTCATGTGGCGTGGAACCGCCACATAATCTCCAGTTGAACTGAGCCGAGCGCCCCTGGATAGATGAGATCTGGAATTTAAGGGTTGCGAAGATTGTG
>JBARSI010000267.1:0-26818 GCA_049644665.1 Anaerolineales bacterium
TCAGATGAGGTCGCCCACATGCTCGCTCCTGATCCCATCTCGGGATAGGTATGCCACCCTCCCGGGATGACTGAACCATCCGCGCGATGACCAGATGCGGCGATTTCGGAGAGATGCTCTGGAAGCGGCGATTCAAAGGTGCTGGCAGTCATCCCCCATGGCTCAAGTACGGCGTTCTGCATAATATCCTGAAAAGGCTCATCGACCACATCCTCGAGAAGCTGCTGAACGATCATGTAACCACCCCCCGAGTAGCGATGCTGTGTTCCCGGAACAATATCCACACGGATAGGAGATGAGTTGGCTGGCCACTCACCATCTAATATCTGCCGAAGATTGGGGACATCCTCTCCAAGAGCGTACCCACGAAATCCCTCAACCGTCACCCCTGCGCTATGGCTCAAGAGACGACGCAATGTGACATCGCCCTCGGCCGTGAATTTGTTCTCTGGGATATGCCAGGAAACCAGGCTCTGATTAACGTCATGATCAAGTTCAAGATCTCCTCTCTCAACATGATGCAGGGTGGCCACAGCCACGATAGGTTTTGCGAGGGAAGCAGTCTGAAAGAGCGTTTCCGGGGTTACGGGTTCACTGCTACCGGCATCCAACACCCCGTACCCTTTTATCCATTCAATCTGAAATTCATTGATAACCGCAATAGTGACGCCAGGTACACGGTAGTGCTGCATCCGCTCTAAAATTTCCATTCTTATCCAAGGCGGATCTGAATAGTCACTCAGCAAACCTTGTTCTACCCCTGCGATTCTCGTTTGAGTTATAGACTCAGGTGATCGAGCACAATTGACCAAGAACAGAGATGATACGATGACGATAAGAATCGGTGCAGCTTTCATCTCAATTCCTCGCTTCTAACTCGACGCTTAGATAGTGCTTAACGTCAGGTGACCTGGATTGTTTCACCAAGATTCAGTGCGAAACGTGGTTTCGATCCACTCATTACAAGTAGATCAACCGGAATCTTTCACAAACTACGGGCATATCCTCCGCGGGTTCTCTGCCAATGGTTTTACACTCATCGGTAAAGAACTCCCAATGGACCGCTCGCCAATACTCCAGGCTGCGATCCCCCTCACCCTCTTCATGGGCATGCTTCTCGCCCACCTCATTAAAGGCTATCACTTCGACATCCGTCGTTTCAATGATGCAAATTGGTTCGCCCCGGCCATCGAGGATGATGCTGATATCGCCGGCCTCAGGAAACGATTCACTTTCAGCTTCGTATGCCCAGGCCAGGGAAGCCGTGGCAGTCTTCACTCCCCGCTTAACCAGACCGCCTAAATTGTCTGCCATTTCAGGTGTGTTCCCGAACCCCCAAACCTCATATTCCGAATCCGTTGTTTGCGGATTTGTTCGAAGAGATTCAATATAGGCTCGCCAGTAATTCCTTACTGCTGATTCTACACTCATCATTCCTCACGCTCTCTACACCCCAACCCTGCCGAACATCAACCGGTAAGGCATGTAATCGATTGCATTGCCCAGGAGATTTCCCATGCGGATCATGCGCAGAACAATTTGAATGGCACTTGCCTTCTCCTCCCCATCAACATCTATGAGTTCTTGAACAAATTCTTTGATAGGTTCGCTTTTGAAACCTATTCATTAATTAGCTGCCTCATATTCTATTAATAACGTTAAATTAATTTGCGCCAATAACTGGAAAGTGTCCTAACAAAAGTGGAACATAGCATTAGTTTATAACGGCGTCCTATATAGGATTCCCTTCCTACCATATACCCGGAATAAGCCGGTACCTTGTTTGCTGCGCGTAGTCCGAATACCCCGGAAGCTCATCCATCAGCATTTTATCCTCGATCTTCGTGCGCATGACCATAAATACCAGGGCGAGTCCAGCAGGGATGAGCGCCCAGAGTGAGCCGAGCATCAGTGGTATTCCCAGGGAAGAAACGATCCCGCTCGCATACGCTGGGTGGCGGACTATGCGGTATGGACCGTCCGTAACGACTTGATGGTCACGATCATCCTGAATGCGCACAACTGCGGAGAAAAACGCGTTGGCGATCATCGCCCATGTGCCAACTGCATATCCAAAAATTATGCCGGCCAGCGCAAGGATCTCAATAATGAATGAGATATCCGGCGACCAACCGAAGCGGTCATCAAGTCCGGCGATAATCCATATAACCAATGGACCAATCAGACCCACGACTACCACCATGAGGCGATCCCCACCAGCAACATCCTCTTTCTGAGTGAAGCGAGCACGCTCGACCAATGTCTCTGGACTAGTCCTAAGGACAATTAGCCTGCTGAAGAGCGTGAAAAGGACATGGATTCCGAGGTAGACCCAGGCCATCGTCCAATCAAGGCGACCCGCGGCGATGAACAGGACAAATGGCAGAAGCACGACCAAAACAAGGAATCGAACAACCATCCTCCAACCAATCCCGCTTATTCCTTCCGATTTTTTATCCATTGGGTCTCTCCAAGTCGATAGACAGGCACACTCTCTCGCGTCGATGATTGTCTAGTGCCGCGGCGGATACGCTTTATAAATTTACCTGATAGGCGGTCTATCCGCTATCACGCTCAAGATCTGACGTGCATTGCGGACAGCGGATTGCATATATAGGTATATCCATGGAGCAGAATGGGCACTTCTTGGATGTAGGCTCCGCGGTAGCAGTTTCCTCAGCTCTCTGGAATTTGTTTACACTTCGGATGAGAAGAAAAACGGCGAATGCAACGATGAAGAAAGTGATGATTGTGTTAACAAAAAGGCCATAATTAAGTGTAACGGCTCCTACTGAATGCGCTTCCGCTATCGTGGGATAGGGACCGGCAACTCCACCCTGGCGCAGGATGATGAATAGGTTTGAGAAGTCGACCTTCCCGAGGAGGAGGCCAATTGGGGGCATGATGACGTTCTCAACCAGGGAGCTAACAACAGACCCGAAGGAGGCACCAATAATAATGCCCACTGCCATATCGAGCACATTTCCGCGCAACGCAAACTCTTTAAACTCTTTTATCATCTTCGGCTCCCTGTTATTATTTACTGCAACTCCCCTTGCGCTATCTGAAGGTATTCCTCGAGTTCCATTTCCAATAGTGAGTTGACGGTCAGATCAGCTTCCGGCATCGGCAAATGGCGCGTCACGTTATTAGGCACAGCGACGCAGAATATACCGGCTCGCTGAACGGCATTTACACCGTGTAATGAATCCTCAAACGCAATCGCTTGATCGGGTTGGAGCCCCATGTCACGGAGGACGGCCAGGTATAAATCAGGAGAGGGTTTAGTCCTCTCTACATCATCTGCACAGCGAATACTTTCAAAATATGTGTGCAATCCCAATCGCTTGAGATGCCCGATAACCCATTTCCTATCTGAGCTTGAGGCGACACCAAGACGCAAGCCTCGCTCTTTTGCCTCTGTGATGAGGTCGACGACGCCAGGCATGACTTCTTCTGACTCTAAGAGTTCTAGCTCGCGTTGTGCACGGTGGGTACGAATCGACTCGCGATCAACTGGCCCACCGATGTGTTCTTCGATAATTTCGTACGCCGCGGGAAGATCCGTTGACGTCCCAAGTAAGCTGGCCCATTCGAATAGAGAAACCGAAATCCCATATTCAGAGAAAATCTCATCCCAGGAACGAAATAGAGCTGTCTCGGTATCGAGAATTAACCCATCGAAGTCAAATATCAATGCCTTTATGGTCATCATAATCTCTTTATGAAAGATCGTGGCAGAACAGATGCATTGAGTTCCAATGATGTCAATCCGGGACTCCATCGAAAGAGAACGTCGGGAAAATATCCGCCAGCAAGAAAACGACTGAGATGCTGTCAAGGCTGGCTTCCACCGCAGTAGTATAACGAATACCCTCGGTTTTACTGCTGCCGGAAATACTCCTCAGCCCACTTTTCCCTAATCGAATAAACCCTCCACACTCAGATATCTTTGTCCTGTGTCCGCGAAAATCGCCACAACGACTTTCTTAGAATTCTCTGGGCGCTCGGCAGTGGTTAACGCAGCACATGCCGCTGCTCCCGATGAGATTCCCACCAAAAGCCCCTCCTCGGCAGCGATTCTTCGGCACATAGCAAATGCCTCACCTTCACTCACCAAGAAGATTTCATCAATGATCTCACGTTCCAGCGTTTCTGGCACAAAGCCCGGCGCTGTCCCCATCAGGCGATGCGGCTTAAAGATGCCCTGGGAAATGTATGGTGATTCTTCGGGTTCTACCGCCACTAATTGGAGCTCGGGGTTCTTCTCCTTCAAGTATCGCCCTGCCCCACAAATCGTCCCCCCTGTCCCAAGACCAGCGACAAGAATGTCTACGTGCCCCTCGGTATCCGCCCAAATTTCTGGCCCCGTTGTTCGGTAATGCGCTTCGGGGTTAGAAGGATTGACATGCTGCCCGATGTAAAAATATTCGGGATGACTGGCTACGATCTCTTTGAGTTTATTCCGTGCCCCTTCAGTGCCTTCCGAAGCCGGAGTTAAGATCAGCTCTGCCCCAAAGGCTTTTAAGATTTTCCTTCGCTCCAAACTCTGGATCTCTGACATCACCAGGATGGCCTTGTAACCTTTGATAGCTGCAAGAAATGCCACTGCCATACCTGTATTGCCACTCGTCGCTTCGATTAACGTGCTTCCCGATTTTAATTTGAGGTCAGCTTCAGCATCCTCGATAATCTGTAAAACGGCGCGATCCTTTAAACTCAGGGGGTTCATGAACTCACACTTTGCATATACCTGGTTGTCCTCTGCAAGACGTCCGAGTCGGAGCAACGGAGTATTACCAATCAATTCCATAACATTTGCGTAAGCCTTCATAATCCATCCCTTACGTTTTCCGGATAAAGGTCAACCACAAAGAGCATTTATGAGCGCCCCGAGGAGGTTCCCACCTTTGCGCGCTCGCTCGAGCGATTCATCGAGCACTCGTTCAATGTTTTAGCAGAATTTCGAATAGACCCGATTGACTCCTGGTTCTTATCGTGGTTGTAGCATAGCACGGCGCGGGAGTTGTTTCCAAGCCTCTCGGCATTACATTTTGTTCGAACTCAATAAGGAAACCCCAGCGGCTGAGAGCACCAGGAACGAAGCTGTCCCCTGTGGAATCCGGTGAGGCAGCAATTCCCTGAGGACACTTAGCGGTAAAGGTCGCAAATGACCGAGAAGCGGTTGCGAATATCTCGCAACCGCTTCCGCTGTTTTATTAACGCGGTCTTGCCCGGTTCCTAATCCTGCTCCCTGATCCACCCCAACGCCACTCCAAAAGACAACACAGCCAGCATGGCGGACAGCAATCCGATAAGCCGTCTACCCCTGCCAATCGCCGCCCGGCCGATGAACGCAAGGGCAATGCCAAGGCCGGCATCGACCTTGCGAATCACTTGATCTGCTTCCTCAACTGTGCGCCCCCGATCCACCAATGACCACTTCAATATTGGACCGCCATCTATACCGGGGATGGGAAGCAAGGAAACCGTGCTGAGAAATGTATTTGTCGCCACGGATACGCCGGCGATCTCTTGAGACAAGGAATCCTTAGGGGAGAGACGCTGAACGGCAAGTGAGCTCAGTAGAAGCATAAGGCTGAACAGGGGTCCGCCCAATGCTCGCGAAATATGCTGCCGCGGTGTGACCGAGGCATCTTCAATATCGAAATATACACATAACGGCATTCCCCAGGTTATTCGGATGGCATCCATCGGCTTTCCGATCCAGTTTGCTACTGCCGCATGCGCCAAATTGTGACCCCACTCAGACCCAAGGACCACGGGCATTGTGAACGTCGCCAGGCGCATCCTCTCCCCCAGGCTTCGATCAGGACGCTTTTTTCCGGCGACCCTCACCATAATTCCCCACACGACGCACTGCGTGAGTGGAAACCAGGTGTACCCCTTGGTCATTAATGGTGTACCGAATACTCGTCCGACGGAGACAGCCTCATCGTCCGGGTGAAGCACAGGAGGTTTTCGCATTGATTGATTGTACAGAGTTAAATGAAAAATGCGATCTTACTGGTACCTTACGATTAGAACATGAAATTGAGAAGAGCGAAGCTGTAGAAAGAACTCTGCTTTAAAAAATGGGAACTGGAACATCCAAATAATTATCGAATTTATACTCCCTTTCTGTGATCACCCTAGAAGAATAAGAAATACCTGGGGACACGCTCCATATATTGTCTATACGAAGGTCCATACTGTAGAAGACATGATCGCTCTTCTGCGATCACGCGAATATGGCTCATGAACGCACCGATGGTTATAAGTAATATCGCCACCCAAGATCCAATGGCAGTGCTGATCCCCAAATATGAAAAAAGAATAGATACCTGCTGAGGATTTCTCGAGATCCGGTAGAGTCCTTTCGTCACAGGTTGATCGAGCGGAGTATCTCTGTAATTCAAGAGCGAGAGTACAAATCCCAATAATCCGAGCAAATACATCACGCCGCCCAGAATGAATACAACATTCCCGATTTTCAAGGGAGTTAGACCTGCTAGCGCAAACCACGAAAGTATAAAGAGTTTTCCAAGTGCGCTAAAAAGTTTTTGTTTCTTACTCCATGCAGATCGATCGTAGAGTCTTGATACGACACTTTTTGGGAATCTAAGCAGCAGGATGCCAAACACGATATAGAAAAATACAAAAAGCACCCAGCCGTTCAGTAAATCAAGCTGTAATTCTGGAAATAATTCCATCATCTTTCTCCTGGGCAGATGATCATGCTCTATTTGCCGCAGCTTGTTGAGGTGAGATTGCTTTGCTTATTGGGATGAACACCAACAACGCGGCGATGGCCTCCACATACAATTCCCAGCCTGATGGTATAGCTGGAGCACTAATGAAAACCAGTACCCCTGGAAACTCCTCTATCATTTTCGCACAAGCCATAATAAAGACCAACCCGATTTCATGATTTCCCACGCAAGTGCTGTCAAATGGTTTAGAATCAAGCTCGGTATTTATGTTGAGAGCCTGAGCGTGAGAAACGGATGAGCGAGTACCAGGTGATTGTTATTGGCGGAGGTCCTGCCGGCTTGATGGCTGCCGGGCAGGCCGCTGCGACGGGCGCTGAAACGCTTCTTCTTGAGAAGATGAGCCATCCGGGTCGCAAGCTGCTCATTACTGGTAAAGGACGCTGCAACCTAACTAATGTGGCGCCGCTTGAAGAATTCATTGACCACTTCAGTCCTGATGGCCGATTTTTACGTTCTGCCTTCACGCGTTTCTTCACCGACGAGTTGATCGAATTCTTGGATAAGCTGGGGGTCGAAACCGTTTTGGAGCGCGGAGAACGCATCTATCCGGTGAGTAACGATGCGCAGGACGTGGTTGATGCGATGACGTATTGGGTTCAAAAAAATGGCTCAAATATGCAAACCCTGGCAAAGGTGGAGAGACTCCTGGTTGAGGACAAACGGATTGTAGGAGTACAAGTTGCCGACCCTCCTGGATCTGCCCCGCAAACGAAATCCAGGGGAAAGTCAGCCTCGACCGTTTTCCGTGCCAAAAGCGTCATCATCGCCACAGGAGGCGCTTCCTACCCCGGCACTGGATCGACGGGAGATGGCTATCGCCTCGCTGAAGCCGTTGGGCATACCATCATCCCCATTCGACCCGCACTGGTTCCTCTCGAAACCTCTGGGAAAATAGCACCCCGGCTGCAGGGGCTTAGTTTGCGTAATGTAAACGCGCGCCTGATGGTTGATGGAAAAAAACAAGCCGAAGCCTTCGGCGAGATGCTGTTCACCCACTTTGGACTCTCGGGACCGATCATCCTCTCCCTGAGCCGGAAAGTCGTTGATGCTTTACATGCAAACCATGAAGTCGGAATCTCCATCGATCTCAAACCGGCTTTGGCTGATGCAAAACTCGACGCCCGCCTGATGAGAGATTTTGACACACACGGCAAGCGGCATTTCCGAACCTTGCTTCAAGATCTACTCCCCCGGAAGCTGATCCAAGTCTGCATCGATTTAACCGGCATCCCTGCAGATAAACGAGCACACCAGATTACATCTGCTGAGCGCGAACGCCTGCGAACCTGGCTTAAAGATTTTCGTTTTCAGATCTCCGGGCACCGGTCATTTGCCCACGCAATTGTCACCGCTGGCGGCGTAAGCACGCGCGAGGTAGATCCCCGATCGATGGCATCGCTCATCGTAGATGGATTGTATTTCGCTGGGGAAGTACTTGACCTTGATGCCGATACCGGGGGCTACAACCTGCAGGCTGCCTTTTCGACTGGGTGGCTTGCTGGTCTTTCGGCAGCAAAGAATTAACTAAAATCCTTTTTCATCGCTCACAAACCAGAAATTCTAAATTCAATTCGTCCGCCCATCTCGATCCCTAAGCATGATCATGAGGACTTGGTCCGATCTCCTCTGCGCCTCTCATCCGACCTACCAATTTCCCCGGTTTATGGATTAATACAGGTAAACACTGCGAGCAAATCAATACTTCCTCACCCTGAAATCTCAACTGTAGTAGAGGAACTACTGACTCACTTCGATCACAACTTAGACATATCGCGGGGCTCACTGGGATATTCATATTAATCCTCTTTCGTTGTGCAAGATGTTTGGTGATAAATAAATCAACGCAGGTCTGCACGCCTCTTTTTCGGGCTCTGGTCCTTTCGTAAAACGAATACCTAATGACGTGTACCGAGTACGAGCCTTAACCCTCTGGATGATCTACAATTCGTTTCATCATTATGATTCAAAACGTCGATTACTATATAACACCAACTTCTTTCCCCACTTGCTCAAGAATTTCCATAGATCTCTCGATCTCCTCCGACTCATGACCTGCAGTTACGGTCGTCCGCAAGCGCGCCAACCCCACTGGTACTGCCGGAGAGATGACGGGAAGGACGAATAAATCTCGTTTATGTGACTGGCGCGTCATTTCAAATGCCTTCTCATCAGTTCCACATAACAACGGTACAATCGCGGTCTCAGTGTTCATCGTATCAAAACCCCGCTCTTTGAGACCATCGATGAAAAGCTTCGTGTTTTCACGCAGTTTCTTAACTCGCCAGGGTTCATCAAGAATTACACGAAAAGCCTCCATGGCGGCCGCAGCCTGCGCCGGAGGCAGCGCCGCGGAGAAGATATAGGCCCGCGACTGATGCCGCAGGTATTTAATTAGGTCAGCATCTCCCGCGATGTACCCCCCGACACTGGGGATGGCCTTGCTTAACGTCCCCATCTTAATATCTATCTCCCCCTCCATGTTAAAATGCTCCTCAATACCCCGCCCGGTCTCGCCCAGCACACCAATCGAATGCGCCTCATCAATCATCAGCCACGCATCGTATTTTTTGCATAGTTCCACAACTTTTGGTAGATTGATAATGTCTCCATCCATGCTGAATACCGCGTCGCAGATTACAAACTTGGCAGCCTGAGACGGCGCATCTTTCAGCCCCGCCTCCAAGTCATCCATGTCATTATGGCGAAAACGAATAAGTTTCGATCCTGACATTAAGCATCCATCTACAATGCTGGCATGGTTCAATTTGTCACTGAATACGTAATCATGCCTACCCACCAACGATGATATTGCCGTCAAGTTGGTGACATAGCCGGACGTGAAAGTGACCGCGTCATCCGTACCTTTAAATTCCGCGATAGTCTCCTCCATCTCACTATGAAGCTTCAATGTGCCCGCCAAGGTCCTGACACCATGTGTTCCAGTGCCGAAGTCATCAATCGCTTTTCGGGCGGCTGCATTGATCCTTGGATGCCCAATTAGCCCAAGATAACTATAGGAAGCGAACATACTCATCTCACGCCCATCAACCAAAACCGTAGCCCCACCATGCAGTTCACTGATGGGTATGTTGAAATAATAAAAATCCAATCGCTGAGCATCATTGACGCGCTCGCACATGGCTTGTATACGCCCTTCTATTGGATCCGTATCTCGTTTGAAAATCATGCTTAATCACCTATCTCCAAGAAAATTACCCTCGCGCAATGAAGCGTTCAGTCTGGGACCTGCGGAGGGCACCGACAGAGTTTACCCCATTTCGCAATTTTCAAGTGCTTGACTTCAACAATGCCCGTCAGGCGGATTCCTTCCCGTAGTCTGCCGTAGACCACCTCGTCGGCCTCATCCGAACCAGGAGCTCTTTATCTCCCGCTGTCTTGTCCACATATTCATCGCCTCTTTCTACTCCGAGGTAGCGACGTGCGATCGGCGTTAATTCTCGTTCATGGTCAGCGTCCTCAATAGAGATTATTGGACCTTCAACACTGACGTATTTATAAGGAGGGGATTCCTCTTGCACACAGAGGGTGAATCTACCCTCTTGCTCTAAACGCTCGACTTTCTTTGCGTTCTTGTTCGTGATGAATGCAATATCACCTCCGGGTTTATACATATACCATACGGGCAGCAACACCGGCCCCCGGTCAGGAGCGGATATTCCTAGAATTCCTACATGAAGATCCGCGAGAAAGGTTTCCCTTTCCGTATCCGTCATTGTAAATGTCATAATATCCCTTCCGATACGTTCTTTTATGATCTACGAAGCGTGATGGTCAACTTCCATAATGAAGGTCGTGCACTTCTGGTCGTTAGGGAGACTGGTTTCGAGGCATTAATTATGGAATGACTGATGAAAAGGAACTCTCTCAACTTCCCCCCCTTAACGTTCTTCGAGAAATGGTGAGCCTTCCCCCCCAGCCCGCTGGCTTTCAGCTTATGCGTTGGCTTCCCCATCTTCATCGAAAATTAAACTACAGCATGTCAATGCGCCTTCAGCTTTCTGCAGTTCGGAAACATCAACTGCTCTTACCCTGATCCCCTTGCTCTCTAATCGGAAACGGGTCTTCGGAAAACTCGCCGGGTATACCAATTCATCACCGACGAGCAAGGCATTGGCCGCGTAAGGTTCGCCTGGATCAATGTCTATGAATTCCATTGCGCCAAACGAGTTCGCGTCAACCCAAGATCTATTGATAAGCAGAGTCTCTTCACCGACAAGGGTAACTGCCGATTTTAAGTGCAAACAGCCTTCCACTTTAACAACATCAACCTCATACCCGTAGGGAGCAACGATCTCCCTCAATTGTTTGATTCCAACAATATTAGAGCGAATTGTATTACCTACAACCAGGGTTCTGCCAACCTGCAGGACATCTCCACCGTCTAGAGTCCCGGGATCGGTTAAGTGATATAACGTCCGGTATTCCATAAGGACTTCTGCAATACTTTCTGTTTCATCTCGACGCAGGATGGCACCGGGGCGGGTTATGACCGCCACGTCATCCAATACAATTGCTGTGTCTTCCACAAAGACTGAATCGGGCAGATGAGGCTCTTCTGATAACCTTCTAACTCTGCAACCCAATCTCATCAACAAATTCTCATATTGAGCATGCTGATGTCGGGCGCGGTCAACATCAATTTCCTGCCGAGAAAGATGAGTCAGTTCACACTGCCCAATACTCTGGCTTACTTCCCGCGTAATCGCAATTCGCAAAGTGACACCTGCCTGGTTTCCGGGCTACTTGTTCCAATCCTTCTATGAATTTAACTGAATCCATTTGACAAACTGTAACCCTTAGGGTATATTATGGGTAGTTTACGTTACTATATGTGTATTATATGTTACTATCTAAACTTACAGAAAACTGCCGATTAAGGAGGCCTTCATGAAGCCGGACATCGAGATGCTGGATAAGAAAAGAATGCAATATCTTGAATTGTACTTGATCGGATTTGCAGCATTCATCATCCTATCCGTTACGCGCTTCTTCTTCCGCCTTGGTGGTTTAAACTCCCACCCTATTGGCACCGCAGTCTTAATTGGTTTAATGATTAGCCTGCTGTTACTTGCCATCAGCACACTTGGATCTACGCTGCTTGGGATAAAGATCAAGGGTAATCCTGATCTGAAGGAAGCGCTTTATAACGAGTTGATCCAGTCGATCGAAGTGCACTCCTGGAAGGCTGCCTATTGTGGAGCAGTTGCAACGACAATTTTTTTCGCAGCAGCCTGGTTCTTCTACCCCGTGTGTGATCCGGTTATGGTCGCCTTGACCTCAATCATAACCGGGGCCGGTGCATATCAGGCAACATTCTATTTCAAGTACAGATTATCATGAGAAAGAAAGCATTGAAAAACCAGATCAAGGTCTACCGCGCCAAGAATGATTGGACTCAAGAAGAGCTAGCTCATCGAGTTAGCGTAACCCGAAAAACTATAAACACCATCGAGAATGGAAAATTCATTCCATCGACGTATCTGGCAATTAAGATAGCCAAGGTCTTCGGCGCATCTGTAGAAGATATTTTCCAAATCGAAGACGCATAAGTAAAGAAACGCTAGATTGTCTCGGGATTTGGCATCTTCCTTGTCTGCCACCCGTAATAGATGAACAAAAGACTTGGAGAGGCGAAGATTAGAAAGAAGGGACCCCCTGGGAGGGTGCCTGAAAACAGGTAATCCAGCAGGTAAAAAGCTGCCACCCCAAAGATCGTAAGCAACCCGCCGTACAATTCCCATTTCCAGCCTAGCAGAAGTCCCAGCCACACGGCAAAGAAAGCAATCATCATTGCGGTTTCGCGAGCCGTCATGTGGAGGATCGGTTCAAATCCATCAGCAAGAGCCTCGCCGGCGAAGATAAGCAGGATTAATGCGGCCATAACCCCCGAAGAGATCCGCGCTATCCAGCGAACGACGCGTAAGGCT
Organism: Anaerolineales bacterium; assembly: GCA_049644665.1. Taxonomy (GTDB): domain Bacteria; phylum Chloroflexota; class Anaerolineae; order Anaerolineales; family E44-bin32; genus E44-bin32. Next base: position 12,722 of record JBARSI010000267.1, read on the forward strand.
TTGTTTCCATTCGTGTTGGTCATTTCTCCTCCACGCGATGCTAAATATGCACGGGACAATAGCATGGAAATATGTTATTGATAGAACCCCGAATTGGATGTCATACAATTGGGAAGATAGAAATCACCCGGCAATATCCGATCAAGCTCAATGTAATTCACGGAGAGAGCGGAGCGACCTTCCCTTGCAGCATCCTGTTGTTCTCTACACCTCAAAAACTTCTTCTTCCAGCTCAAAACTTGGAGTATGCACCAACAGTAACTTAGCAATTTCTCCGGTTTTGTTCTCGTAGCTAAATCGCTCTCCCTGAAACACGATACACACATCACCAGTGGAAAGTTCTAAAACCCGATTTTCGATGACAAAGCTAAGTCTGCCGTCGACGACATAGTAGTACTTATTCGATCTCTTGGACCACGATCGTTTGTGCCGAGCCCCCGCAGGGACCAAGATCTCTGCCATGGATGAACTGCCATCCCGTCCGGCAGTGTAATCGCGTATCACAAGACCATCGAATTCGACCGCGTTCAAGGATTCACGTTCAATCTTCATATTCATTCCTGTGCTCAACGGTTTTGAGCTTAGCGCAGTGCAGTCCAGTGTAGCATCCGGGCGGGCATCTGCCGCGGTTGACCCTGATCTGTGACCGGTTATCCATCGGCTCTGACTGAATCCTGTGCCCCACCCTTGATTAAATGGCTCCGGCGTTCCATCAGAATAGTATCCCGCCACTTACCATCTAATTCACCGATTCTTTCCCGGATACCAACCTCTCGAAAGCCGCAGGTCTTGTGCAGCCAAATGCTCGCTGCATTCTCGGGAAACATGGTGCTTTCCAATGTCCAGATCCCTGCACCTTCTGATGCCTCAATAAGTGCATTCAGTAATGCCTTTCCTATTCCTTCCCCTCGACAGGAAGCGGCGATATATATACTCACCTCTGCCACACCTCTATAGACATATCGAGTTGAGACAGGGCTCAAAGCTGCCCAGCCAACAATCTGATCTCCCCTCCGGGCAATTAACCGGCAGTCAGCTAGATGGGACGAATCCCATTCTTCAAAACTCGGGGGATCCGTTTCCAGAGTGGCCTCTCCTGTTGCGATTCCTTCTATATAGATGGATCGCACGGCCTCCCAGTCGTTATTAGTCAGGGCTTCAATTAGTATGTCCATAGCGAATTATATGTTAATCCACCAAAGGATAACCAACATGAGTTTCGCGAGGCACAGCGTAGTATTCCGGGAGCAGGTGCCGGGGGTCAACTTTCTGCTTGCATTCGCTCTACAAACTCGCTGACCTGTAGCGAGGCTATGCTTTCGCCAATCAACTCCAAGGGAAGATCTGCCAACGCCTTGAAGCGTACACATGATTTTCCGACATCATATCTCTTCTTTGTGGCCCTGTATGCTGCCTCAAACTCTCGGTTCGTCTCCTCGTTAATATAGATCGCGGTCAGGTAGATCGCCATGTGATTTTTCTGCGACGCCAGCGCGGCGTACATGAGCGGCTTCTTGTTATACGTGTCTGGATAGGTTTCCAGCGGTACCTGGTAGGTGATCATCCCCCAATTCATCACCTCCTCGTACCCCATAGGCAGATTCTTCAGAATCACTCGACGCACTGCCTCGATTGCTTCTCGACGCTCCCCAGGCAGCTCATCCAGGTATTTATCCACCGTCGATGCACTTGATCGCATCAGATACTACTCCTTTACCGGACTACTGGGGCATAGGTTTGCTCTCCTTTCGAGCAGAGCATCCTCCAAGAGCCCCTTCTTGACTGCGCACCAAGCGGTGCACGCCTGCCTAGCAAGGGGTTGTTATACTTGGGTTCGTGACCCTTTGGTGTAATAACGAATAAACCAATAAAACCCAATGCTCAAAAAAAGAAACGCCATTGCGAAGATCGCATAGCTCATTCTCGTTCCCTTGCTGTAGAAAACCCATCCGACTGCGATCATTAAACTGCTATAAATAACCAGCATCAATGGCTTGTTCTTCTTGATTGCAAAGGCGAGCATGCACGCCCCCCCAACCAAGTAAATACCAGTAAACAGAAGTTCAAGCCCCCACTTCGCCACGAACCCTTCTGCTGGTACCAGGAATCCTCCTACGGGAATATCCTGGCTGGTTATGATAACCGATGGTTGTAACCAACCAAGGTCTTGAGGACAGGGCTTAATCCACCCAGCCTGCCAGCGCCACTCCCCCATATCAGGGTAATCAGCCCGCTGACCTAAGCGCACGCCAAAGTGAAGGTGGGTCCGCAGTGGATGCTCCGCACTGCCGCCGTTTTCATCCGAATCACCCAGATAGGCGATCAATTCTCCCTTCTCCACGTCTCCCGATCCAGCCCGCCATCGGCTGGGGCTGAGGTGACCGTACAATGAATACAGGTTGGCTTGAGGGTGGTCGATGATGATGAGCCAACCATATCCCCCCATTGGACCTGAGAAGCTGATATTGCCATCCGCCATTGCATAGACAGGGGTGCCGGCCGGTTGGAGAGAATCTTCGGCCGCGTGGTACTCGTAGTGAGACAATCCACCTCTGTTAACCCTGCCGTAGGTTGCGAAGCCTGTCGAGAATGGTGCTTCATAGACACTGCTGTCCAAAGGGAATTGGAAAGCGAGATTATCGTCCCCGGCAAACTTTTCCGCCGGAGATAGATCTACAGGGGTGAATGATGGGCAGGATTCTGGCAACTGTGAACAGCCGGCAAGTAGAAAAACAAAAAGAATAGAACATGTTAGGAAGCGCGGGTTGAACAAACCATCTTTCAACTTCATGTGATCTCCTATGCTGGCCCAATCGGTTAATGTCAGCACTATTTGTAGCAAGCAAAATTGTATTTATCTCCCCTGTTCCTAATTAGGCGGGATCAACTGATGCAGATTGAAATATCGACAGTAGACTACCTCAATATTAATCCGTGACCTGTTTTTTGACTGACGTAATCCTGTCTTTAATTATTCTTCTGATGTGAAATCGACGCGGCTCTCAGCCTCAAGCTGCGAAGCCCTCCGTTCCGCTTTGCATCCCTCGCAATCGCGCAGCATTCAGTAAGGCTGCATCCCCAGGCGGGATGCAGCGAAGCGGAGTGGGGTTTTGATGGCAGAGAAGGACATTGGGGCAATCAGGTTTTGAGAATAATCACCGTTTATTTTTGCAGCTGATGTCCTATGGGATGGTTGAACAATGAATCATATGCCGGTGACTGCTCGCTGGACAAAAGCCAGGACGGCCGCAATTAGGAAAAAGATTATCGCCGAAATCGTCCACCCTCTCCCTGCCTGGGCAGCGATGCCAATCATGCCTCCCATACCCGCAAAGTAGAGGACCACGTAACTTATGACCATCCATTGTGTCTGCCGGAAGTCGTACTTCAGGACATAATCCGCCAGGAATAACACGATCAACCAAACAAGCATAGTTCCGATCTGGACGTAATAGAGGATGGGGCGATTGAATTCAGGAGCCCTGAGAAGTAAATAACCCAACGGGAATATCATCAGCAAAATGGGGATCCCCACCCAATGCCCCGGCTTCAATTTGAAAATCATGCGAGATGTAAATGTGATAATGCTAGATATAAAAACAACGTGGGCAACGATTGCCCCAAGGAAATCCATTTTTTCATGCACGAATTGCGCTCCTTCGCGGCTAAGTCGTTGATGATCCTGCTTACCACACCGCATTATGTTTTTGACCTGCGTAGCCCTGCGTTCCGCTGCGCGCCCTAGAAGGGAAAGTGCCGGCTCTTCTCGCAGACCTCGAGTTTTGAACGGAGCAGTGTTCTGTTTAACAGTGAATTATCAGAGCAGGAATGTTGCGCCGACCACACCTTCAACAAATTCATCGGGCATCTTCTGCGCAAATTGGCTTATCGCACGGATGCCTGTGCAATGGCTCGGGATTACCAAACGCGCTCCTAAACTTTGAATAAAATCAACAGTCCGATCAATTTCGTCATCACTTGCTCGAGATAAGTGGAATCCTCCCATGACGGCATAGATCGAATCTATCTTGAAAAAGTCCTTTGCATGATTAACGGTGTTCACAATGCCCGAGTGTGCACAACCCGATAGTACAATCAATCCTTTCCCTTCAACATTTATCACAATGGCCTGGTCATCCTCAAGGTCATCGGGGAAGAATTCAGAGCCACTACGATAACGCAATTTCTTTGATCTTCCAGATTCTTCAAAACTCTTCCTTGGAATAAAGCCGGTGGTCCAACAACCAGGCTCAAGCTTGTATGGATCCTCTGAGAGGACTAAATTCGCTCCTGCAGCCTTCCATTCCAGTGCAGGGGGTGGACAAAACGGACCAACCATAGTTCCATCATCCTTTTCCCACCAACGTTCACGAAAGGCTGCGGGATGCGCAACGATTGGGATCCGAAAGGATTCTAACCACTCCTCAACTTCCTTAGCTTTGACTAATGCACCCCACTCTTTTTCTCCGGGGAGCAAATCCATCTCAATTAGCAAATTCGTCATTGCCGCGTAATGGTCCAGGTGTCCATGACTAAGAGCTATTTTCGCGATTGAAGCACTATCAAACTTCATCCGCCGCATATTCTCTGTCAAAGCAATTTTAGAAACACCCGCATCCCATAAAATATTCCTCTCTAAATCTTCAAGTTGAATTAGGACAGAAAAACCATGCTCTGCTAACAGGGGCTCATCGGTAAAATACCTTACACGATCAGACGACTCAACGACAAGGTCAGCCTTGTTGTCAACCAAGAATGTTAGAGATACTTGATCTACAGAGCCAATATTTATTGGATTGTGCATCACTCACCTCTCAAGTCTAAAAAACTGCCTGGCATATCCGTTTTTTCCCGCCGCAAAACCATTTCAAGCAGATGAAGATCCCACTCACTCTGCGTAGCGAATTCCCCTGTTCCACTTAGCGCCCCTCGCGATCGCGCAGCATCCTGTAAGGAAGCTTCCCCGTAGGGATGCGTAGTATAGCGGAGATGGATTTGGGAGGCGAAGTCTCCCCCGATCCGCTCTGCGCCCCTCGCGCAGCATCCCCACAGGAGCGTAGCGAAGCGGAGTGGGGTTTGGGGGGCGAAGTTCCCCCATTCTTTGGGGGGAAAGCCCCGGGGTTGATCAAAACTGTGTTGACTGGAACACTTGGGGAGAACGAGTATTTCGTCGAGTCCGTGAAGGCATGCACGCCGATTGGGCATTTGGGGTGGGTCAGAGACGTTGCTGGCGCAGTGTTCTTTCTGTTTCAATCACCTCGGACTACATCACCGGCGAGGTGATTAGAATCGATCGCGGTATTTTACTGCCATCGGATCAATAAAGGGGGTACCCATTAATTAATAAAAAATAGAATAATTCAAATCCCGATCGCTTCTTTCGTGCGTTTATTTTTACGAGTGCGGCCAATCGTATCCAGTATCCGCTTACGAATGCGTAAGTTCTCGGGTGTGACCTCCAGCAGTTCATCGTCGTGCAAGTATTCGATGGCCTCATCTAAACTCATCTGCCGTAGTGGCTTCAGGCGTTCGTTGATCTCCTTAAAAGAAGCGCGGTGATTGGTCACGTGGCGCTTCTTACAAACATTGACGGTGAGGTCTCCCGGTCGTTGATGCTCACCGATCACCATACCATCATAGACTTCGACACCAGAACCCACGAAAAGTGTGCCGCGTTCTTCTGCGTGACGCAATCCATATGTAGTTGTCACACCCGGTTCCCAGGCGACGAGCGATCCTTGACCGCTGCTGGTTAATTCTCCCGATAAGGGTAGGTAATCATGGAAAATACTGTGCATGAAGCCCGCGCCGCGGGTTGCAGTCAGGAGGTAGTGACGAAAACCGAGGAGACCCCGTGTCGGTATCAGGTAGCGCAGCCGCACACTATCGCCGCGATCATCCTGCAGATCGAGCATCTGCCCCCTTCGCTTAGCCAGCATTTCGATTACCACACCGACTGACTCGGGTGTTGTTTCGATGTAGAGTTCTTCAAAGGGCTCAAGCGTCTTGCCGTTTTCGCTGCGCAGGATCACCTCCGGGCGGGATATTTGAAACTCGTAGCCCTCACGCCGCATGGTTTCGATCAGAATCGCAAGATGCAGTTCGCCCCGCCCTGAGACGATGAACTGGTCGGCGCTCTCACTATCCACCACGCGCAAGGCTACATTCGTTCGCAGCTCATCGTAGAGCCGTTGGCGTAACTTGCGAGAAGTGCCCCATTGGCCCTCGCGCCCGGCGAAAGGAGAGTCATTAACCCCGAAGGTCATGCGTACGGTCGGTTCTTCGACTTGAATTCTGGGTAGCGCCCTGGGGTGATCGACGTCGGCCAGCGTCTCACCGATGGCGATATCGTCCAGTCCGGCGATAACAACAATGTCACCAGCACCGACACGCTCCACTTCGATGCGTTCTAATCCCTGGTGGACATATAGATACCGGGCACTGGCGGGGATCTCCTCGCCGTCCGCTGTCAAGCGCAGGATAGGCATCCCAGCATAAACCTGGCCGGACCAAATGCGCCCTGCGGCGGTCACGCCGCGAAACGAATCGTAACCCAAGGTTGTAACCAGCATCTGGAAGGGCGCATCAACATCCGCCGAGGGGGCCGGGATGTGGCGCAGGATCGCCTCAAATAATGGCTGAAGATCTGGTCCGAGCTCGGGTGTGAGCCCTGCCTGCCCGCCGACAGCGTTTGTGTAGATAACAGGAAAATCGGCCTGCTCATCACTCGCTCCCAGCTGGATGAAGAGATCGAACGTCTGGTTGAGTGCCCGAACGGGATCAGCCCCACGCCGATCGACCTTGTTGATTACGACGACAACGCGATGCTTCAACTCGAGAGTCTGCTTCAAAACAAAGCGGGTCTGCGGCATCGGTCCTTCTGCGGCATCGACTAGCAGAAGCACACCATCGACCATATTCATAACCCGCTCAACCTCAGCACCAAAATCTGCATGTCCGGGAGTGTCAACAATGTTAATCTTGACCGGAATCCCAGCCGCTGAATCGTAGAGGTTAATGGCGGTGTTCTTCGCCATGATGGTAATGCCGCGCTCGCGTTCGAGCTCGTTATTATCCATCACACGTTCCACCACTTCTTGATTCTCGCGGAATGTTTTTGCCTGCCGCAACATACCATCGACCAGCGTGGTTTTTCCATGATCCACGTGGGCGATAATGGCGATATTGCGGAGATCATTGCGTGTGGTCTGCATCGCAGTAAATCCTCACCTTGGGTAAATCCTTATACAGAAAAACCCCGGCTGCGATGAGCCGAGGTCGGTTCGCTGCAATTCAAAATCATATCAGAGAAATTGCAGCTTGTGAAGGACATCCTGGGCTGCTCATTCCGCCGCTCGTGATCCTATTTCACTCCCAGGTAACCCATCGACCCTCATTTGGAGCGTGATCAGGTGTAACCGCTGATAAAGTCGCCTTTTCGGGGGCAGGGAATGATTAGACCGCACGCCAACCTTTGCTCCGCTCCTATTGGCTCCCTTCGCCTTTCCTCTCGAAAAAGTCCGCCAGCACCCCATCTATTTCGTTCCAGAGGTTCTCTGGCTCCATGCCCAACTCAATCGCCATCTCTCGCTCTATCGTCTTCACATCCTGACCAGAGGAAAACATACGCTTCAAGAAACCAGGGCGCTCCTCCTCGACGTACTTCACAAGCCAGTACCCGCGTACAGTGTGATAGGCAATGGCCTCTATACCCATGCGCGAGAGCTCGCGGTACGTTGGCGGCGCTCCCTTCGGCAAATGATCCCTCACAGACACCAACGTGTCCGGTCTTATCGTCGACTTTCCCAAGAATCGGTCTGCCGTTACCGTCGCGATCCCTTCATTAAGCCACATGGGCAACTTAAGATGGGCTGAACAGGCGTGCACCAACTCGTGGCACGTGACTTGCCGCACATTCACGTTCATGTCCTTCTCTTCCACAAACACGCGAACACCAATGCTTTTGTCACTTTGCGCCAACATGCGGGGGGGCTTCACCCCGATCGCTACCCTCCTGCCATATCTTTGGGTCCAGGCAGCGCTGTACGGCCATGTCCTCCGGGCGCGGAAGCACCACAACGGCATCGTTGCCCCCAGGAGTATTCGCCAAGGCCAAGGAGCAGACTGAAAAACAAACCCCAGCCAAGAGGTCATCACATAGATCCGGCAGTCATCAGGCGGCCCCAATCCCCAATTTTCGTGAGCGAGTTGGATGGCCTTCTCACAGGTGCCCCCTATCAAATCTGCAGTGTCCTGCTCGCCAGGAGCAAATAATATCGTAATCTTTCCCATTGTTCTTGACTCCATAGACCAAGAATTCTCCTTTCCCGCAGTAATACCGCACTGCCTAATTGTTTTGAGCTTTGTGAAGCACAGATGAACGTCCAGAAGGGCAGCCGCCCCGCTCTTTCCTGGGCTTGCTTCTCAAAAATCCCACACCAGGTCCCTCGAAACCCAATCGCGCCGCCCGCGGGGTCGGCTGACAAGATCCCGGCTTTTTTCTAGGTCAACGAATGGCTATGCACCGTTCTGAAAAGTTGTCATCCTTCTCGATCGCCACCAACAAACCAAAAACAGTATTCCAGGAATGGCAATCACCGCCGACATCAGATAAGGGATTGCTGAGCGATTGAAATCTTGAGTGATCGGTCTTTGAATTAGAAGTAACAAAAACGTTGCTAATAGGAAAACAAGGCTAATCGTGCCCCCTAATCTCTCCCAACGCCAGGCGATGCCTAATCCCAGAACGCTCAGAAACATCAAGATTGGGGGTATTGCTTCTACGAGCGGATAGCCCTCCACCGCGTACGGGTCTGCTTTTCCGATTGTCACCATGTTCCATGCATAGCCGGCAAGCATAATCAGAGAGTAAATAATGATCGGAGAGGACCAAATACGTGCAATCCAGCGAATCCATTTGGTTGAACGATCACCGGTGTCACTTATATTGGCCATAGTTTATCCTCCTTTTTGGATACGGTGCTTACTTGCCGGTTTGCGTTAGCGACGGCTGTGTGGGCATGGACTCTGCTTGGGAGCAGGATTCTATCGAGGCGTGGAAAAGGCTTGAAAAAACGTCGGCATCCCAGCCATCCACTGCACGATTTGTACACCCGTTTTAATTTGCCACTAGTTGTTCTCTTAACTCCACACTTCTTCTAAAGTTGTTTTGTAAGAAAGTACCGTTGATGCCCAGGAGGAAAATTCGGGAGTTCACCAAAAACCTGATAGCCGTGTTGTTTGTAGAAGTCTGACGCCTGAAAGCTGAACGTGTCCAAATAGGCATTCTTTGCACCACGTTGCCGCGCTTCTTCTTCAGCGAGAGTCAACAGACGATGACCAAATCCACGACCCCTAAGTTCGTCTTTTACCCACAATAAATCTATATTCAGCCAATCCCAATATGTTTCGCCTAGAACACCTCCTACAATTACTTCGTGAGGCTCGTGAAGAACGAAACATAGGCGCTGAAACTGATTATCACCTGCTTGTTGCTTGTTGAAATTACCAACCCCTTGCCCAATTATCCCCCACGCAGATTGTTCAGGATTATCAACGTAGACGATGTCATATTCTTTGTCCATAAGATTTCATCCAATACCTTTCTTATAAATTTCGATTCACCAAGCCATGTCAAAAATGGATCCGGCAGGAATTTTCCATGAAGCTTTCTTGGAGACTGCTGGCCGACGGTCTTGAACTCAGCCGCCCTGCTTGTTTCTCTGGCCGCTTATCAAGATTTTCCATCTAGAACCATATTCTGCAAATTGCGCTATCCGCGGGGTCAACCGCCGAGTAGCAGCGAGGTAGGCTGCATGGTGTTCTTCACCAAAGTCATTTCACCTTTTGTCCGAAATGCTTCAGAAACAGCTGTTCCGATTTCTTGAACCCTTCTTCTGTTAAATGAAGGGACGTTGCCTTCGTCTGTGGATCGTCGATCCAGCCCTTTTCGTGGAGTCGATTCATCCTGTTCAAATCGAGACCCTTCCACGCCCTGGCGCCGAGTCCTTCCTGCCGTTCCGTTGTGACGAGATAGAGGAGGGCCAGAGTCATTTCATCAACTTTGTCCTGATCGTATTTCATTCGATCATCTCCTTGGCGCAAGGTTTCGAGCTGCAAAGTCCTGCGCACTTTGCGGGGCGAAGTCCCACGTTCCGCTTTGCGCCCCTCGCGTAGCATCCCCATCACACAACTATAAGAAAAAAAACCGCCGCATACCCGGTCCGACGAAGACCCTGGCGTTCTTCCAGGGTGCCGGCGAATAGTTAGCCTGCATTACTAATTCTTCAAAGGCTAGTTCGGCGACCGAGAAACCGATACAGTGCCGAAGGGTATCGCAATTGAACAATCAAAGTCCCTAAACCAGCCACGACCAGACCGATGAGTTCTTGATAGGTGATATGTTCATCCAAGAATACAACCGCGAGGATAGGAATCCAAATCAACATTGTGCCATTAATGACACTTGATTCAGTCGCAGAGAGGTTGCGAAGCGTATAATTCCAAAGAGTAAATGCAATGGCTGTATTGGCAACCGCAAGCCAAGCTATTAGGGCCCAGCCCTGCAATCCAATGCTGGGCAGCCCTTGAACAAAGATCCCGGTAGTGAGCAACACAATGGACCCAATCCCCATGCTAATCACCGTTACTATAAGTGGGTGTACCTCTCCAGAACGGTTAATGCCCCTGCCTAGAATTGAAGCGCCGGCGTTTGCTAGTACACCTATTGCAGACACAATAAATCCCACTTGATAACTTCTCGGGAAGGAGACCGGATAGAAGAAAATCACCGCGCCGAATATTGCGAGGATAACACCGCCCCACTGGAACGACGTCGGTCGCTCATCAAGGAAACGAATACCAAGGATTGCGACAGTTGCGGAACTAAAACTCCAAAGCAAATTGACCGTTACCGCAGGAAGGTATGCAAGGGCAACAAACATAGCTCCTTGCGTCACGGTGTAAAGACTCAGGCCCAGAACAATAAGTTGCGCCCAAGATCGTTTAGAAATTGAACGCAATGATGATCTCTTTTTTGTCAGAAAGACTACTGGCAGGAGAAATATAAATGCTAACGAATACCTCAATCCAGCGAATGTGAGTGCGGGGATCTCCTGAAGCCCAATCTTGATAAATACCCAGGAGGTTGCCCATAGAAATACAACAAAGAGAGCGATAATCACTGATGAGATTCGAGGATTCTTATTGAGTAATTTCATACTGGGTTTTTAATAACAGGTTAACATCCTCGGGCTGAGAGACCTTGCCTAGATCTAGCAATGAAAATGCTTGCTGTCTAAACAACAGGCACAATATTCGCTCGCCCTGCTCGTGCGGTCGGCTGACGAAGATCCCAGTGATCTTCTGGGGCAGCGAGAGGTTAGGCAGGCATTTCTTACGTTTTGAGCCTATTTCAGGATGTGTAACCGAGCACCTCTCTTAGTTTCACAAGTTGTGGATAGGTAAACGGATCCTGAAATAACCCATCATCCCAACCGCCTTCATCTCGTAGATCAAACCAGCGAACCTCCGATATGGAATAGTCAGCTGCAGCTTCTGGCTCAGGTTCGTAACCTGGGCTGGCCTCTCCTGAAACCGGATGGCAAATAAAGGTCTTCCTCCACTTATAAACCCCATCAGGGTGGACAGGCTCATCAATAACAAGACGGTCGATCGTGACATCGAGATTGGTTTCTTCCTTCATTTCTCGGATAACACATTCCTCTTCGGATTCATCTCCTTCAATCCCACCGCCAGGGATAACCCAATATGCACGCCCTGTGGAATGTTGCTTATGCCTAATCAAGAGGATTCGACGGTCCTTGATAATTGCGCCCTGATATCTCGTATGTCTGGCCAATTCTCTCACCTTTGAATAGCTGGCGTATGCCAAACCGATTTATTCGCCTTCCGGGCGTTTTTAATCCGAAAGTTGCTCAACCCGTACCAGACTTTGCTTTTCGCGCCGCGTACCCACCGGTGTAGCCAGGTCAGGTGGAATTTGGGTTAGGCTTTATGGCTTCTCAAAAAATTCTAATATCCTATCGTTCACAACATCCGCTTGCGCCATGGTCAAGTCATGACCAGCATTAGGTATGATTGTAGTTTCGATATTTGGAGCCACAGCATTAAGACGCTCTACTGCTTGCGGGGCAGAATATATTTTTTCATTCTCTCCAACAACAAAGAGGGCGGGAATGTTTATTTGTAGTAATTCTGAATTACTTAGCACATGGGGATTCACCAGAGATTTTGGCTTAAAACTCCGCGCGGCTACATATGCTTCTTCTGCCCATCCATCAACCATTTTCCGACTTTCTTCGTCTTGATTTACAAAATCTTCCAACAGCCAAAACATGAAGCTCTTTGTGAAATAGCGATGCGGCAGAAAACTTAAGATTGCCCTTTTGATCCACTCCGAACTTATTGGTAAAACTGTACCTGCTGGTGCAAGCATCACGATTTTTTCCAACCGCTCCGGAAAGTAAATCGCATATTGACTTGTCAGCCAGCCTCCATACGACAGACCAACAAGATGGATGTGGTTTCCCAACTCAAGATTTGTAAATAGTTCGTCTAACCATAAAACGAAGTCGTATGGTCTTTCCATCGCCCTCGTGTAGATACTGCGCCCGTTATCGTAAATATTGTCAATGGAATAAACCTGATATGTTTGAGATAAGGCTGCTATGTTCGGTATCCATTGTAGAGAATTTCCTCCAGCACCATGAAGCAGAACAAGTACTGGGGCATTTTCTCGGCCGCTTATCCTGACATATGTTAAACCATATGCTGTGTCGACCATTTTGGTTTCGAAAGGAACAGGCCAAGTCTTTTCCCTCTCATCATATAAAGCAAGGTATGCTTCTTGTGCTTTTTTAGATCTAAATGGATGAGATTCTGTTATCTCAAGTGCACCTGGCCCTGAAAACATATAAAAATACAATCCGATAATGCTCGCAATGGCTAACAGCATTATTGAACTACATCCAATCAGGATACGCTTCGAGTTTGACGATTTCTTAGCCATACTTTTTGCTCCTATTGAGTAGTTTCAATAAAGCCAAACGGCTTTGAGTTGGCAAAGATCCCCCGAACTTTTGGGGGATGAAATCTCATCATCTTCACCTAGGAACGGTATTCTTTTCCGTCTGCCCTGACGTCAAAGAAACCGATACTATGCTTACTCACTAAATTGCGCAATACCTTATGCGCAGCTTCAGAACAAGACCCATCAAATGCAGCATAGATTACTACTTTTCCAGTAGAGTAACCATTCAGTTGAGGATTATCGATATACTCATCCGAGGCATACGGACTGTTCATTTGTCGGCAGCGTGCGCGAGCGCCGAGGGCGTCTGGCAGCCGACAATCGCCGGGGTCTCGTGGACGAGCTTGTCATTCTCGAGAGCCTCCACCATAAAGAGGGCAAAGTCCACTCGGCGCGTGATGTTGCTCTCGAGGATGGGGTCGCCCACGTGCCGGCTCCACACCGGCAGGCCCTGGCTCTCACCCTCTTCGAGGTCACTCCCACGCACGACCGTCCACCGGGTTTCGCTGGCAAACACCCGCCGGCACGCCTCCACCTGATCGTCGATGTCCACGGCGCGAAATAACCGCCCGAGCCAGCCGAAGGTTTTCACAACCGCTTTGTCGGTCCACGAGTAAACGTCCTGGCCGTCCCGCGTAATATGCCAGCCGCAGGAGAATATCAGGCGCGCGCCCGGACGCGCGTAGTCGAGTACCGCTTGGGCTGTTCCTGACGAGTACTGGTGAACTCCCCAGGGAACCAGCACGGTTAGCACCCCGTCACACCCTGCGGCCGCCTTCTTGATAACTTCGCGATCGTTCGTCGCTCCGGGAATGACGGTGATGCGCCCCTTGAACGCGTCGAGTTTACCTGCGCTGCGCTCCCGGCAAACGCCAATCACCTCGTAGCCCCGCTCCAGCGCGTGCTGTACCATGTACTGCCCGAGCTTCCCGGATGCCCCCACGATACAAACTTTCTTCATATTCATTGTCTCGCCTCCTCTGGATATGCGGCCATGCTTGTGGTGCGTGATCCGATTGCTCCGCTCGCTGGCGCCAGTGTATGCC
>JBARSI010000268.1:0-2002 GCA_049644665.1 Anaerolineales bacterium
GGGTACACCCTTGCATTACCGCTCAATGCCAGATATTGACCGCTATTGAAAACTCGATTTTCCGGATCGTCAAACTCTAATCTGTTGAAATCCCGGAACCTTTTCCGGGAATATAAAAAGCGCCAAAGGGGCATCTTCTTTTCCAGTGACCCTGCAGCGCTCTTCTTATGAAGGACTTATTCAGGAGGCGACGGCGGGATTCGAACCCGCGCATAAGGGTTTTGCAGACCCCTGCCTTACCACTTGGCGACGTCGCCATGGTTTAATGCTGAGATTATGAGAGCGGGCGATGGGATTCGAACCCACGACCTTCTGCTTGGCAAGCAGACGTTCTACCACTGAACTACACCCGCAGGATGCGGACGAAGGATACCGTGAAGCATAACGAATGTCAAGATTCGTTAGTTTCCTTTGTAAAGTTAAGTGCCTCTTTTTGAAAAATTGCCTGTGAGTGCGATCGCGTAGTAGACTGTTCGGGAGCTGGCGGACTCAGGATTCGAGGTTCAGCTTTTATTAACTTCAATAGTCCGGCCGATTGAATTACATGAGATCGCAGAAGAGAATAGAATATACTCGCTCGGCGGGAGCAAATAGTAATGGCGAATGGGAAACAGGATCTTCCAATTAATCAAATCCTGGAGGGCGATTGTATTGAAATGCTCCAGGGGCTGCCTGACGGCAGCGTCGACCTGATCTTCGCGGACCCACCGTACAATCTGCAGCTCTCGGGTGATCTCTGGCGGCCGAATTCGACCCTGGTAGATGCGGTCGATGATGACTGGGATAAATTTCCAAGCTTCGCGGCCTATGATCAATTCACGCGAGCCTGGCTTTCTGCCTGCAGACGTGCGCTAAAGCCAGATGGTTCAATCTGGGTAATTGGTTCCTACCACAATGTATTCCGGTTGGGCGCCATACTTCAGGACCTCGGTTTCTGGATCTTGAATGATGTCATCTGGATCAAGACGAACCCGATGCCGAATTTCCGCGGTGTCCGCTTCACCAATGCGCATGAGACGTTAATTTGGGCAGCCCGATCGAAAGATTCAAAATACACCTTTAATCACCATGCTATGAAAGCGCTGAACGATGGCAAACAGATGCGCAGCGATTGGACGTTCCCAATCTGCACAGGAGAGGAGCGAATTAAGATAGAAGGACGCAAGGCGCATCCAACGCAAAAACCCGAAGGGCTTTTGTACCGGATCATTCTGTCTTCATCGAACCCCGGGAATCTCGTCCTCGACCCGTTCTTTGGAACTGGAACATCAGGTGCGGTGGCGAAACGTCTGCATCGGAATTGGATTGGCATTGAACGTGATGAGGGGTATATCGAGCTCGCATCCAGGCGGTTGGAATCCATCCGTGTAGATGCTTATGAGGAGGCCGTGTTCGATGTAAGCGACCGGAAGCGGAAAGCGCCGCGAGTCGCCTTCTCTCGCTTGCTGGAGCTCGGTTTGATCCGGGCCGGACAGCAATTATTCTTCCGCAAGGATCGTGAGTGTACGGCGAAGGTGAAGCCGGATGGGAAGCTTCTGATCGACGGATTTGAAGGTTCGATCCATCAAGCCGCGCGATGGCTTTGTGATGGCAGTCCATGTAATGGTTGGGACCATTGGTACTTTGAAGCGGAGGATGGTCACCTTCAACCCGTAGATATTCTGCGGGAGCAATTGCGTGCTGGACTTGGGAAGCAGGAGTGAACCGGTCCAGTTGATGGTGGTGAATTCGCCGATTATCTCCTGGTCATCTCGATGAGACGAGCATAGAGCCCGGCGGCAGCCAGTGTCTCACAACCTCCCGCAGGGTTCAAACCTGCGGGAGGTTTACGCGCAGACATCAAGGCGATAGATACGCCTGCGACCGGATGAAGAACTTCCTGACTCCAAATAATAATGAAGCGTTTGCGATAGCCCCTGTAATGTTCAGAAGAATATTAGATGTATGCAAGTCAGATCGGCTTACAGATTCCTTACGAACCGTCATGCTGGATGGCTGAACG
>JBARSI010000269.1:0-24037 GCA_049644665.1 Anaerolineales bacterium
GCAGGGCAAGGAAGTTCTCAACGATGCCGTTATGGACAACAACAACTCGTCCTGACTCACCCACGTGAGGATGGGCATTCCGTGCACTGGGTTCACCATGGGTAGCCCAGCGTGTATGCCCTATCCCGATCTGACCATTTATCGGGTCTTCGAAAAGGAGTTCACCAAGGCGGTTTAATTTCCCTGCATCCCGCCGTATCTTTATTTCACCATCTTCAATTACGGCTATACCCGCCGAGTCATAGCCCCGGTACTCTAGTCGTTTAAGCCCGTCATAGATGATCGGAGTCGCATCACGCGGGCCAACATAGCCTACAATGCCACACATATGAAGCCTCCATATTGTTAGTTATCAACCAGATCCCACTCCCTTCAGCGTTGCCTGACACGTTGCCGGGCCAGTATTAACTGCCGGGTTATTACTTCGTAAGGAAAGGTGTGGGCGTGTGGTACACCCAGAGGGCATCCGCTGATCTTTCGATTTTCCCGGTCAGGAGGTTGGGAGCCTCCCGATCTTTCGGTTAGCCCTGCCCTGCGGCAGGGAACCCTCTACCTCGTCTCCCCGATTACTCGGGGCCTCGCGCTACCCTTTCCACCAATTAATTCTTCTGCCGATCACCTCGCAGTCTAATACGCTCGTACCCTAGATTATACCCAGTCCATTTCAGTTCGGGAATAGACTTTATTATTGGATGGGTCTTTCCAGGCCGATGCTTGGTATGCACAATCTTCCAGGGGAGATTTGAATGTGGGCACCGCAGGGATTATGGCTATACGAGTTCGATGGTCTCAGTCGTTGCCTTCGATAAATCGCTATAAACCCCCCGTAGGTCCTCTGGCAGTAATTCTGCCAGGACATACATCGCTTCATCCGTCATGAGCCGCAGATCCTCCAGATCAAATCGTTCGTTCCCCTCTTTAAATCTGAAAGCTCGTCCCAATTTCACAGAAGTGCCTGTTCGAAGCCAGCGAAGCGGGTTCAACGTGGGAAAGCCTTTCGAGCCTGTGACGGCAGCGGGGATGATCGGGGCACCGCTCTTCAACCCGAGGTAGGCGATGCCCTCTTTGCCTTGATGGAGTGATGGACTGCGTGTGCCCTCAGGCGCCACAAGAATACATTCCCCCGCTTTTAATACGGCAAGCGCTTGACGTACCGCCTGCCTATCGAACTCTTGCCTGCGAACCGGTATGACCTGCCACAGTTTTGCGAAGTATCCGAAAACAGGGTAACGATATACTTCGATTTTCGCCATCGGAACCACATTTCTGGGCAGCGAGCCGAGGACCACGGCCGGATCGATTAAGGCTATGTGGTTAATCATCACGATCGCCGGGCCCTCAGCGGGAAAGTTCTCTAAACCTCCTACACCTTCGTACTTCGCTAATAGGCGAAAGCCAATGTGCTTAATCATCCAGCGTATTTTCCACCTGATGCTCTCAAGCGCCTGATGATCGTATTCTTCGCTGTGTGAAATCCGGTTTTCACTCTGCACCGAGATCATCTTCAAGACCCCCTCGCGTACCAGCCCTGATACGCGCTCGGGAGCAGATCCGCGATCGCATTCATTATCCTTTCCGACTGAAGGTGCAAAATATCCTTCCGCTCGGCCGATCGCCACGGAATCTCTGGCAGTTCGATCGGACACGGCCTAACCGCGGCAATTAACGGAGGTTCGAATATCGAGTCGTGGTTTCCGGCAGCGATGTGCGCCCCCTCCTCGGGGATATTTTCGACACCCGTGTTGTGGACGCGGCTTAGCAGCCGGAATAAGATGCGGAAAAATGCTCGAGACACAGGTCGGAACACCCGAGAATACCAGGGGAGGGAATAATCACGGCTGGTTGCATCTCCTCGCATCTTACGCTTTCCTTATCGCAGTTACATCTTCTGCAAGCACGAGTACCTTCTCGAACACATCTTGAATGGATAGCTTCGTCGAGTCGAGTACGATTGCATCATCCGCGGGCCGCATCGGCGCCAGCGCGCGAGTCGAATCGAGCCTATCCCGCTCCCGCATTCCCTCAAGGATCACATTTCGCTCCACCGAATTTCCCCGCTGCAGACATTCTTCATAACGACGATGTGCTCTGGCCTCTACGGAAGCATCCAGGTAGATCTTTAATTCTGCTTCGGGCAGGACGACTGTCCCAATATCCCTACCGACCATCACAACCGCGCCCCGCAATCCTATCTCCCGTTGACGCCTGGTCATCGCTGCGCGCACACCGGGATACATGGACACCTGTGATACGTTCTCGTCGACTGCTGGACTGCGGATCTCCCAGGTCACATCCTCACCATTCATGAGAACATCATATTGGCGGCCGTCATCGATGCTCGGGGGTTGAACATCCAGATCCAGTTCAGCTGCAATCGCGGATACCGCAGCTTCATCCTCCACAGGGGTGCTGGATTCCAAGGCGGCCATGGTAACCGCCCGGTACATCACACCGGTATCAAAGTAGAGATAATCCAGCGCAGAGGCAAGGTTCTGGGCTAGGGTCGATTTTCCAGAAGCGGCGGGTCCATCTACCGCGATCATCCTTGCTTTCACGCTTCAGGTCTCCTCAATAACGCGCGAGTGTTTTTCCGTTGATGTAAATACCATTTTGCATACAGTGGAGGTACAGTCTCAGCTGGCCCACCTAATTAGTCAGAATCCGTGAATCCCACCTCCCCGAGAGTGGCGATATCCATGCGCACCCACAGGATCCAACGCTCGAACTCCGTTGGCGCCGAGCGCAGCACGAACCAACGTAATAAATCAGGCGGCAGATTGCTGTCCCAAACTCGCCGCTCCTTCAAGGCCATACTCTGACCCATATAGTCAGCATGTAAACTAGTCGCAGAAGCTGACTCCAAAGCGAGTATCGTCGGGGAGGGATCTGCCTCGAGGTTGAATTCACCTCCCGCTCGATTGTAGCCACGCAGCGCCCACGCAAGGGCAGGGTTGATTTCAGACTGCACTTCAACAGCGATCTCATCGGTCCTTCCCGCATAGGCGAGTGAGGCATTATCGAGTGTACCCGTGAGCTGCCGCATGCCATTCGTGATTGCCTCAGGACGCCAGAGTTCCCTTGCCCCCGTTGTAAGGGCCGCGAAATTCAAGCGCCATGCTGCAGAGAGCGTGATCGCTGCCAGTATAAGCGCAGCCGTGATCCCGAGCGCATCTGCCACAACCTCCCAGGACCAACCCAAGCCAAAGAATAAGAGCAAGCTAACCGCCATGATGATCAACGCGCTAAATACAAGCAGGATTAGCCCCGGGTCGGTCGGTGTGTACTCCAAGATATATCCATTTGCGTAGCCGACAAGCGATATCCATGCCGAAGCTGTCAGCACCAGGAGCACACTGGCGAGACCCACTAATTCGAGGCCAACGCCGCGCCGCGCAATTCGTTCAATCAAAACTGAAACGGCATAAGACACCAAAATTGATAGGGGAAGGACCACCAGGATCAAATCAGCCGCACCCCGCGCAGGATAAACCAGGCTGCCGAACAGGCTGCCCAATGCCCATAGACTGGCTGCCTGTCCAAGAGAATCTTTGCGCAACCAGGCAAGAACCGCCCCAACGAGCCCAATCACCACAAACAAGGGCTCATAACTCACAAGCATAAGGACATATGAAAGTGCCGAATGCAGACCCGGTTCTGTCCACCCACGCAGCCATTCCGTCAGGGATTCGCCCAACCCGGCAAGCCCATTCCAATAGAAACCAACGCCTGAGGCGACGAGGAGCATTACGGCGAGCGAAACCCATAAGCCTGATCTTACGGCAATCAAACGTGCGAATTCTTCAAAAGGTTTTCGCTGCCGGAATGCGATTACACGAGATAAGCCGGTTGCGACCAACAGCCCGAATAAACCTTGAACGATGGTCGACCCCGACGCAAGCGCGTAGCCAAGCACACCGGCCGCGAGCAGGAGGCGGATCCGTTTATCGTCAGACGAGTCCGACGACCAGGCGAGGAATACAAATACCGCCAGACTGGCGGCTGCTAAAGCTGAGCCGCCGGCAGTTCTGGCGAGCGTCCACCCGGATGTGGTGATGGCCAGGACCAGAACAGCTATCAGCGAACGGGCTGTGCCAATACGAGGACGCAGGATCAACGGGCTTAAAACCAGCACAATGCCGGCGAGCGCTGAGACAACACGCGCCGTCGCATCAGTAGCGCTAAATAGCTGGAAGATCATGGTGGTGAAAACGTAGTAGCTCGCACTTCCCGGTGCCGCTGCGTCCGCGTTATCCCAGAAGGGCGAAGCGTCCGTGGTCATCGATGCTGCTGTAAGCGCATGAACGGCTTCAGTATCGTTGAGTGGATTTCTACCCAAGTCTGCAAGCCGCATCCAGGCAATCAACGCGATCAAGGTCGCGAGTATTACTGTTTCTAGCTTAATGTTCCGGTTATTATTCAAGAGGAGTCACCTGCTCTGCTAGCGTAGATTTTAACCGTGTCGTTCTGGTAAATCAGTTCCATGAATGCATCAAATTTACCATCAAAAACCGGGGAGTATGTCAATCGCTCAAGTTCTCCAATGTAGACATAACGCACATTATATGCCTTCAGGATCTCTTGGGTTTGTTCCCAATTCGGCGACTTATACAGTGACCTGATGTCCTCTTCCCGCGTTCCATGATATTGATATCCGCCGCGCCACTGGCCCTCATGGCCAGGCCAGCCGATTACGGTGGGGAATCCCGTATGCACAGATACTCTCGCAAAATACGAGTAACTGCCGCCTACGGCCTCGGCAACCACCCCGACATCCAGATTATCACTCATCCATTGGATCGCGTCACGGTCTGCTTCGGCCGCGTAGGCAGGATGCAAAGCCCCATCCAGTGTACGACCATGCTCCGGATTCAAGCCATTTGTCTTCGTCCACGTTGAGAGGACAGGATAGATGAGCCCCACGAGCAGTGGGAGAACAGTGAGTATCTGCACGGGGATCATCTTTGCACTCCGCTTGGACCAGATCACGTCCATCACATAAGCCGCGGCGAGGCCCCAGAAGATCCAGGCTGCAAAGTAGAATTTAAAAATCGTATTCATGCGCAGCCCGAATTGGTCTTTGAGATAGAAGAACTCAGGACCAAGTATCAAGAGCGCCCCAATAATGATCATCATAAGGATGAAAGGACCCGGTTTGGTATCGTCCACAGAGTCTTTCCACACACGCCTGATGAGCACGACGACGGCAGCGATCATTACCCCTAAGCCAATCGCTGTCCACGACTGTGTTAATCGCAGGGTGATTGTCGCTCGGGCGACATCGCGGAGACTGTCCATTCCTAAAGTGCTCAGGATCGATCCCATCTCGATGACGTTTGCGCCCGCGAGGTATATCAACGCGGCGAAAACCCACGAGAGGACCAAGAGCGCGAGAGGGAGCCCCAAGCTTATGCCGAAAAGCCACTTCCCCTCTGATCGCCCGAATCCTTGCTTCACTCGCATGATGAGCCAGGCACACAAGGGGATGAATAAGACCGCGAACATGATGAAGAAATGGAGGAAGCGAGTGGGATGCGTCAAGTGCGGCAGGATGCCGCCTGCCTGTGAGGAAAACGAAGGATACCAGGGAAGATAAAACACTATGGCAGCTACAACGAATGCGAGGCTCGTCGTAAGCACCGACTTAACCCAAACTGAGAGTGGGAGCGTCCTGCCTCTCCAGATCATCACACATAAGAGCAAGCTGAAATAGATCGGGAAATCCCATGTATTTAAGAAAGCCAGCGCCCCAAAGAGCCATGCGCCGCCCCAGAACTCGAGCTTGCTCAGAGAAGATGGCAGCACCCCCACAGCGACCGCCCCAACTAGAAGCGCACCCCCAAAGAGGAGCCCGATGCTTCCAACACCCTTGATGATTGAAATTAAAGCGGCGGAGATCCCAAGGCCAGCCGCTCCGGCTTTCATTCCCAGAACGATCACGGCGAGCGCCGATACCAAACCCAGTGTAATCAACAGATTTTTACGCAGGCTGTGAGTCCATTTCACCTCGCCCAGAGAAAAAGGTGTCCGCGGCCCCTGGAGGAAGGCCTGAAAAGCGAAGGCGATCACCATGAGGACGAAGGGCATCGCCAGAAGGTGTGGATGATTATCTGCAAGCAGAAAAGTGAAGAACGGGAATTCATCGATCGACTGTAATCCGAGGGGTAAGCCGTTGAGATCGAGATCCCGGATCACACGTGATGATCGCCACCACCACAAGTGTCGATCCGGCATCCAGCTCGCCTCGAGATAGGGTGGCATTTCCAAGTCGGCAAGCCCAATCCAGGTCCAAAAAGGCGATGCCAATAAACCGTCGGCGTTCGTCGTCCAGAAGACGTATTTTGAATGAAGGACTTCGAGAAAGCCTCCTAAATTTCCGCTGATCAAGACGAATAGCGGCGCGAGAAGCGGTGAAACTCGTTTAGCACGGCCGGGCGTCCGTCGAGCGATGAAATTATATGCAAGAGAGTAGGTACCCAGGGCGACCAGCGCAAACCAGAGACTGTTCCCAAGGTTGAAGGCAACCCCAGAAACAACCCCTGTGAGCCGGGTGAGCAAAGCCAGAAGTATGTAGCCGAAGTAATAATAGGAGATTGCATAGCCCGAGAGCCATGGATCACTTGGTGGGAAGCTATCTGACTGAAGAATCGCATTTAAGAATGCGAGCTCCATCGGCTTTTCTGTGTTGGTGATTTCCGGGTTGTTCGCTCGCACAAACGCCCAAACTAAGAACGCCAACAGGAAAAGGATCTCCATAATAAGAACCGTGGACAGGTGCTCTTTGAGCCATTCGAGCATATCGCGCAGGTTGTTGCGCCCAATCCATGCGCTCAGCACCAAGAGCGTAAGAACCGCCAACACTGCTCCACCAATGCTCGGCTGGAATAATCGCAGCGTGGCTCCCATCCAGAACAAATATCCGGCCACAAGCAGCCCCAACGCCCTTGCAAAACCATAACCGCGGTCCTCGAGCCGCCCGAAAATCCGCCAGGCGATTGGCAGCGCCAGCGCACCCAGCAGCGTGCTTATCAACCACCAAATGAAGACATCTTGGATCACTTTACAACCTCATAGATCACAGTACCCCCCTCATGGAAGACAGTCCGGAGACTTCCTTCAGATTCCATGGCTGGGAATTTATCCAGCGCATATGTCGGGCAGCGCAGGCTCGAAATTTCATCCTCGGGGTGTTCCATTTCGCATTCTTCAGGCGAGATCGGGAACGATGTCGGCATCCCCAGCGGCCAACCGCGCAAGTCACAGGAGATGCCCGGCCCAGCCGCATCCGGCCAGCACGGGTAGACCTCGGAATAATAAGCGCGCTCCAACCCGCCGACGACGACATACTTAACGTTATATTCTGCGAGGAATTCGTTCGCCTCCGCGATCGTTCGCGTGAGGTAGAAATTTGTTGTCTGGAATAGTCGTTCGTCCACGTCGGAGTTTTCCGCGGCTACGCGCTGCTGGGTTTGATGCCAGCGCCATCCCAGGACACCCGGGAGCCCGGTGTAGATTGAATAACGCGAACCCCAGCGATACTCAGGAATGTTCGCCTCAACGATAACCGGTGAACCCTCGACATTTTCCTGCATCCAACGAATCGCTTGATAATCCTCTCCCAAGGGGAGCTTCTCGCCCAACTCGAAGCGGTTGGCGTAATCCATATAGAGCATGCCGTCGAGCGTCCTCGGCGCGGTTACCGTCATGCGATCCCGGACTTTCGAAATAGATGCCGTTAGGGGATATAGCGCGGCGGAGAATAAAAGCAAAACCGTTGCTGTCAACCAGCCCCACCGCCATATGCGGTCCCATCTTGGGAGGGCGGCATACGTCCACGCGAGAGCTGCGGCTGCAGCCAGGCTGAAGAGCTCCCACACCTGGAGGTAGAATTTAAAAACCGTGTTCATGCGGCCGATGTCCCCCTTAAGCACAACGACCTCCACGACAAATGTGAGAACCAGCCCGGTTCCTACAAGGAAAAGCACGATGCGCTTACCTAACGACTGCTCGGGCCGCAAGAGCAGGATCAGCGCCCAAACGCCGAGAGGGATGACAATCAGTGCGATCTGATAGCCAACACCAGCCAGCCAGGCAGTGATCGCCACAATGAGAAACGCCGCAGATCCAATCCACATCGCAATCGGCCGCAGCCGGTTTAGCTCGGAGATCGGAGTTTGAGCCATCCACTCACGAGTTTCCCATACCATCCAGGTTGCAACCAGGAAGAGGAAGACTCCATGCACCGTCAGATAGTCGATCAAGGGTGTTAAAGACCCCTTCCAGATCTCCGCGGACATGTATCCCTGCCCGTACCACTGGTGGAACGGCTGAAAGAGGAATTGCGAAAAGGCTATCAGCAGTATGGCATATAGCGCTGCTTCCCCTATCTGAGGTAAATCAAATTCTCGATCGCGCCACCATACAGCGAAGATGACCGCGACCACGCCTAATACCCAGTACACAGGGAAATCCCAGGTATTAATGGGTCGCAGCGCGCCAAGCGCCAAACCGCCGACAAATAACGCCAGGGCAATGTCGATTTTCCCTCGACGGCGGCGCTGGGTGACGGAAAGGATCCACGAGAGCCCCCAGGCAAGGCTGAGGATTGTAAGCGAACGGCTGATCATGTGAGCATGCAGATCGGCATACAGGAATGTGAAGAAGGGGAATTCTGTGATTGGCCCTGGTTCACCCTCGCCGGGGGTAATCATTCGGCTCGGGTTCCAATACCATTGGTCCATCGGGTAGGGAAGCGGAGACTTGAACGTCAGGTAATTTACAAATCCCTTGGCTGCTTGACCCGCTCCAACAAAGTAGCGCCCCTCTTCAACCCCTGCCGGGGTGCCAATCTGTTTATACCCATCATAGAACATCCTGATTGTGCCCAGATTACCAAAGACCACAAGTAAAAGGGCGGCGATGAGGCCCGCTAATTTTGGATTGGCCCTGATGCGGAGAGACATGTTCTGAGATACCGAACGTACGAGATGGTAACCCATACTGTACGCACACAATGCCAGGATAGCGAAGAGTGTTGGGAGAATGAGATTGTAGGCTGTGGCCGGGACAATACCCAGCAATTTCACCGGCATTCCGACGATCACAAACCCGTAGTAGTAGTAGTTGATATACCCGCCGGCGAACCAGGGGTCATATGGAGGGAAGGTTGAACTCTTGATTACGGCGTTTAGATAGGAGAAGTCCATCGGCTTCTCCCCACCCTTTGCAGGATGCCACAAATCAGGGTTCCCGAAGCGGATCCCGAGATCCAGGAGGAAAAAGCTGAGCGCAAAAACCTCTACCCAGACGATGTCTCGCCATTGTGTCCGGAAGAATGTAGAAAGTTCCTCTCGGTCACGCAATGCAAGAGCAAAGGAAACGCCAGCGAGCAGCAGCAGCACTAGAACAAGCGTCAAGCGGCTGACAGTTACTCCAAGACTCCCGAAGATCCAGGCGCCCCAGGAGAACAACAGCAGCCCGATCAAACGCGAGAGTGCGTAACCGCCATCGTGAAAGCTTCGGAAGACGACTCGCGTTATGGGATAAACCAGAAGACCCATAACTCCCAATGCCATCCACCAGATGATGGCGCTTAACAATCCCGAGCGGTTAACAAGGCTCTCCGTGTTGAAGATCTCTGACCAGGTGCCCTCCTCCTGCTGTCGCTGCCATTGATCCGTTGAGAGCAGTAAATCCTTCCCTGTTTCGGCGACATCCTTCGGCAGGACATGGACGAAGCCGCTCACATCGACCTGGGAGAGAAGATCAAAGACCTTTTCCGCGCTGAAATCCGCATCCCTTTTAAAGATCAACACCTTCGGATGGTCGTAGACAGTGAAAGCTTCTTCCGCGAACTGATCGTTGATCTTCAGCCCCCCTATTGAGGGGTAGCTTTCGAAAACCTCAACGAGTGAATACCCCAAGCGGCCAGCATACAATCCCACCTCGGCAGTCGCACCACAGGTGGGAACGTCCATCCCATCAGGGCAGCCGAATAGTTCACGGTAAAAGACAGACGTAAGAGGGTAGCGGATCGGAACGCGGGGGATTGTTCCATACTGGCGGTTGGAGGAGATCGTAAGGTAATCCCCCTGCTCCAAATAGTCCACGATTCTCTCTAACTTATCGGTGATTCCGTTATCATCATCGTCCTGGTTGTCGTGCCAATAAAGTTCGAGATTGTGCACTTCATATCTGCCGCCAAGCCCCCGGCCATCAACCCCCCATGGCAAACCATCATCCCAGGTGGTCTCATGCACCAAGAGAGATGGACGCATATGCAGGGACGGCTCACCAATATTTTCGAGAACCAGGAACAGACGAGTGTCTGGATCGAAGCTAAAGGACCGATCGAGTTGGATCTCAACCCGGGCTTCTTCGCCGGCGAGGACATCACCCCGAAATTCCCCGCGGGCGTAGACATCTCCTGCGCTAGGCTCATCCGCAAGCGTTACCGAAAGACCCAGAATGCCATCCACGCCATCGGTAGTTGAGACATAGGGCAGAACAACGCTGCCTATAACTCCTGCAGAGTCTGTGGAGATTTCCGTTGTATAGGTTTCCCCGGAACTTAAATCAAAATCCATGGGCACGGGGATTGTTTCGTAAAACGTCTCCCCATCTGCTTCCACGACGAGATTAACTACAGCGGGAATATTCCTGTAAATCCATCGCGAGGCAGATACGCGGGTGAGCGGCTCCGAGTAAATCGAGTGGAAGGCAAAAGCCCACAGAGCTGTCCCCAGGATGGCGACCGATCCAACCAACAGCACACCGGCTCGAGCTGCCTTTTGCCATTGGGCGTTGAGCCGCGGCACATTCTCCCACGCATGCCAGAGCACCCAGGCTGCGAGCAAGGCCAGCGTCGGATAGACAGGCAGCTGGTAGCGCATCGCCTTGGTGAAATTGATCGACTGCCAGATGAACATGCCGGCTGTCCAAACCACAGGGATCAAGTACCGCTCCCACCGTCCCCGAATCATCTCAATAAGTGCCCACCCCAGGCCGATCCAGCCCAGGATCCCGAGCGGTATGCCCAATCCCCACAAAAGCATGTTCTTTAACGAGAAGAAGACCGGCGCGCGATTCGCCCACTGAAGCGCGTAGGGAGCATCGGTATTCCCTGCCTGCTGGCTTCGAACTTCCGCCATATTCGCCAGCCACTTCGGGTTGAACTTCACGTCAAAGAATCCCGGCCCTTCAAAAGCGTAGGGCTGGAAAACACGGAAGACCAAAAGTGACAGGAACGCGGCACTGAGCAAGAACGCGAGCGTACGCGATAAAACGGCGGACTTTTGATCCGCGGGAGCGGACAGGACGTTCGTGAGTCCAGCAAGCGCTACAGCAAGCGCCAGAGGAGCTGCGCTGATCTTTGATGCCACTGCCAAGCCCAACATGACACCGAAGAGCAGATAATCACTGAGTTTCCCGTGGCCGATAACCCGGACCGAGAAATACAACCCAGCCAGGATAAAGACGTTGGCGAGCGGGTCGACGACGAAGAAATGCGCATGTTGAATTAACAAAACTGAAAGGGTTGTAAACAGCGCTGCCAGAATCCCCACCCGACGATTGAAGAGTCGCTCCCCAATCAGGTAAATCAGGAGGATCGATACAAGGTCCGAAATTGCTGAAACAGCCCTCCCTAAAAGATGCACCTCGTCATAACCTGACATCCCGGTCCATTCAGCCAGATAGCGGACGAGGAAGATCGGGAATGATCCATAGACGAAGAATCCATGCCCAACGTTATGCGGGTTGAGAGGGGATGTGCCGGTATTGAAATATTCCCCGATCGACAGTGGAGGTTGGATCGAGGTCTCAACCATGGTGAGAAAGCGTTCATCCGGGTGAAGATGAGTATTAGAATCCCAATTCAAGCCGGTGAAGCGCAGGTACGCAGCCAGGCCCAGAACGGCGACCAGGAGAACCCCCACCACAAGGTCCGAAAGAACCCTGGATCGTCCTTTTTCAACCGGCTCAGGCTGTTGATCTACAGGTGTTTCGACTTCAGCCATAATCACTCAGAGTCCTGGATCGTTTCCGGGAAGGTTTCAGGTACGGAAGGAACTGACAAAATAATAAAATTCTTGCCCTCGATGATGTTTGGATACTCTGTAACCCGCGCATAGGGATGCAGTTCTTTGAGTTTTTGTAACGATTCTTCGTCATCCGGATGGAGCAGGAAGAGCTGCGGTCGCGATTCGAAGATGGTATCCGCGAAGCGCTCTTCGGAAATGGCGTAATCCCTGGTGGGTTGACCTGCGTTGATCCCAACAAGCCGTGTATCCACCCAATGCGGGTACGCAACAACATGCGCGGTTTCATAGTAACCGATCGATTCAGCAAAATTCCGGATCACGGCGCCTGCCTCAGACGTGTTCCACGCAGAGCGGCGATATAAGTCTTGATATTCCTTGAAAACAAGATGGAAGTTCAATCGACCCGCGATGAGCAGGAGCAACCCCGTGAATACAAGGTTGATGCCGACCGTCCTGCGTCCTTTCCAATGGGTTTCGATCCAATCCGGAATTGCCGCAAACGCCAAACCAGCGAGTATGAATACAGGAACAAGCGCCCCCGCGGCCCGATTTGTAGCTGGGTTTTCTGCCGGAAACGCAAGCGATAGCGTAGATGGAAGTTGGAGGATGGGGATCGAGACAAGAATGAATAAATCGATCCAGCGCCGGTAGCGCACAAAGCGGGTCAGGGCGATGACTACTCCCAGAGAAAACATAGCGCCGGTGACCCAATCCAGTGCGGGACGGTGCGGGATGGAGTTCACCCATACCTCGCCATTATCCCAGGTGAACATCTTCAGGCCGTTCCAAACGTTTGATAAGAAAATCATTACTGCGGAGCCCGGCAAATCCCGCTCGGTACTCCCATAGCGGGTAGCCATCCTGTAGATCACCTCATCCGGGAGATCTACCGCAATTCGGATCAAGGGCATGAGCACGATCAGCGCGACGAGGCCTGTAACGACGAGTAGCGTAATAATTTCCCTTCGCTGGTCACGCGAATCTTTATGCAGGAGATAAAGGCCAATACCAATGGCGATGGCGATGGGGATAACTCGTGCCGGGCTGTACCCATGAAGTCCAATGCCGACGACCAGCCCGCATAGCAGGAAATCATTTCGTTTACGAGTGCGGATTCCCCTGGCCAAGTAATAAAAAGCCGGAGCGACGAATAATGGGTAAAGCGGAAACCGGAGCCCCACTCTGCTGATCACATTCGGCCAATACGCGATCCCAGCCAAGATCATGGACGCGAGACCTACCCGCTTTCCCCCGACTTCTTTGCCGAGGAGATAGATGAAGGGTAAGACTAGGATTCCGGCCAGGGCTGTGCCGATTTTCAGCGTTATATAGGAGACCCCCGTGCCCAACAATTTGTGCGTTGCCGCAGTCATGTAAAACTGCAGGGCCTCACGCCCGGTATTCCTTGGGAAAAAGATCGAATATTTTCCATTGAGCACATCGACGACATCCAGCAGCTTCTCAGCATGATCGCTGACCATTTCCGGCGGGACCGAATCGAGTAGATAGAACCGGAAGTAAACTGAGATACCGAAGCCGGCAAGAACCAAAAGCTCCCACCCGGAGAGCGAAAGGTGCAGATTTGGGTCAGCTAACCAACACTTGAATCTTCTCAACCAAATCACCACCGGGAATTCACCATCCCAGAAAGCCAGCAGGATGGTGACGACAGAAGCAGTCCAGAAGACCACAGTCGGTAGATCGAAGAGGTTATTGCCAGAGGTGATGAAAGTCAGCAGGGAAAGAAAAATTGCAGCATATAAGAATGCTGGGCGATAGGTGGTGAGACTGGCTTTCTCGCTTGAGGTGGAAGGTGGTTTATAGAGGAAATCCTTTGACCAGATCCCCCAGGCGATAACAACAGCAGCCAGGATATACAGACCAACGCTGGTCCAGATCGAACCTGCCCGGCGTTCCAGGCTAAATTGCGCCGCCAGAGCAAGCAGAAGCGCAACCGGCAATCGAAATTGAGAAGCCTCAAAACGGAAGGGTGACAAGATTGCCTCTCGTTGAAGCTCCTCGTCCAAGACTTGTACTGGCAGGTCGTCGATTGCGCTCTCTACAGGTCCTTCTGGAATGGGGATCGGACGCCCACGAGCCAGTGATTTAAGCCAATCCAGGACACTCGGTTCCTGTGCGTCTTGCGGACTGGTTTCTGGAATTGTGTTGGGTTCAGCCTCAGGTGAGGTCATCTTCTACGCACCAGATAAAAGCTATAGGTTCCTTCCTTTGTCGGCGACGTATCATAGTATCGTCGCACCAGCCAATCCGTCAAACCGAGGTTCCAACGGTAAGGGGCAAGAATCCACTTACCAAATAGCTTGTGCGGGAGCAAGCAGGGTCCACCAAAATAGTGCCCCCATTCCAGAACATGCAGGGAGGACGGGGGAAAGTAGCGAAACGTCCTTTCGATCGTGAACCCGGCTGCCGATAATCGTTGTTCCCAATCCTCCTCATATTCGAGATTTATCGTCCGTGACATTCTCATGAACCAACTTGAATACGACTTCCCCAGAGCCGAAAGGCCTGCCTTAGCGAGATTCTGCGGGAAGCTCAGCTGAGTACGATAGCCAGGATTGGGCACTGTGAACACAAACGGTGCGCCAGGTTTTAACACCCGACCGACGTCTTGCAGTACCGCATCAAGATGCGGTATGTGCTCGAGCACAGAATTGCTGAAAGCCGAGGCGATTGAATGGTCTGGCAGCGGTATGCATGCCCCATCTGCTTGCAGAAGGAGATCATACGCATTGCGTAATTGGGCTTCACGCATGATCGGCAGATCGGGGTCGACGCCGATTTCAATCGAGCGGTCGAACGCGATCGTGGTGAAATGTCCATCGCCACAACCCACGTCGAGGGTCGGTGATGGGAGATCCAGGCCTTCGTAGTAGCCGGCTTCGATCGATCGCAGAAGTGCCCGGAAATACGGTAAATCACGCAGGTGAAGCCAGAAATAATCTTTTGTCATTTTGTTGCTGAGATTCACGCTCTCGAAATTAATGTAGCAAAGATGGTCTCATACTTGTCCGCTACAACATCACTGGAGTATTGTGCCATAACGCTGGCGCGGTCGCGGGTGTAATCTGTAGGATTATTTAGGACCTGGAGTAGAGCGGCGGCAAGCTCGTTCACATCACCTGGAGGGAATGTTAAACCCATACCTGTTGATTGAGTAGGCTGCCGGACCCCCGGAAGATCGCTGGCCACAACCGGAGTTCCCGAGAGCATCGATTCCACCTGCACCATTCCGAAGCTCTCCGTGCTGTTCAAGCTGGGGAGCACAGTAACATCGCACAAACTAAAGAAAGCTGCAAACTCACTCTGCTGGAGAATCCCCAAGAAAGTCCAATGGTCGCCAAGCGCCTCGATCTGTGGGAGAAGGCGAAGAAAGTAAGCCTCCTCACCCATTACCTTTTCATACTGACCGACATAAAGAACGCGGGCGTTCGGAAATTCTTTGAGAACGATCGGCATCGCCTGGGCAAGCACCTCGGCCCCTTTCTCTGTCGCCAGGCGTGCGGCCATTCCAATTACAGCATCCCCAGGGGCAATATTGAAGCGCTCCCGCATAGATTGGACGATCGCGGTGTCCGGTTCAGGCATTTCAATTGGAGGTGGGATTTCCTCGATTTTTTCGAGCTTTCTGCTCAAGAGCGGCGATTCTTCCGCATAATCACCCGAGTTTACAATAATCGCATTTGCATTTTTCGTCGAAATCGAATTCGCCAAATTTGAGAATTGGTTAGCAACTGCATTCAACGGCGAGGGGGGCAGCAGGAGATCGCAGTGGTAGGTTAGCACTACAGGCTTGCCGAAGGCGCGCCCGAGCAGCGAAAGAGGCGCTGCCTCGAGCTGTGGGACATGCAAATGTAGGAGGTCATACTCGGGGATCAAACGCGCCGCCCAGTAAAGGAAAGTTGGCATGATCGGACCCTTGCTGACCTTAAACGCAACTGGCACTCGCCTTACCTCTACACCATCCATTATTTCAAGCGGCAAAAGAGAGCGCTCGTATTGCGAAGTTAACACCGTCACCTGGTGCCCACGAGATACCAACATTCGCGCCAGGCGTTCCGTGTAGACCGTCAGGCCGGAAAAATGAGGTCGATAGTAATAGAGTGTGTTTAGTATGCGCATCTAATCCGCTTGTTGATTCGAGCCGGTTGAGAGCCACTTACGGATATCCTGGTACAACCCTGAGATCGTCTCTCCTTCATTAAGTAAAGCTATGAGACCAAAGAGAGATCCTATTGAATAAACCATTCCATGAATAGTGAGTGAAATAGCTAGTGCTTCCGCTTTCGGAATATAAAACGCGGAGAGCGCCAATACTCCTGCCGCCTCAAACACCCCGAAATAACCCGGCGATGACGGAATAGCTCCACCAAGCAATGTTAGCGTTAACATGAAGAACGCCCAGGTCCATTCCGCCTCGGGGATGAGGGCTTTCATGACCAGCCAGTACTCTACCCCGGCGAGAGCCCAAGTGAGCACCATCCAACCCAGGCTCGTGAAAAGCAGACGAGGATCTTGCAGTGCCTGCAATCCTTGCCGAACGCGTCCCCAGGCGGGTCTCCAACGTTTTCCTCCTCCGGGAAGCCGGCTAACAATACTTTCTATCCATTCAGGCTTGCGGACAAGGATCCAGAGGGTGGCAATGATGAAAATCAGGACAACGGCGATGGTTGATCCGGTACGAGGTATGTTGGGAATGCCTGCCACAAGAGGCAGCAGTGCGAAAAGCAACCCCAGGGCAAGGGCAAGATCAAACAACCGTTCAATAAGGATTGAGGAAAGGACCGATAATATCGATCCTCCCGAGTGTCGACCCAGTAGAACAGCCCGTCCTACCTCTCCCAGACGCCACGGGAGAACGTTGTTTAGAAGATAGCCTTCATTCAATGCAGCCAGTACCCGCCCGAATCCATATCGATTATTCAGAATTGTTCGCCATGCTGCCGCACGCGCAAGCATTGAAGCCAGATAAACTACAACCGCCAGAAGCAGGAATCGCACATCCATTCGCTTTAACGCGGCGAGAAGGGGTTCCCAGCCAGCCCAGCGAAGGACCAGGTACAACGCTGCAGCGCTGATAAGAATTCCCAGTAGGAGGATAAGAAATCTACGCGAGTTTCGTGACATTGCTACCAGGCGGGGATTATACCCTGTAGATGATTCCGGCACCGTAATACATATGCACAAGCCGCACTTGGATTGTTTTTCCCACCCTCAAGGGATCCTCGAAATATATCTCTGGAAGGATTCCGTCAGGTTGTGAATACGATCTCGAGTAAGTCGTCTGTGCTTCGAGCTTGCACGTCCTTTCGCAGCCACGCCAGGAACTCAACATTCCCTTTCGGACCTTGCAAAGGGGAACGAATGAGTCCCTGTGGCGCGAGTGAGTGTTCTACTGCAAAATCCAGTACTCGGCGTGTTACCTCGCGATGGACAGTGACATCGCGAACAACGCCACCCCTGCCCACGCGAGCGGGCCCTGCCTCGAACTGAGGTTTTATTAAAGCAATCACATCCCCTTCCGACTTCAACCATCCCGCTATGACCGGGAGCAGTTTCCGGAGTGAGATAAAAGAGACATCCATCGTCACAAGATGGACACGCTCAGGAAGGGATTCCAGGTAGCGAGCGTTCGTCTCTTCAATTACCACAACACGTGCATCGTTTCGCAATTTCCAATGGAGCAGGCCTTTACCCACATCGATCGCATACACACGTGCTGCCCCATTTTGCAGAAGACAATCCGTGAATCCTCCGGTTGAAGCTCCGACATCGGCACATATGCGATCAGCCAGCGTTACTGGAAATGTCTCCACTGCCGCCTGCAGCTTCTCTCCTCCGCGTGAGACAAAACGCGGACCAGAGGCTACCTCGATCAACATCCCCGGCTCTGCTTTTTGAGATGCTTTGTGGATCAACTGTCCTTCCACTCGAACGAGCCCGGCCATGATCAGTTTTTGCGCCACGGAACGGCTTTCGGCGAGTCCTCGGTCAACCAGAAGGAGATCGATGCGTTTTTTGCTGGACATAATCCCGATTGTACTTCAATCCGTTTATTCAACCCATTCTCAGGAGGGGCATGTGCTCACCTGGTGGCTCGCTCTCTTGCCCCTCCCTTTAGTTCCTGCTATCATGCGGCCCATGAACCAAAATCTACTAAGTGCCATGCGGCCCAAGCAGTGGGTCAAGAATGGAATTATCTTCACGGCAGTTGTTTTCGATCAGCAACTACTGTATCTATCTTCCTACCTTAGAACTCTTGGAGGGTTCCTTGTGTTCTGTTTGGGAGCGAGTGCGGTCTATCTCATCAATGACCTCGCTGATCTTGAACAAGACCGGCAGCACCCTCTGAAACGAGAACGCCCTCTCGCCTCAGGAAAACTTACTAAGAACGTTGCGACTACCGCTGCGATCCTCTTCTCGATCGTCGCCCTCGGACTAGGATTCTGGCTCGAAATCAAATTCGGTCTCATCCTCCTTACGTATATGGTTTTGAATTTGTTATATTCGTTCTACCTCAAACACATCCCCATCATCGACGTCCTCGCCATCGCCGCCGGCTTTGTCCTCCGTGTAGGAGCAGGAGTAGTGCTCATCACGGTTCAGCGTTTTTCCCCCTGGATGTACGTATGTGTGACACTTATCTCCCTTTTCATGGCCTTAGGGAAGAGACGTGCCGAGATGGTTCTTCTGGCGGACAATGCGAATTCTCATCGACGCGTGCTGGATGGTTATACTCTCTCGTTCATCGATCATTTGCTCTCGATTGTCTCCAGCACAACGATCCTGGCATACTCGCTTTATACCTTCTCTGCAGAGAATCTCCCTGGTAACCACTTGATGATGCTGACGATCCCTTTTGTAATCTATGGGATCTTCCGCTATCTATTCCTTATCCATGTTAAAGCCGAAGGCGGAGCTCCGGAAGACCTCCTTCTTTCCGATAAACCACTCATGGCCACGGTCGCACTCTGGGGTTTAACCGCCATCGCCATCTTATACTTCTCCATATGATCAAAGCCAGCGCTTCAGGTAAAGCCATACTCTTCGGGGAACATGCAGTCGTTTACGACCAGCCGGCAATCGCCGTCCCTCTTTCACACATGCGTGCGACGGTTCAAGTGGAAAATCTCGATCCAGGAACATCTGGCGTTCTCATCGACGCACCGGACATCGGCCGGTCATTTTGGCTGCGTGAAGCGGATGACGGTGATCCTTTAGCATTCGCGGTGCGTCTAACGCTTGACGAACTCGGTGTGGAAGCGCCTTTAGAAATCCATTTGACTATCCGCTCTAAAATCCCTATTGCCTCTGGACTGGGTTCAAGCGCAGCCATCTCAGTCGCCATTATCCGCTCTTTGAGCGGCCACTTCGGTAAACCACTCGCAGTTGAAACGATCTCCAAGATCGCTTTCGAAGTCGAGTGCCTTCATCACGGCACACCCTCCGGGATCGACAACAGCGTAATCGCTTACGAAAAACCGGTCTACTTCATTCGAGAACACAAACCGGAGCTAATACCCATACCCACTCCGCTCAATCTGATTATTGGGGACACTGGCGTATCGATGAAAACCGCCATACCGGTGGGTCTGCTGCGTGAGCGTTGGGAGAAAAACCCGGGGACATACGGAGCATGGTTCGGAGAGATCGGGGAGATCGTAAAAGAAGCGCGCACAAAACTGCAGGCAGGCTCTATCGAATCTTTGGGCGCTCTGATGAATCAAAACCAGGTGCTGCTGGAAGATATGGGTCTGAGTTCACGGGAACTTCAACATCTCGTAAGAGCAGCGCGCGAGTCAGGCGCTATGGGCGCTAAACTTTCAGGCGCAGGGATGGGCGGTATCATGATCGCACTGGTCATGCCAGATGCCGTTCAAATGGTTGAAGACGCTCTAAGAATTGCCGGAGCAAAACAGGTTTTCAGCACAGAGGTGGATAGATGATTTTCCTCAAACTTGGCGGGTCATTAATTACAGAGAAATCGCAGACCGATACCGCTCGACTGGATGTGATCAATAGATTAGCCGATGAGATCCATGATGTTTACAGGGAAAACCCAGAAATACCAATCCTGGTTGGACATGGTTCGGGATCTTTCGGTCACCATGCTGCAGCGAAATTCGGCACCCATCTTGGTGCGTCGACAGTTGAAGACTGGAAAGGGGTCGTCGCCGTCTGGAAAGCGGCCAACAAGCTGCACCGGATCGTTATGGACTCGCTACTTGCGGCTGGTTTGCCAGTTATCTCTTATCCTCCTTCGGCTTCCGCTCTCGCGCTTGATGGCGAGTTGACTGACCTCGCAATCGGACCTATTCAACAAGCGCTATCCAAAGGATTGATCCCCGTCACCCATGGTGACGTAGTGTTCGATGAAACCAGAGGAGCGATGATCGCTTCAACTGAAGCTCTTTTCTCCTACCTAATCGAGAAAATTAAGCCCAGTCGTATCTTGCTTGCAGGCCTAACTCCAGGTGTATACGACCGATCTGATAAAATGCTTTCCTCGATTTCTCAGGCCGAACTCGATAGACTCGCCTTCACGGATCTTGAGCGAAGGGATGTCACTGGCGGTATGGAATCGAAAGTAAAATATGCGCTGGCATTCTCAAAAATTCTGCCGGACACTGAGATTCGCATCTTTTCTGGCGAGGTTCCCGGCCAATTACGAGAGGTGCTCCTCGGTTCGCCCATGGGAACACTTATCACGCAATAACACCAAAACTCCTCATCAGATCAAACTATAGCCAAGGTACAGGTGGGAAAAAGCGTCCACTTCAGGGAAGGACGTAACTTGATATCAATCCCCGATTGCTCTAGACTTCACTTTAGTCTTTTGGTCTTAGGCCGCTAGATTGTCGTTTTGTAATATATGCTTAGGAGGGAACGCGGGAATAAACTCGCTAAAAGTTTTTATATTCAATATCAAGTGAATAATCGATTATTAGGAGGCTGAGAATGAGTGATCGGAAAAAGGTCACATTGCGAACATTGTTTAATAAAGTCGAAGAGGGCGTGCCGATCACAATGCTGACGTGCTACGACTACCCGACCGCCCACTTCCAGGAACTGGCAGGAGTCGACATGATTCTAGTCGGCGATAGCCTGGGCATGACAATGCTGGGCTATGATTCAACGCTGCCAGTGACCATGGACGACATGATCCGGCACACACAGGCTGTCCGGCGCGGCTCACCCAATGCCTGGCTGATCGGCGACATGCCTTATATGAGCTATCAGCCGAGTGTGGAGACTGCTATCCGCAGCGCCGGTAGGTTCATGGCAGAAGCCGCTTGCGATGCGATTAAACTTGAGGGAGGAGCTGAGATCGTCCCTCAGATTAAGGGCATCCTCGCCGCGGGAATTCCAGTGATGGGACACCTGGGGTTGACACCTCAAAGCGTGAGTGCCTTGGGCGGTTTCCGGGTCCAGGGGAAAGGCGCTACGCAGGCGAAGAAGATCATGGACGATGCTAAAGCACTTGAAGATGCGGGCGTCTTTGCCATCTTATTCGAGATGATCCCGGATCGGGTCAGCACATTAATCACCGAGCGCATGGAGTCCTGCTTTAATATCAGCCTGGGATCGGGTCCCGACGCTCACGGGCAGCTGCTTATATACCATGATATGTTCGGACTCTACCCGAAATTCAAACCGCGGATGGCGAAGGTTTACGCTGATGCAGGAAAGACCATCACCGATGGCTTGAAAGAATACGTTGAAGAAGTTAAAAGTAAAACCTTCCCCCAACCGGAAAACTGGTTTGGGATCTCCGACAAAGAGTATGACGACCTAATTGAAAAACTCAAGGACTAATCGACCGAATGTACGCTTAGGAAAGGAGAATATTTCTATGAGTAAGGACATTCGCGCTCTCCTCCAGATACCTTCTTCTCGCCTGGATGCTATAAACCAGATCCTTGCAGATCCCGACATGAAGATCATCAATGATTTCTTGGCAGTGGTTGCCAAGTACGGCACCCCTGAGGAAATCAACACGAAAGCCAAAGCCGCGAGGCAGATGTCTGTCTTGCGCGAGAAGGTCGCAAAAATCCAGCCCGATTATTTGAAAGATCTGGATTGGCTTCAAGAACAGCGCGAAAAAGGCGCTTTCATCGGCATCGACGAATACCGCAAGAAAGTTCTCGGCAACCGTGCCGAGAAGACGTCATTCAATGATGATTTCGCCATCACCCTCGAGATCAGCGCCTGTCAGTACTTCCCCTATGTGATTCTGGCTGCGAAACGAGCGATCGCGGAGGGCTTATTGATGCCCGGCCGGTTCATCCGCGTGCGTCAAATGAAGGAACAGGAAGAAGATGGTGATCTCCCGGCCTTCGCAGCCGCCATGCAGATCATCGGCGCCAGCTACGTGGAGACTCTGGACACCAAAGGCACCGACGGGTCCAACGTCCATCTTGGCGGTCCTGAGACTATCACCGGGTACTTCGGTGGAGTAGGTCAGCCGAATGAGTATGCTTTGAAATGGTTGGATGAATTCCTCTACTATTACACCAATTACGGCATCCGGCAGGTCTTGAATATAAATTCCGGAACGGTTCTGCTCGGGTACCTTCTCCATCGGCTCGGGGTTGATAATGAGTTCAAGATCTCGGTCTATATGGGGAACGACAATCCGTACGCGGCGTTATGGACGCTTATCGGCGCCAAGCTCTTCAGCCGCGAGGATGGAACATCTCCATTAATCGGCTTCAATTGGAGCAACTCCATTAACAATGAGACAATGGAGATCACAGCCCAATTCAGGAAGGATCTGGGATTTGAGGATGTCGTTCGCTACGAGCACCACATCGTTGAGACCTATAAAAGCATCGTCCGCCAGCCTTACAACAGGCGCGATGAATTGATCGAGATCGCCGATCATGTCGCCAATATATCCGCTAAACACGAGGGGGCCGATCCCGAAATAGACGTCAAGCGAGAACATCCAAGTGATATATTGGATTACTTCCGTGACAAAGAGGAAATCATAGAGACTGGCGATTGGGACCATCTGGCCTTGAATTTCAGCGACAAGCTCGACTCCTTAAACAAGACCGCCTGGGCACTTACGGAGAATGGACTCTCCTTCATCGCCGCAAAACATCTCCACCATAAATAGCGATACTTCACAACGGCCTTGTGGAGAAGTTAGACAGCAAACACCACTTTTGGGTTAGAAAGAAACGATCCAAGAGTAATAAATTATGGATCCAACGGATAGCCCGGTAACGAATACAGATATCTGGGGAAGCACTGCAGTCTTCGCCATCATCGGCATTCTGCTGCTGCTTCCCCTTGTCTACCTTTACCCGGATGCCGATTTCTTACGTTCACCGCTTGCAGTGGCTACAGCCTCTGGAATTTTTTGGGGTTTATTCAGTGTAATCGCCTTCAGGGCGTTCTGGGATCTGTACTACCAGTACTTCTACCCCAGATGGGTTCGTCCCCTCGCTCCGCTTAATATCATCCTTTACGCTCTATTTGGTTTGGTCATGTGGTCCCTGGCAAACAGATTCAATACACTCCCCACATTGATGTTCATTCTTTTTGGAGGGACGGAAGGTCTCCTGGAACACTTAATTGGGGTTAATGGTTTGCGAGTCCTCGAAAAAGTACCCGTGTTCAATGCGCTCGATCCAATCCCAGTGTTCATTTTTTCATTCTTCGAGTACATCGTGTATTGGTCGATTGTAGCCTGGCTTGCACTTGCACTTACCAGTCTCCTGCCCCAAGTGTTTTAACTTCACTAGAAAGCAAGTAGCCGGCGATATTCACGCCTGCAATGTGCCTGTGCTTAACATATTCCCGAATTATGTCTGTAATATTTACCCCCGTTGAGCATCCATAACCAAGACTCAAAATCTCCCGGGGAACTATCTTCCGGGAGATTATTTTCGAATACCTGCATGTTTAGAAACCCGATTTACAGCATGATGATCATTGCGCCGGCGCTTCTAAAATGGGTACACCTGAGACAT